>JAGAEZ010000068.1 GCA_017612875.1 Bacteroidaceae bacterium | reverse complement strand
TTACAATTCCACCTATACGCAGAAAGGCATGTCGTTTGACTGTGCGCTGTATGATGCCTGGCTCCAGTTCCGCTTAGGCAAGATAAAGACGGCCCTGGTGGGCAGCCATGACGAGATGACACCCGTGTTTGCGGGCTTCATGCGCAAGGCGGACCATGTCAGGGATGGCGAGATCTGCAGCGAGTCGGCCGTATCGGTGCTTCTTGGCACCGGTCAGGATGCTCCTGCTTACTGTACTCTGGACGGCATGGTCATCCTGAACCGTCCCGATGCGGATGAACTGGCCGATGCCGTGCGCTCGCTGACTGACGGCAATGCCCCGTCGGCCATAATGACCGGCATGAGCGGAAACGCTGAAAATGACAGCTGGTACGGCTTTTTGGGTAAGCTGTTTCCTAATATACCCCTGCTCCGATACAAGCATCTGTTCGGAGTCAATTTCTCATCATCGGCCATAGGCTTCTACACGGCGGCCTGTTGCCTCAAAAAAGGTGTGATCCCGGCCTGTCTCACAGAGGACGGCATAACAATCAAACCCGATGGAGGAATCCTCACGGTCAATATTGTCGAGGACAGGCACTATTCCGTTTCTTTACTTAAACCGATATTATGTGGAGGACTTTAATACCGCTTTCTCTGTTACAAAGCTTCACGCTGGCTACAGGCCAGATGATGCTTAAACTGGCTCTCAAGAAAATGGGCCACTATACCGGCTTCGGACAGTTCCTGGCGGGGGAGTGGACCAACTGGTGGTGGTACGGCTGCGGTACGTTGCTTTCCGGAGCCATGCTGTTGTGGATGTACATCCTCAAACATTTCCCCTTCAGCATAGCATATCCGCTCAGCTGCCTGAGTTTCCTGTTCGGAATGCTGGGAGCATGGATATTCCTGGGTGAACCCATACCTCCCATCCGCTGGGTGGGAGTGGTGCTGATACTGATAGGTGCCTACTTCATTGCAAAGTGATATGAAAAACTTAAATTCCAAATGGGCTCTCCTTCTCCTGTTCCTGTTCATTATCGCAGGAATAGGATTCGTATATGCAGGGACGCAGGGCCAGAAGGAGGATCCGGTTGTGGAGCGCATCGCCAAGGAATGCGCTTCCATGAAATCCATGAGGTGCGATTTCCGTCAGGTACGGACGGTTCCGCTCATGGATGAGCCGCAGGAATCCAGGGGAAAGATGCTCTACCGTCAGCCGGATGCGCTGAAATGGTCATATACGGAGCCGTTCGTCAACTCGTTCACCATAGACGGTGACATTATCTCGATAAACAACGGGGATGGTGATACCGAGGTAAGCGGAGAGGCCGCCCGCATGTTCAAGGGAATGGCCGGAATAATGCTGGGATGCATGACAGGAGAGAGCCTCAAGGACAAGCGCCTGTTCCAGGCATCGGTGACTGAGAAGGATGGTGAATGGGTGGCTGTGCTCGTGCCGCAGCGCAGGGAGATGAAGCGCGTGTTCACGCAGATAGTGATGGTGTTTGACCCTGCCACGTCGCTGCTTAAGCGGCTTACCATGACCGAGCAGAGCGGAGGCAGTACCGAGATAACAGTGAGCAACGTTTCAATAAACGGCGATTATGACGCTGAATGGTGATTTCTTCACGATAGAGGGCCGGCTTCCGGCATCGGACGGCATGGCCTACGGGTTCGATGTGCGCCTGAACCCGGAGCATTTCATATTCAATGCCCATTTTCCGGGGCATCCCGTTACTCCCGGCGTGTGCCTGATGCAGATGGTGGCCGAGCTGGCAGGGGAGGCCGAAGGTTGCAGCCTTTATGTTCGCAGTGTCAGGAACGCCAAATATACAGGCGTTGTGGTACCCGGTGAAAATGCAAGGTTGCGGTTCATTTTTACTTCACGCGCAGAAACCGGGGACGGTGGAATTAAGATACAGGCTTCGGTCACGTCACCTGACAGTCCTGAAACGTTGTTTACCAAATTCTCTTTGACTCTATACAGGGAACAGATCTGATTTTTCCGATGTCCGAGAACCGCTACTGCATAATAATTCCGACATACAACAACTGCCGTACAGTGACGGACGTGGCACGGCGTGCCCTTGCTGTCTGCAAGGATGTGATAGTGGTGAATGACGGTAGCACGGACGGAACAGCTGATGTGCTTAAGGACGTGGATGTTACGGTACTTGTGCATGACCGTAACCGCGGCAAGGGGAAGGCCTTGAAGACAGGACTCGTCTATGCGCGTGGGAAAGGTTTTACCCATGCGGTCACTATTGATGCCGACGGCCAGCATTTTCCCGAGGACATACCGTTGCTTATGGAGTCATCGGAACAGCATACCGGCAGCCTGATAGTGGGATGCCGCAACCTGACCAGCGAGAACATGCCGCGTCAGAACACTTTCGCCAACCGTTTTTCAAACTTCTGGTTCAGGCTTCAGACCGCCCAGAGTTTAGATGATACGCAGTCCGGGTTCAGGATATATCCTTTGGACAGGCTTCATGGCCTGTGGCTCATCACGTCCCGTTATGAGGCAGAGCTGGAGCTGATGGTGTTTGCCGCATGGCACGGCGTGCGCATGACAGGGGTGCCGGTAAGGGTGTTGTATCAGCCGGAGGGAGAGCGGGTGTCGCATTTCCGTCCGTTCCGGGATTTCTTCAGGATTACGGTGTTGAATACTCTGCTCTGTTTCGGGGCTGTGCTGTATGCGCTGCCCTTGGCGCTTTTCAGGACAATTACAGGTAGGAGCCATGTCTGATTTCTTTCTCCGCATATATGACCGGCTCAAATGCCGCAAGGGCCTGGCAGCGCTGATGGTGCTGGCCATAATGGTCCTTTGCGTGATTTCAATGTGCCGTCTGCATTATGAGGAGGATATTGCAGGTTTCCTGCCGATAGACCGTTCTGACAGCCGTCAGACGGAGTTCATGGAATCTGTCTCCAAGCAGAACAGTGTGGCGGTCATATTCCGTGGCCGGGGGCAGGACACTGACTCTGAGGACGATGTGATACAGGCCATGGACCTGTTCGAGGAACTGTGGTTCCGGAATGACACTCTGGAACTCGTGCCGGACCTGTCGGCCGTGGCCGATGAAGCCATGGCGCTGGAACTGGTTCAGTTCGTGCAGGAGCATTATGCCAGTTTCCTCAGGGAGGAGGACTACCGCAGGATGGATTCTCTGCTCAGCGAGCCCGGATACGTGGAACGCCAGCTTGAGGCCGACCGTCGCTCACTCCAGATGTTGAGCGGCAGTCTTACTGCAAACACCATACCATACGACCCTCTGAACCTCTTCACCGGCATACTGCTCGGACTGTCTGAAACCGGAGGGAACAACGGCTACCGTCTGGTGGACGGTCATATCATGCACCGGACGGAACAGGCAGGACTGTTGCTGTTCGAATCGCCTTTCGGTGAGAGCGAGTCGGGACGCAACGCCGAACTTGTCCGTCTGGTTGAAAAGACCGGAGCCGAGGTCGAGGAGGAGACAGGAATCAAGGTGTCGGCTGTGGGTGCCCCGGTGATTGCGGTCACCAATGCCGACAGGATAAAACGCGACAGCATTCTTGCGGTGGGACTTGCGGTAATCGGTATCCTGGCGGTCCTGCTCATCTCGTTCCGACGCCTTGACTACATATTCTGGATAGCCGCCACCTTACTCTTCGGCGCGCTTTTCTCGCTTGGCCTGATAGGACTGCTCAAGGATTCAGTATCGATTATAGTTATCGGGATAGGGTCGGTTATTGTGGGTATCGCTGCCAACTATCCGCTCCATTTCCTGCATTCGCTGCTTGACACGGCCGACAACCGTGAGTCCTTGCGCGACATGGTGGTGCCGCTGGTTGTGGGTAACATTACCACAGTGAGCGCTTTCCTCTGCCTGCTTTTCCTGAAGGCCCAGGCCATGCATGACCTGGCCCTGTTCGGCTCGTTCATGCTGGCGGGGACAATCATATTCTCGATTGTGTTCCTGCCGGTGTTCGCAAAGGCCGGCGGCAAGCATCAGGCGACGCAGCGCAGGCAGGATTCCAAGCCTGCCGGCAGCGGCAGGCTGTCCGGGATAGTGTCGCCGATAGTGATTCTCATAACGGTTGTCCTGCTCATCCGGGGCGGCAGTGCCGGCTTCGACACGGACCTGAACCACATAAACTACATGACTCCTCAACAGCAGGAGGATATGGATCTTCTCTCCGGCAGTATGGGTGATGCCGGCATGGACAAGCTCTCCATCCTGGCGGGCATGCTTGCGCCGGATTCGGAAAAGGAGACGGTGGCCCGGCGTTGGACGGCATTCTGGCAGGAGCATTCCAATGTGGTGGAGCAGTTGGAACATGAGGCCCGTGAGGCAGGATTCAGGACTGACGCTTTCGCTCCGTTCATGGAGTCGGTACATACGGAGCCGGAAGTCGTGTCGGCCGAGGATCTGACTCCTGTCAACATGAGCGAGGTGATGGCGTCGCTGGTCAGTTCACTCTCACAGGACTTCAATACGGTGCTTTTCCTGTGCGGATTCATAGTGTTCGCGTTCCTTTGGGTCTCGTTCGGGCGCATTGAGCTGGCTCTGCTTTCGTTCCTGCCTCTTACTGTAGGCTGGGTCTGGATACTGGGCATCATGAACATCTTTGGCATTCAGTTCAATATCGTGAGCATAATCCTGGCCACATTCATTTTCGGCCAGGGTGATGACTACACCATATTCATGACCGAAGGCCTTATGCAGGAGTATGCCTATGGGCGAAGCACTCTGCAGGACAGACGCAAGAGTGTCATCATATCGGCCGTCATAATGTTCATAGGTATAGGAACGCTCATTTTCGCCAGACATCCTGCCATGCGCTCGCTTGCAGAGATCACTATGATAGGAATGTTCGTGGTGGTGGTTATGGCGCATTTCCTGCCGGAATGGCTGTTCCGGTGGCTCACGGAAAAGAAGGGGGTGCGCAGAGACGTTCCTGTTACCTTGTGGCGTCTGGCCAAGACAGTCTTTGCATTCGCTTTCCTGATATTGTCCGTGATTGTGGTCACTCCGGTCGCTTTCGTGCTGTTCCTCGGCCGCAAGCGCGAGTGGAAGGACCGCTGGCTGCACGGGGTGCTCTACAGGTTCTCCAATTTTGTGATACGCAGGGTGCCCGGTGTAGGGTTCACCTTTGACAACAGTGTGGGCGAGACTTTCAGCAAGCCCGCAGTGATAATAAGCAACCATCAGTCGCATCTGGACCTGATGTGCCTGCTCATGCTCACCCCGAGGATGGTGGTGATAACGAATGATTGGGTGTGGCGCAATCCGATATACGGTCCGCTGATACGCCGAGCTGAGTTCGTGCCTGCCGCCGAAGGTGTGGAGAACTACATGCCCCAGCTGCGCAGTCTGGTGGAGCGTGGCTACTCCATACTTGTGTTCCCGGAAGGCACCCGTTCGGAGGATTGCCGTATCCTGCGTTTCCATAAGGGGGCGTTCCATCTGGCTCAGGAACTGGGCCTTGACATCGTTCCGGTGTGCCTGCACGGGGTAGGTCACGTGTTGCCTAAGAGGGAGCTCATGCTGCGTCCGGGACGCATAACCGTGACGGTGGGAAAGCGGGTACCGGCCGACGATGCCTCGTGGGGCGATGATTCACGTTCGCGCACACAGGCGTTCCACCGCTATTACATCGGATGGTATGATGAGTTGTGCGCCAGATATGAGGATGAGTCCTACCGGGCTCCATACGTTAGGCACGGATATCTGTACAAGGGTATGGACGTGTGGCGTGCCTACCGGCGGAGTGTCCGGGACAATGGTTCAGTCAAAGGATAGCAGATGGGGAGCAGATGTGTCATAATAGGAGCCGGACTTGGAGGGTTGTCGTGCGGGGCTGTCCTGGCACGGCACGGATTCAGCGTGACGGTGATAGAGCAGGGAAACCAGCCGGGCGGCTGCCTCCAGACATTCGTGCGTGACGGCCTCAAGTTCGAGACAGGCATGCATTTCATAGGCAGCGCGGCACAGGGAGAGATACTGGACTCCCTCTTCAGGTATCTTGGAATCAGGGAAGGGCTGGAACTGCATGAGCTGGACCGTAACGGCTATGAGATTGTGACTTACAAGGGTCAGGACTTCCCCTTCCGTAACGGCAGGGATGCGTTTGTGGAGGGTCTGGCGGAGTTCTTTCCACGTCAGAGGGACAATCTGGCCCGATATATGGATACGGTCCTAAGGGCATCGGCGGCTTCATCGGTGGAGAGTTTCAATCCCGGGCGGGTGATGGACCCTGAAGATGCCGTATGGCATACCCTAAGTGTTGACAGCGTGATTGACGGGATTACCGACGATCCCGACCTGCGTCAGGTTCTGGCCGGAAACCAGCCGCTGTATGCCGGTGTCAAGGGGCATACTCCGTTCGCCCTCCACGCTTTCATCACATCGTTCTACAACCGCAGCGCATGGCGCATAGCGGGAGGCAGCGACACGATAGCCAGGCTCCTTGCCGGACGTATTACCGGCGCAGGAGGCAGTGTGATGACAGGATGCAAGGCGGTTGAGATAGTATGTGACGAAACGAGGGCGACCGGAATAAGGTACATGGAAAGCGGTGAAGAGCATCTGATTGAAGCCGATTATGTCATATCCACCATCCATCCGTCCCTGACGGTGGGGATGGTGCATTCTCCGCTGTTCAGACCAGCTTTCAGAAAAAGAATTCAGGAAATGCCCGATACGATTGGGGTTTTTGAACTATATTTGAAGTTTAAAAAGAATACCGTCCCTTACATGAACGCCAACCGATTCGTTTATACGACCGGAAGTGTTTGGGGATGTGACCGTTACACGACTGAGGACTGGCCGCGCGGCTTTTTGTACATGCACCAGTGGCCTCAGGGAGACAGTCGTTATGCCGATGCGGGAGTGATTCTTGTCTATATGCGGTGTGACGACCTGATGGCGTGGAACGGTACTCTGACAGGCAGGCGCGGTGATGACTACAGGGAGTTCAAGAGGCTCAAGGCCGAAAGACTGTTGGCCACGGCTTCAGAGTACATTCCCGGGTTGAGGGACGGAGTGGAGAGATACTGGACATCGACACCTCTCACGTATCGTGACTATACAGGTGCATCGGGAGGCGGTCTGTACGGTATAGCAAAGGATGTTGAACTTGGACAGTCAGGCAGGGTGTCTTACAGGACCCGTGTAAGGAATCTCCTGCTGGCCGGCCAGTCTGTCAATTCACACGGAATACTTGGCGTCCTTGTGGGCAGTATGGTGGTGTGTGACAGTTTATTGGGAAACGGAGTCCTTTATGACGGGATCAGAAGGGCTTCAAATGAGTCAGAATGGAAATTATAGTTATTGGAGCCGGTCTGGGCGGTCTGTTCTGCGGAGCGTTGCTTGCCAGGGAGGGGCATAAGGTTACCGTACTTGAGAAGAATTCCCACATTGGCGGCGGATTGCAGACATTTGTCCGTAACGGTGAAAGCTATGAGACCGGGATGCATGTGGCCGGCGGATTCCATGAGCAGGGTTCGCTCTACAGGATATGCAGGTATCTCGGGATCTGGGACAGGCTTGATATTGCCCAGTCAGACCTGATGTCGGTTGTCACTTATCTGGCCGAGGGACGCACATACCGTATTCCTGCCGGCAGGGAGGCTTTCATCGGGTATCTGTCAGATGTGTTCCCTGAGGAGAGCGGCAACATAAGAAACTATACCGATGCGCTGTTCCGTCTGTCGGAGGAGGAGAAGCTTTTCTATATGAAGAGCAATCCTGGAACATATCCCGTCCATTCCGACGAGTTCATGATGCCGGCCGACAAATTCATAGCCAAATACATAGGAAGCCCTGAACTCCGTTCATTGCTGGCTTTCGTCAACCCTCTCTACGCCGGTGTGCCGGGGCATTCCCCTGCATATCTCCATGCCATGATCTCCGTCATGTTCATTGACCATCCCTGCCGTTTTGCAGGCGGCAGCAGCCAGCTGGCCGATGCGCTTTCATGGGTCATCATCCGGGACGGCGGAGCGGTCCTTACCCGAAGGAATGTGACCCGTATCCTGGTCGAGGACCGTACAGTGAAGTGCGTGGTTGATTCGGAAGGCCGTGAATACAGAGCGGATACTTACATATCGGACATTCACCCGTGCTTCCTGCCGGACATGATTGAGGGCAAGGCTTTCACTCCGGGATACTGCGAGCGTCTGCGTACCATACCCGATACTGTCTCGGCGTTCAAGGTTTATGTCAGGCTCAAGCCCGGTAGAGTCCCGTTCGTAGAACATCCGGTATCCGTCCTTGACTCTATGTCCAACACATGGAAACTCAGTGCACATGACCCGCAGGGCTGGCCCCACGGGGTGAGCTGTTTCATGTCTCCTTCGGCCGACGGCAGATGGGCCACCCACATATCGGCCCTGTCGCTGATGAGCTGGGAGGAGGTGAGCCGTTGGGCCGGAACCCGCACCGGACACCGTACTCCGGAGTACGGAGAGTGGAAAAAGGTTCGTACAGAGAGGGTCCTGGACATGGTGTCGAAGGTGTTTCCCGACATCAGGGAGGACATGACGGAATGTTTTGCCGCATCGCCGCTTACATTCCGTGACTGGCTTGGCAGCCGCAACGGATCTATATACGGCTACTTCAAGGACAGCGAGAATATGGTCATGTCGCAGCTGCCTATACGCACCAAGGTCACCAACCTGCTGCTGACCGGACAGAATGTGAATATGCACGGTATAGGCGGGGTGCCCATGACCGCAATAGAGACCGTCGAGACCTTGGTAGGTACAGGTGTGATAGTCAATAAGATAAGAAAGATGAGATAAAAAATATGATATGAAACCGTTCAAACTGAAGCTGATTTATCCCAAGTGGCATAAACTGAAAGGTCAGACCACTTTCAACCTGCCTCCTCACGGACCTGTAGCGTTCGCCGCCACTCTCCCGGAGTGGGTCGATGTGACGTTTACCGATGAGAACGTGGAGGCGATTGACTTTGAGGAGGAGTGCGACGGAGTGGCTCTCTCCATGATGCTGAGCACACAGGTCAAGCGCGGCTGGGAGATAGCCGAGGAGTATCATAAACGTGGTAAGCTGGTCATGGCGGGCGGTATATCCACGATGCTCCATGCAGAGGATACGGTCAAACATGTGGATTGTGTATTCCTGGGCGAATCCGAAGGACGTATGGAGGAGGTGATGCAGGACTGGGTCAACGGAAAGCTCCGGAAGTTCTACAACTATATGGGCAATATGCCACCAATCGACTCTGTAGGTCCTTGCCGCCGTGACCTGTACAAGCGTGAGCTCTACAACCATAAGGGCGTTCAGATGGTCGATCTGTTCCATGCCAGCCGGGGATGCCGTTTCAGCTGCTATCCCTGTGCCGTATCATATCTGGGTGGCCGCAAGTTCCGTCCGCGCCCCATTGACAAGGTGGTGGAGGATATGGCGGCTATCGAGAACAACCGTCTCTTCATTGTGGATAACTCCCTTGCCCAGAATAAGGAGTGGGAGAAAGAGCTGTTCACTGCCATTGCCCCGCTCAAGAAGAAATGGATAAGCCATACCATCGAGGATGACCCTGAGGTGCTTGATTTGGCAGCCAAGGCTGGTGCCTGGTATGTATATCAGGCGGTTTATGATACATCGGACTACATAAAGGAGCGTGTCAAGCGTTACCATGATTACGGCATAGGTGTGGAGGGTACAATCCTGCTCGGACTTGACAACCAGACAGAGGATGACATCAAGCGTCTGATTGACTTCCTGGGAGAGATTGACCTTGACCTTGCGGAATTCACGGTCATGACTCCGTTCCCGCATACCAAAGGTTATGATGACCTGCTGCGTCAGGGCCGCATATTTGATTTTGACTGGAACCATTACAATGCCGGTCAGGTGGTGTTCCAGCCTAAGCACATGAGTCCTGAGAAGCTTCAGGAACTGTATGATTACGCTTGGAAGAGCTTCTATGCCGATGAGAGCCAGGAGCAGAAGATGTTCCGTCTGTTCTGCAATGTGGCATTGCGTGAGATGAATGAGGGTACTTACCGTCCGCGTGACCGTCGTCTTGCAAACAAGTCATTCGGTCGTGATGTAGATAGAAACGTTAGAAATGTAAATTTATGAAAGTATCACCTGATTATTACGACGAGATTTTCAGCTATAAAGGCGAATGGGATATGCCTTCGGCCTGCGGTCTTAAGATCCGTTCTCTTGACGGCAAGCCATGCGTGATTGTAACGGAGCTGTATCAGGATAATCCCGGCACGTCCGTAACATACGCAGGACAGAAGCTGGCGGAACAGATTTGTGAGGCTAAGGGTTTGCAACTGAGTGATATCATTTATGTGGAATGTAACCCCAATACAAACTCCAAACTCTCGTTTTATGACGAGGAGTACTTCCAGGTGGATTTTGAAGCTGATCCGTCCCGCAAGTACCGTCAGATGGACAGGGATGAGATAAAGAAACTGCTGGGTTAGTGATGTTGAAATCATTGTTGTTGACAGTTCCACTGATAATCATACCATCCGGAAACAGCATGAGACCATGGGCCAGTCAAGACGAGAGGGCTGAGGACGTGACATTATCCGCGTTCCTTGCCGATGACAGCAGGGTTGCCCCGTCGGTCATCGTCTGTCCTGGAGGAAGCTACTGCTGGCTTGATGTGAAGGGAGAGGGTATTGAAGTGGCTGAATGGCTTAGGGACAACGGCATATCGGCTTTCCTGCTCCAATACAGGACCGCAGGTTTCGGCGCCTACTTCACCCGTTGGCGTTATGTGGTGCGTGGCAACCGTCATCCCGACATGCTGACCGATCTGCAGCGGGCCATCCGTTATGTACGTGAAAAGGCTGACAGTATAGGCATCGATCCTGAAAGGTTGGGTGTGATGGGGTTCTCTGCCGGTGGACATCTTGCCTTATGTTCGGCATGTTTCAGCGGGACCGACTACACGGACCTGCCCGAGGGTCCTTCCGGGGTGTCGCTCAGGCCGGACTTTGTAGCGGCGCTCTATCCGGTGGTGACTATGAAGGGTGAATACGTGCACAAGAGGTCTCGTCGCGGACTTTTAGGCGAGTGGGGCCAGTATGACAAGGAACTGAGGGAGCAGCTCTCCATTGAGGAGCATATACCGTCGGACTGCCCGCCTGTCTTCATCATAAACTGCAAGGACGACCCTGTAGTGGATTGGCATAACTCTGTACTGCTTGATGAGGCATTGACAAGAGCGGGTGTCGAGCACCGGTACATCCGGTATGAAACGGGCCGTCACGGGTTCGGGGTGAGCGAGGTATATGGAAGCGAGGAGTCACGCCGATGGAAAAACGAATTCCTGAAGTGGCTGGAACCGTTTATGGGTAAATGATCGAAATGGACAGGAAAGATATTGAGTTTGAGTCGCCTGAGCAGATTAAGGCGTTTCAGGAGGAACTGTTGCAAAGGCACATGGCTTATCTGCGTGACAACTCTCCGTATTACAGGAGACTGTTTGACAGCTACGGGATAAACATCGGGAAAATCCGTCATCTGGAGGATTTGACGCGGATTCCTTTTACGGAGAAGAAGGACCTTCAGCTCTACAACGACGATTTCTGCTGCGTACCGAGGAAAAAGATAATAGACTACATAACCACGTCGGGCACGCTGGGTGACCCGGTGCTTTTCGGATGCACTGAGAAGGACCTGCAGCGTCTGGCCTATAACGAGAAGAAGTCATTCGCCTGCGCCGGTCTGACCGACGAGAGCGTACTTCAGCTCATGACCACCCTTGACAAGCGTTTCATGGCGGGCATGGCCTATTTCTTAGGCCTGCGTGAGTTGGGTGCCGGAGTTATACGTGTGGGCAACGGCATACCGGAGCTGCAGTGGGACACCATACGCCGTTTCCATCCCGATGCAATCATGTGTGTCCCCTCATTCATACTCAAACTAATCGATTATGCCGAGGCGCATGACATAGACTACCGTTCAAGCAGCATCCGCCGTATCATCGGCATCGGCGAGGGACTGCGGGACCAGAACTTCGAACTTAACCTGCTGGGCCGCCAGATTCATGACAAATGGCCCGATGTCCAGTTGTTCGCCACATATTCATCGACCGAGATGGGAGCCACATTCAGTGAGTGCGAGTACGGCATGGGCGGTCACGTTCATCCGGAGCTCATCATAGTGGAGATAATCGGTGAGGACGGGATGCCTGTGGCCGACGGCAATCCCGGTGAGGTGGTGGTGACCACCCTGGGAGTGGAGGGGATGCCCCTGCTGCGTTTCCGTACGGGCGACATTGCCTGCAAGCATGTGGAGCAGTGCCGATGCGGACGCTGGTCGTACCGTCTGTCACCATTGCTGGGCCGGAAGAACAACATGATAAAGCTCAAGGGCACCACACTCTATCCGCCTGCCATAAACGATGTCCTGGACAACACGGACTATGTGGAGAACTATGTGGTGATTGTGCGTAACAGCGCGGCCGGCACTGATGACGTGCTGGTGAAGGTAGGCCTCAGGCATGACCCCGGCTTTGATGCCGTGAAGGAGCTCAAGGACCGTTTCCGCTCGCGTATCCGTGTGGCTCCCGGGATAGAGATATGCCCTGTCGAGGAGATTCAACGGATAAACTATCCGCCGACCGGCCGCAAACCGGTCAAGTTCATTGACGAGAGAAAATAATGCCTTATGGAGAGAGAGACCCGTTTTGACGATATCCGTCCGTACCGGGACGAGGAGATTCCGGCAGCCATGCAGCGCATAGTGTCGGATCCTTACTTCCCGAAGGTGGCGCAGTTTGTCTATCCTGACCTGACTGTTGCCGAGGTTAAGGAGATACTGCTCGGTTGCAGGAACATCAGGGAATTCCAGACAACGGTCATGAAGCAGGTGAACGAGCAGGTGATAGCCCGTACCACCGACGGCTTGACATACGGTGGAGTGGAGTGGCTCGACCCTTCGAAGCGATATCTTTTCATCAGCAACCACAGGGACATAGTGCTGGACTCCTGTTTGCTCATGTACATTCTCTATCTCAATGGCCAGAGCATAGGTGAGATCACTTTCGGGTCCAATCTGATGAAGGGTCAGATGGTCATTGATATAGGCAAGAGCAATAAGATGTTCAAGGTGGAACGTGGCGGAAATCCCCGTCAGATGTATCTCAATTCACTGCATCTTTCTGATTATATAAGGTATGCCGTTACCCTGAAAAAGGAGTCTGTATGGATTGCCCAGCGCAACGGCCGCACCAAGGACGGGATTGACCATACTGACCAGGGCCTGATCAAGATGCTCGGCATGAGCGGAGGAGAGGACCGTGTCAAGGCTCTTGCTGACCTTGACATCGTACCTGTTTCAGTCTCCTACGAGTGGGAGTCATGCGATATCCTGAAAACCCTTGAACTCTACGCCTCACGGGACGGACAGCCGTACGTTAAGAAACCCGGAGAGGACCTTAACAGCATACTGACGGGGATAATGCAGCCCAAAGGCCGTGTGCACATAGAGATATGCGAGCCTCTGACAGCTGATGACCTGAACGCAATCCCTGCGGATTATGCGGATTCCCGGTTCCGTCATGCAGTGGCGGAAATCCTGGACAAGCGTATATGTGGTGGCTACCGGCTGTTTCCCAACGCCTATATCGCGTACGACATCAGGAACGGCGGCAACCGTTACTCCGACCGATATACTAAGGAGCAGTACGATGCCTTCATGGCCCGTATGTCCGGATTGGACAGGTACGGCAATGATCCGGCCTTACGTGACATTTTCCTGGGTATCTATTCCAATCCGGTATGTCCGGAAAGTGAAGGCGTGATTTGATTCTTGGAGAAATGGGAGGACTTTTGCCATCGGAGGAAAAGGTGTGGCGCCGGTATTATGGCGAAGATGAACTGAATCCGGAGTTCTCGGAATCCAGCATGTACCAGGCCGTACATCATGCCGGATATGAGAACAGGGCCGCTTTCACGTTCTATGGAAAGACATTCACTTACATGAAACTGTATGAGGGAATAGAGCGGACTGCCCGTGCTTTCATACAGAACGGTATATGCAAGGGCGATGTGGTGATGCTCATGCTTCCCACGCTCCCGGAGTCGCTCTATTGTTTCTACGCCCTGAACAGGATAGGTGCCATAGCGAACATGGTCGATGTCCGTACTGCACCTGGACAGTTAGTGGAGATAACCCGCAAGACGAGACCCAGGATGATCCTGCTTATGGATTTTTACCTTGAGCGTATGGAAGCCGTCAAGGATGAGACCGGCATAGAAAAGATAATTGTCCTGAGGGGATGCGAATCTTTCCCGCTGGCTGTCCTGATGTATGAGTTCAGCGAGCTGTTCAACGGCAGGAGGAGGATTGTGAAGCGTGACGGCAGGTATTCGTTCTGGCCTGAATTCATAAAGTCGGGCAGGGGATGCGCCAGGCCGTTGGATGCCGAAGTCCATGCGGATGACATAGCTGCCATATTCCAGACAAGCGGTACGACCGGCTTCCCCAAGAGTGCCGTCCACACCAATTTCAATCTGAACAACTCGTCCACGATGAAGCATTTCCACATGAATGAGCCGTTGCCGGGTGACAAGGTACTCTCCATTCTGCCTCTGTTCGCCCTGTTCGGATTCGTCTTTGACATCCACATGCCCCTGCGCTACGGCATGACACTCGTCATTGTGCCCCTGTTCAAGGGCAAGGATATGGCCGACCTGATCCTTAGACATAAGCCGAACCATATATTCAGTGTTCCCTCCCAATGGGAATCCGTGGTGGGGAACAGAAGGATGGAACGGGGGCTTTCATTCATCAAGACCATATATGTGGCTGGCGAAGTTCTGGACAAATCATTGAGAATCAAGATAAACAGCCTTTTACGCTACGGCGGCAGCAAGGCGGAGATATGTCCCGATTACGGTATGACCGAGACCGGAGGTACAATCTCGTTCGTCAATCCCGCAGTGTCGGATGACGATGCTTGCGACAGCGGCTATTCGGGCATCCCCATGCCGTTGTGCAACATCAGCATC
>JAGAEZ010000067.1 GCA_017612875.1 Bacteroidaceae bacterium | reverse complement strand
GACGTTACTCCCGGCGGTAAGCTGAACGCCACATGGTACCGCTCCGTGAAGGACCTGCCGCCCATTACCGACTATACCCTGCGTGCCGGGAACGGAAAACCCGGACGTACGCTCTGGTACTTCACCAAGCCGGTATCTTACGAGTTCGGCTACGGACTCAGCTACACCACATTCGAGTACTCCGACTTCACTGTCAGCAAGAGTTCAATCACTCCTGATGACAAGATAACCGTCAGCGTGAACGTGAAGAATACCGGTTCGTACGATGGCGATGAGGTCGTGCAGATATACATGACCACTCCTGACAGCCCTGCATCATTGCAGCGTCCCATCAAGAGGCTTAAAGGATTCAAGCGTGTGACCATACCTCGTGGACAGACCCGCCTTGTTGAGATAGACATCGACTGCGCAGACCTTTGGTTCTGGGACATGAACAGTGACCGTATCACATACGATTCCGGGCGGTATGTGTTTGAGATAGGATCGTCATCACAGGATATCCGCGGACGCGTGACTGCAAACATGAACGGACGTTTCACTCCTCAGCTCAAGACTGTGGTGGCCGACTGCCGCGTATCTGTGCTTGAGGTAGGGCAGACGGCTCAGACAGTCACATCGGCTTGCCTTACTGACGATTCATTTATCGGCATAGATAAGGCGACAGTCAAATATGCAAGCAGCAATACAGGTGTGGCGACAGTGGATGCCGCCGGCAAGTTGACCGCTGTCGGTCCCGGAATCGCCACCGTCACGGTCAGTGTTACATATAATGGCAAGACTGTGTCGGACACCTATTCGGTTAAGGTGAACGCCGATATGTCCCTTGCCTCTCTCAGGAATGGCGGCAAGTCACTGCTCAAGGCCGGACGCAAGCAGTACAGCGTGCTGGGCCAGACCAAATCGCAGGTATCGGCTACCGCCAGGTCTCCGCAGCTCAATGTCGTTGTTGAACAGGCTCCTTCAGTTCCCGGAACAGCTGTAGTCAAGGTTCAGGAACCGGTTACCGGTGACGAGGAGAAATACATGGTCAACTTTGGAACCAAGGGCGTTCCGGATGAGTTCAATAAGAGCGGATTGGGAAGCCAGTGGAATGTTGTCCGCCGCGATGACTCCGCTCTCGCAGTCAGGGACGGCCAGTTAGAGATTGTCGCGGCAGCGGGCGATATCAACGGTGCGGCTGACAATGCCGCCAACCTGGTGCTTCAGAGTGCCAACACGGACTGGACAGTCGAAACCAGACTCCAGACCAGCGCCATCCCCGCCGCTCCCGCACAGAATGCAGGACTTGTGGCATATCAGGATGATGCGAATTTCGTCAAACTGGTCTATGCCGTACCGGGATTCCGCCGCGGACAACAGCAGACGGATGCTCCTTCAGCCGGCGGACTTCAGTTCTATGTGGAGGAGAACGGTGCTGCCAAGAGTACGCTGAATGTGAATCTGACAGAGGCAGGTGTCAATGACAACACTGTCTGGCTCAGGTTAGAGAAGGACGGAAGCATATATTCCGCTTATTATTCAGTAAACGGCAGGAACTGGACCAAGGCGGGTCAGGCGGAGATAATCCTTAAAGACATCCAGGCCGGCATGATATGTTGTCAGGGCGTTCAGAACATCCGCGGTGCCCGTCCGGGAGCTGCGCCTGCCGTGACTCCGTCACAGCAGCCGTCAGAACCTTTCAAGGCCCGGTTTGACTGGTTCAGGATCAAGAGCCGATAATGTCACATCCTGAGGACAAATCCAATTGGAAACTGTTCCTGGCCACACTGTCCGTGTGGTTGGGGACAGTTTCCGGTTCCTTTGCCCTGTCACCTGTGGTTGTTGACATCAAACCCTTTGCCGACGGGTTCGTGATGGCTTACGCTGACGGCACGCTTACCTGGACGGATATTGACGGCATTGCCACTGACAGTGTCAAGCTTAGGATGGATCTGGCAGGAATCGAGGTCAGGGAGGAGAGGGTGCTGGCCGTGAGTCCTGAGTGCAGGATACTGAGCGTCGCCCGTGACGGCAACATCCGTCAATTGTGCCGCCGCCAGATAAATAACGGCGCAGACATCGTTGTGGGGATTGCCTGTTCGAAAGACAATGCCTTGATTCTGACAGAGGGCGGGGTGATTCTCAGTACGGCGGATTTTGATACGTTCACGTCAATGGATTTCAACGGCACATATACGTCATATTATGATGAGACCCGCTTCTGTGCCATAAGTGCATCGGACAACTTCTTTTACATAGCGGGTACATTTCACAATGGAATGCCGGCGGTGTTTACATCGGCTTCAGGCAGGATATGGAGCGAGCGTACGCTTTCTTACACACAGGAGAGGGAGACTCTCTGTCTGGAACAGCAGCCGTTAGGTCTGGCATACGACAGCGGTCTGGACCGGTTCGTAATGGCCTGCACGGACGGCTACCTGTTTTTCATGCCGGGCTGTTCCCACTGCAATACCATTGAGCGCAAGTCCATGCGGGACATCAATGCAGTGGCTTTCAACGGTGGCCGCTGCCTGATAATTGACAATTGATTCCGCCGCGTTCCATGCGGGTGTCCGGTTTTCCCGGATCTCCCTATTCATGCCTGTCCATCCGTTGCAGGGCAAGCTGCTCATAGCGTGTGCCCGGACGGCCGTAGTTGGCGTAGGGATAGATGGATATTCCGCCTCGCGGCACGAAGAATCCGGTCACCTCAATGTATTTGGGATCCATCAGTCTGATAAGGTCTTTCATTATGCGGTTCACGCAATCTTCATGGAACCCGCCGTGGTTGCGGAAACTGTGCAGATAGAGCTTGAGTGACTTGCTCTCCACCATCTTGACATCAGGGATGTAACTTATCCTTATCTCGGCAAAATCGGGCTGGCCGGTTATGGGGCACAGTGTGGTGAACTCCGGGCAGTTGAAACGTACCCAGTAGTCATTCTCCCTGTTCAGGTTCTCAAACGCCTCTAAGAGTGAGGGGTTGTACTCATTTGAATATGTGGTCTTGCCACCGAGGGCTACGAGGCCCTCTTCTTTTCTGTTTTCAGACATTATTCCCGGGTTTTGAGATTAAACGGATTGTACTTGACATCATAATCGTATGTATCGATACCTTCCTTGTTCTTGAGACGGCGTGATATGAAACTCGTAACAGGCAGGATTACAATTTCATAGACTGTCTTTACCGTAACCTGGGTAAGTACGATGGAGAGTATCGTGGCTATCGGCATGGTGCCGAGGAATGCCAGCGGATAGAAAATGATCGAGTCCGAAAGTTCTCCGGCAATTGTGGATACTATGGCTCGCCAGCCGAATCCCTTACCTTTTGTGGCAATCTTCATGGCCGACATTACCCAAGCGTTCATGTGGGAGCCAAGTATGAAAGCTGTCAATGACGCGATCGTGGTGCGCGGTATAAGTCCGAACAGCCGGTTGAAGCTGTCGGCAACCTCCTGACTGTCGGGATAGATCGGGGCCGGCAGGATTGTAACTATGTGGGCTGCCACAGCCACGAACGCACTGAGCCCGAATCCCATCCAGATGACCTGCATGGCACGGCGGTAGCCATAGACTTCGGTGAGCAGGTCATTGATTATATAGGATATGGGGAATATGATCACGGCAGCTGAGAGCTGGAGTGAAGTGTTTCCTACCCGCCACAAACGTGGCACAAAAAGATTTGATGTGATAAGGCAGACGCAGAACAGTACTGCCAATACAACGAAAACGGCGGACACATCCTTCCGTCCTTCCAGGGTCTTGTTTTCAGTCATTTTACTTGTTTTTATAGTGGTTCCAAGCACACTTGCAGCGGTATGTCCGCTACTCGGCCGCGAAATTACTGTTTTTTCATTACATTTGCCTCATCGAGAAGCTGATGATTCCATAATATGACCCAAATTGAACGTATTGAGCAGATGGAGAACATCCTGGACCGCTTGCAGGAGGCAGTAGCACAGGCAAACGATGCCATATCCCATCTCCGTGAGCTTGGCCCGCTGGCATTGCAGCTGGATGATTATTACGGCAGTCCGGAGTGGTTTGATGACCTTCAGGCCGATGAAAAAGGTCTGTTGCCCAAAGGATTGAAACGCGGAGTGTTGTCGGAAGACGGGATCTATGATGTGCTGAATGAGTATAAAAGCTTTAGAACCTGTTTTGATTTGTAAGTTTGCGCAATGAATCATAATCCGTTGTTGCCGTATTTGGCGGAGGGGCGTATAGAGGCCGGATGCGATGAGGCCGGGCGAGGCTGTCTGGCCGGGCCTGTCTATGCCGCAGCGGTGATACTGCCGACGGATTTCAGCAACCCGCTGCTGAATGATTCCAAGCAGCTCACTGAGCGTCAGCGTTATGAACTGCGTCCCATTATAGAGCGAGAGGCTCTGGCTTGGGCTGTGGGTGTGGTTGACAATAAGGAAATAGACAAGATAAACATCCTCAAGGCTTCGTTTACTGCCATGCACAGGGCCATAGATCAGCTTCAGGTGCGGCCGGAACATCTGCTCATAGACGGCAACCGTTTCATACCGTACCCGGGCATTCCGCATACCACCGTCGTAAAGGGTGACGGCAAGATGATGTCTATAGCAGCGGCCTCCATTCTCGCCAAGACATACCGTGATGATTTCATGAACCGTATAGCCGATGAATACCCCCAGTATGACTGGCGTGGGAACAAAGGCTATCCCACCGCTAAGCATCGAGAGGCTATACGGCAGTTCGGCACGACCCCATATCACAGAATGTCGTTCAACCTTCTGGGCGACGGGCAGCTCTCGTTAGAGTTTTAGGCAGTTTCATTTTTCTTTTGTTTTCCGGGGATATGTTTTTTGCAACCGGGTTGCAAGGAGCGGTATGTACCTTTGCAGCGGAAATCAAAGAAACTACATATATGGTACACGGACATCACCATCACGGAAACGAGTGCTGCGAGAACAGCCGTCATCATGAGCATCATCATGAACACAATCATGAGCATGAACATCATCATGAAGAAGAGAAGGGCAGAGGCCGCCTGGTAAAGATCATTGCCGCATCAATTCTATTAATCGCCGCTTCAATCATTGAGCATAAGACCGCATGGCAGGACTGGCAGTATCTGCTGCTGTTTCTGGTTCCTTATTTTATTGTAGGTTGGGAAACACTTAAGGAGGCTGCCGAGGGACTGTTTGAAGGAGAGGCCATGAGTGAGGATTTCCTGATGAGCATAGCAACCATCGGCGCATTAGTGATAGGATTCCTGCCGGGAGCCGAGACTCAGTTTGCCGAGGCGGTATTCGTAATGCTTTTCTTCCAGATAGGCGAGATGTTTGAAGAGGTGGCCGAGGGCCGCAGCCGCAAATCCATTTCACATCTTATGGATATCCGTCCTGATACCGCACACGTGGAGCGTAACGGAGAACTGCTTACCGTCTCTCCCGATACAGTCAAGCCGGGTGAGATAATCATGATCCGTCCGGGTGAGAAGGTCCCCATGGACGGTACAGTAATCGAAGGCAGTTCGAGTCTTGATACCGTAGCACTCACGGGTGAGAGCGTGCCCCGCAGCATATCGGCCGGTGACGAGATCCTTTCGGGTTGCGTAAACCTGAGCGGTGTGGTAAGGGTTCGTACAACCAAGGCATTCGCAGAATCAACGGTTTCAAAGATTTTGGATTTGGTGGAGAATGCCGCCGGGAGCAAGAGCCGCAGCGAGAGTTTCATAACGAGATTTGCCCGCGTATATACACCTATCGTTGCAGGTCTGGCTGTCCTTGTGGCTGTAATACCTGGCATCGTTACAGGTGATTGGGCATCGTGGATATATCGCGGACTGCTGTTCCTGGTGGTATCATGTCCATGTGCCCTGGTAATCTCCGTACCTCTGACATTCTTTGGCGGACTGGGCGGCGCATCCCGCAAGGGTATTCTTATTAAAGGATCCAATTTTATAGATAAGTTGGCAGGTGTCAAGACTGTAGTGTTCGACAAGACCGGAACACTTACCGAGGGGGTGTTTGAGGTGACTGCCGTGCATCCGCAGGTGATTGATGACAATGAATTGTTGCATCTGGCCGCCCATGTGGAGCGTCACTCCACACACCCCATAGCAATGGCACTGCGTAATGCCTACCCCGATGAACAGGATGACTGTTTGATAGCCGATGTCGAGGAGACCGCCGGTCATGGAATACTTGCTACCGTAAACGGCAAGCGCGTGGCTGTGGGCAACAGCATACTGATGGAGAGGGTAGGAGCCGAATGGCGTTCATGCCATCATGACGGCACAATTATCCACGTTGCAATTGACGGCGTATATGCCGGTCACATAGTGATATCGGACCGCATCAAGGAGGATTCGGCTTTAGGTATTGCCCAACTTAAGGATGCCGGTATAAGCAAGACCGTGATGCTTACGGGTGACCAGCATACTGTCGCCGCTGCAGTTGCCGCAAAGGTCGGGGTAGATGAATATCACGCCCAGTTGCTCCCGGCCGATAAGGTATCGGAGGTTGAGAAACTTCTTGCAGGAGGAACGCTGGCATTCGTGGGCGACGGCATCAACGACGCTCCGGTTCTTACCCGTGCGGATATCGGCATAGCAATGGGCGCATTAGGCTCCGATGCGGCAATCGAGGCTGCCGATGTAGTCTTGATGGATGACAAACCCTCCAAGATAGCAACAGCGTTGAAGATTGCCCGCCGCACCATCCGCATAGCCAAGGAGAATATCTGGTTCGCAATCGGAATCAAAGTCCTGGTTCTCCTCCTGGCCATTCCCGGCCTTGCCACCATGTGGATGGCCGTCTTTGCCGACGTAGGCGTAACCGTCCTCGCCGTCCTCAACGCAATGCGTACGCAATAGAACCGCATTCCCTAATGCGTTCAATCGAGTTTGAGGTCACCGGACTTGATCCAACTTGCTTTGCGCAGGATCGGGCCAAGGATAGCGGTCAGAATCACGGGCAGCACAATGCTGACCATGATAAGTGCTGTCCAGTCAGCACCAGTAACAGCTGCACGGGTTCCGGCCAGTATCTCCTGGTTCCAGCCTGTATAGACGCCTATCGGACCCACAAGACCGCAGGTTCCCATACCTGATGCAATGGCGGGGCCGTTCATTTCCAGTTTAAAGAGACAGGTGGCAATAGGACCTGTTATGGCCGATACCAATGTAGGAGCAATCCAGACCTTGGGATTCTTGACGATATTGCCCATCTGGAGCATGCTGGTGCCAAGTCCCTGTGATATGATGCCGTTCCAGCCGTTCTCGCGGAAACTCAGTACAGCGAATCCTACCATCTGGGCACAGCAGCCTGCAAGAGCTGCTCCGCCTGCCAGTCCGGTCAGGCTCAATGCGGCGCAAATGGCAGCAGAACTGATAGGCAGGGTGAGCGCCATACCTACTATAACCGATACCAAAATACCCATCAGGAACGGTTGCTTGGTGGTGGCCCACATAATGACATTTCCCAGACTGCTGGCTGCAGAGCCAATGCCGGGTGCCCACCAATATGACAGGCCAATACCGACGGCTATTGTAACGAGAGGAGTTACAAGAATATCTATCTTAGTCTCTTTAGAGACGGCTTTGCCGAATTCGGATGCAAAAATGGTTACCACATAGACTGCGAGCGGACCTCCTGCACCGCCCAGCTTGTTTGCTGCGGCACCCACGGCCAGCATTGAAAAGAGCACCAGATTAGGCGTACCAAGTGCGTATGCAATTGAGGCGGCCATTGCGGGACCGGCCATGCTCTTGGCAAAACCGCCCACATCGACAAGCCACTGAATCCCGGCCTGTTCACCTATTGTAGCAATGATTGTACCTATGAGCAGCGACGCGAAGAGCCCCTGCGCCATAGCTCCCAGTGCATCGACACCGTAACGCTTGCCTGAAACGACAATGTTCTTTCTCTCAAGAAATGATCTGAACTTTCCCATAGCGGCTGTAAAGGTACAACATTTGTATTATATTGGCTTACAAAACAGCGGCCCGGTCTGTGATTGTTTGCAGACCGGGCCGCTGTCATATCATGACGATGGGTTTAAGCCATCATGTCTTTGTCTGTAGCGCTAAGTCCGGGGACCTGGCCGAATTCACCTCCCCAACGGCTTGGAGAACTCTTTGAAGCGCAAAGGATCTGTGAGGCTTGTATGTCAAACACCTCGGTTGCGGGTTTCAAATACATTTTCTTCATGACTATTCTGTTTTTGTTATTTTCTGATTTCTGTTCATTTCTCTCTTGCGTCACCTGATCATAACAGACTTGCCGTTGTGTATGTACAGGCCTCCGTCAGTAGGCTCGCCCTGAAGTTCGCGGCCGCTCATGTCATACCACTTGTCGATTACGACCTCACCGGTGCGGGTGTTGATGGTTCCTACGGCAGTCTCTGTTCCGTCACTGCCCAACAGACGAACCTTGATGCGCTCGGGAACGGCAGGTGTTGAAACACCGCCTCTTGTGGGCGCCTGCAGGGCCTCATCGCTT
>JAGAEZ010000010.1 GCA_017612875.1 Bacteroidaceae bacterium | reverse complement strand
GCCGAAAGCCCTGTCATGCCCCTCTCCGTACGTGCACTCACAGGCCTTGCCGTCACTATGGCCGGCTACAGCGAATTACTCCCCTACTTCCCTGAAGTGAAGGACCGCATAACGCTCCTGTCCGATGTACCCGGCATCCGCGACCGTATGCTCAAGGTCCAGATGGCTCTCCTGCTATGCCGTGAGACAAAGGAGATTGACCGCCGCATGCGCGAGGAGATTATCCCCACCATGCTGCGCAATCCCAAATTAGGCGACCTTATGCGGGAGGAACTGGAACGTGATGACGTCAGCCCCGACTGGAACGAGTGGATAGAGAAACCTGAAATCAAGGACAAGCTCATGCAGATGTCCGAACTTCAACTGGAGGGTGCTGATGTCTATATGAGCACCTTCTCGGGACTCAAGAGCTACCCCTTCTTCCGCAGCATACACAACTGGTTCAGGGTGTTTAGCCTGAATCAGCCTGATGTAAGACGGAGTCTTGGGGATGCTTTCCTGAACTCCACCATAGGCCGCTCTATGCTCACCACAGGAGTGTTCTGCAACTCTGACAAATACTCGTTCGCCCTCACATTCTCCCAGATTCCGGAGGCTCAGCGGGATATGATCATGGGCCAGATGGACGGTCAGTTCGAGGAGGAGCTGCGCGAGATGCAGAGCGGCAACTTATCCCCCGATGTCATGGAGAACTTCACAGCCCGGCAGTATGCCCAGGACCTCTACAGGTTCTTCAACCTGTTCTCCCGCAGGCACGAGTTCCGCAACCCCTTTGACGGCAATCTTAACATGCTTACGGATAATCCGTTATCTATACTTCTTGAAAGTAATGATTCACAACAGGAAGTGGCCTCTTGGCTCATGCGCAAGGGCTATTACGATGAGGCCGTCACCGCCTTCCGGTTTATGGAGGAGCATATACATCCCTATTCCACCGACTACCGTTTCTACCAGCAGATGGGATACGCCCTGCAACGTGAACAGCGGTACGTGGAGGCGCTCGAAGCCTACAGCCGGGCAGATATCCTGCAGCCCGACAATGCATGGACAATGCGCCACACTGCCCAGTGCCACCGCATGACGTCACACCCCGGGGAGGCGTTGGAACTGCTCCTGCAGGCGGAAAAGCAGGATGCCGACAACATGTCGCTGCAGATTCAGATAGGTGACTGCCTCGTTGACCTGAAACGCTATGATGAGGCCCTGACACGGTTCTTCAAGGTGGATTACCTGAAGCCCGGATACGTGAAGGCCTGGCGGGCCATCGGCTGGTGTGCATTCCTTGCCGGCCGCACGGACCGTTCCATGGAATATTATGACAAGATACTTGCCGGCTCACCAAGCGGCGAGGACTGCCTGAACGCCGCCCACGTATGTCTCACTGACGGCAATGTGCAACGTGCCGTGGCCCTCTACAGCCAAAGCGCACGTATGCTGGGACGCGAGCGTTTCGAGTCAGAGTTCGACGCGGACCGCCCCATACTTATGGAGAAAGGTATAAGGGAGGAGGATTTCCCGCTGCTGCTGGACCTTATTCCCTGATGCGACATCCTTATTCCACATTTTTTTTCATACCGAATTAACTTTTGACTATTTTTGTAATCTAAAGAGAGAACCATATTTCAGGATTCAACCTAAAAAACCAATTATAATCACAGAAATGAAAGCCAACAGACTTTTCAGCAGCGTATTGCTCATATCAGCATGCGCTTTGGTTCTGTCCACACAGAACAGCTTTGCTGCGAAGAAGGCCAAGGAGGGCCCTGTAAAAGCTTCACAGCGTTTTGTCCATAACTACGGCGGCAGGGGTAACCCCTATCTTCCGCTTTGGGAGCATGTGCCCGACGGAGAGCCCAAGGTGTTCGAGGATCCTGATCGTCCCGGACATTACCGTGCATATATCATCGGCTCGCACGATGTAAGCGCCAACCGTTACTGCGGACCTGATATCCGTGTATGGTCGGCCCCCATCGAGGACCTTAACGAATGGCGTGATGACGGCCCTATTTTCACTTATCAGGCTGCCAACGGACGTTGGGACGTGATGTACGCCCCTGACCTGGTTGAGGTGATCGAGAAGGATGACAAAGGCAAGGAAAAGAAGGTCTATTATCTCTATCCCCACAGCCGTGGTCCGCGTCGTGAGGCTATGGTGTGCAAGGGCGACCGTCCCGACGGCCCCTTCACTCCGCTGAACCTTGACGAGAACGGTGCTGCCATACAGGGAAGCTGCATAGGTTTCGACCCGTCGGTTTTCATTGAGAAAATAACCGACAAGAACGACCCGGACTATGCCATAGGTTTCCGTGCTTACGGATACTGGGGGTTCCAGCACTCTACAGGCGCACAGCTTGACCAGAGTACCATGTACTCCGTACGTCCCGGTACCGAGCGCGTTGACCCGCTGCTGCCTGCAAGCTCCAGCTACGGCCGTGTACGTGACCGTGAGGGCACTGTATATACCGCTCTTGCCGAGGGACAGGATCCTGGTCAGTTCAATTTCTTCGAGGCGTCATCCATCCGTCAGGTAGGTAACAAGTACGTTATGATATTCTCAGGTTACTCAGGTCCTGACTACGGACTGGGCTCAACCAACTCGGCCCTGCGTTACTGCTATGCCGACACTCCTCTTGGTCCGTGGAAAAGCGGCGGCGTGGCTGTCGATTCACGTGGCGTTACTTTGAACGAGGACGGCACCAGGCTCATGACCAGCAACTTTGCCCATAACACCCACGGCAGCCTCCAGCAGATTGGCGACCAGTGGTACATATTCTACCATCGTCCTCCCAGAGGCAACGGCAACGCACGCCAGTCAATGGTGGCTCCCGTCAAGATTGAATGGGATGAGAAGCCTGTCTCCGAAGGCGGTAAGGTGGTTCTGCACGGATATGATCCGTACGCTCCCGATGAGATATGGGAGGCCAAGGCATCGAACGGCGACTGCTACAGCGGCGCTGAGGTGACATCGGAGGGATTCAACATCTACGGCCTTCCCCCGTACGCATACTATTCAGCCGGTTATGCCTGCGTATTCACGAACAAGGAGGGACGCCAGAACCGTAACTCACTGCAGGATAACTGGGACATCTGGAACAACGAGCAGGTATGCAATGTCGATGCCGGTGACATCATAGGTTACAAATACTTCGGCCTGGGCGGTCTCAAAAAGGACAGCAAGGGTGTGAAGGCATTCGACGGCACCACCTCAAAGATGCACTCCTCATTCAACGTATGGTTCAAGAGGACTGCCGGTGAGGGCGGCATAAACATCAAGGTTATGATGGACGGCCCGTGGGCAAACGATATATGGCACGGCAAGGAGATAGGCAAGATAAAGATTCCTGCCAACTCACCCAATGACAAGGTGGAGAAGTACACCGTCGATGTATCGGAGTTCGTCGATGACGTGGAGGGCAAGCATGCCATCTATCTGGTATTCGATGCCGCTGTTGACGGCGCCATAGGTCAGTTCTACGGATGCGGATTCAGCACGACAGTGCAGTCCCTCAAGCGTCCCGTTCCTCCCTATCTGACAGTCAAGATAGGCGGAAAGGAAATTGAGCTCCCCGCAGAACCTGTTCACTCCAATGACAATAACGGTTATGTGGACAACAGCCACTACGAGATGGACTACAAGCTGGAGCCCGGCCAGAAATCAAAGATTTCAGTAGAGTGCCTCTGGTCAACCATGCAGTTCTGGATTGATCAAATCAAAGGCGATGAAGGCACAGCTCTCATCACCGCCGAGTACCTCTACCCCGGCACCACCAGCAAACAGACCAAGTACTACAAGATTAATATTTCAAGGTAATTTAAACCTTCATCAAAAAGAGGCGGCCAAACGGTCGCCTCTTTTTTTGTCAAAAAACTGGGCTTGTATTTGTTGTTTCCAAAAAAAATTGCCACCTTTGCACCGCTCTAACGGAGAGAAATCCGTGACGGGTATGGAAGGATGGCAGAGTGGTCGAATGCGGCGGTCTTGAAAACCGTTGACCTTCACGGGTCCGGGGGTTCGAATCCCTCTTCTTCCGCAAAATCGGGTTGCAAATGCAACTCGATTTTACTTTACTCCGTATACACGCTCACTACGTTCGCTATGGCACGGGTCCTCAGTACATTATTGAATTTTTATCTATCTTTGCATTATCACATTACATATTTTAAAAATGGACAAGAGTAAGGTAGTGGACTTTTTTAAGCATAGGATTCTGGAGAGATTTGCCCTCGGGGCCGATGCGGCATCGCAGGAAGAGGTAAACTCAAACGTACACAAAGGCATAATGATACGGGGCACAAACCTGTGGGTGCTTATTTTCGCCATATTCATTGCATCGCTTGGTCTGAACACTAACTCCACAGCCGTAATAATAGGCGCCATGCTTATTTCTCCCCTGATGGGACCTATCATAGGCATGGGATATTCCATGGGCGTATATGATATGGGGCTGCTTAAGGAGTCGATACGTAACTTCCTTATAATGTTCGTGGTAAGCCTCATTACATCGGCCATATTCTTTACACTTCCGCTCATCAGCTCCACTCAGAGCGAACTACTTGCCAGGACACAACCCACCACATACGATATTCTCATTGCACTGTTCGGCGGATTGGCCGGTATGGTTGCCCAGACCCGTAAGGACCGCACCGGAACTGTAATCCCGGGTGTGGCAATAGCGACAGCTCTCATGCCCCCGCTCTGCACCGTAGGATACGGACTGGCTACCCTTCAGTTCCGCTTTATGCTGGGAGCCTTGTACCTGTTCACAATCAACACCATTTTCATTGCCCTCGCTTCATTCATTGTGACCAGAGTCATGAAATTCCAGATGATAGGCGAGTTGGAACCGGTGAAGCTCAAAAAACTCAAAAGAGTGATGGTGCTGATTATAGTTCTGGTAACATTCCCAAGTATCATTATTGCCATTTCGATAATACAGAGGTCGTCGTTCGAAGCCAACTGCAAACATTTCGTAAACGAGGCCTTCAATTACGACAATACTTTCGTGATGGAATCATCACAACAGTATAATCCGGGCCGGCGCAAACAGTCGGTTATTGAAGTGCGTCTGTTCGGTGAGCCGCTCTCCGACAATGTAATCAATAACATAAGGGCACAGATGTCAAGCGTGTATCACCTGCCAAAGGTGGATCTTGTGGTGCGTCAGTCCAACCAGGAGGACGGGGGCATAGCGATATCGGCCCTTCAGAGCAACTACACTGAGATGCTGAACGAGAAGAACCGGCAGATTTCACGTCTGCAGGAGCAGCTCTCGTCCATACGCATGGCCGACACCCTCGCCGTGAGCGGAATGACACGCGAACTGGGGATATTCGTTCCGGACCTTGATGATATGTCGCTCTCGCGTCACATATCATACGACACTGACGGTCTCCCCACCGACACCGTATATATCTGCATACTCTCGTTCCGGGAAGGCAGCGAACCTGATATCGACCTGATAAGGCACTGGCTTACCAACCGTACCGGCACATCGAATATCAGGATTCTGGCAGAATGATTTATTCCGATGAACAAAAATGATCTATCCCGACAGCTTTGAACATAAGACAGGTTTTGATGAGATAAGGCAGATGATAGCCGACCGCTGCATCTGTCCGCTCGGAGTGCATCTTGTGGAAGAGATGCAGTTCCAGACCGATTTCAACGCCGTCAACAAGGCCTTGGACCAGACTATGGAGTTCGTGGCTATAATTACAGGCGGCAAATCATTCCCTGACCAGAATTACCATGACCTTACCGAGGCTCTTGCAAGAATAAAGGTAATTGGCACCTGGCTTGACGAGACCGAGCTGCTGGGACTCTGGAGGTCACTCGAGACTATAAGCCGAATAGTGGAGTTCCTGAACCGTGAGGAGAACGAAGGACTCTACCCCAACCTGACGGAGCTTGCCGGCAATGTAGCGCTCTTCCCTACCATCATACAGGGAATAAGCCGAATACTGACCAAATTCGGGAAGCTCAAGGACAATGCATCGCCTGAGCTCTACCGCATACGCATGGATCTGGCTAACACCTCTTTCGGCATATCGCGTATCCTGAACAGCATACTCAAGCAGGCTCAAGCCGACGGACTGGTGGACAAGGATGCCGCTCCCGCCATGCGTGACGGCCGTCTGGTGCTGCCTGTAGCTCCCGCTCTCAAGCGCAAGATAAAGGGTATAGTCCATGATGAGTCAGCATCGGGCAAGACGGTATTCATTGAGCCGGAGGAGGTGGTTGAGGCCAATAACCGCATCCGTGCCCTCGAAGCCGATGAGAAACGTGAAGTGATACGTATCCTGACCGCCTTCACTGATTCCGTCCGTCCTGAGATACCGTCCATATTGGAATCCTACACCTTCATGGCGCAGATTGATTTCATACGCGCCAAGGCCCGTCTGACCGTTGATTTCGATGCCTGCAAGCCTGTATTGGAACGAAAGACAGTGATTGACTGGGTACAGGCTGTCCATCCGCTGCTCAAGCAGTCATTGGCCCGTCACGGAGGGAGTGCCATTCCGCTTGACATTGAACTGGATTCCAAAAACAGCATACTGTTGATTTCCGGTCCCAACGCAGGCGGCAAGTCCGTATGCCTAAAGACCGTGGGACTGCTGCAGTACATGCTTCAGTGCGGTATTCCGGTCCCCATGCGTCCTAACAGCCATACCGGCATATTCAAGAGCATCTTCATTGACATAGGCGATGAGCAGAGCATAGACGATGACCTGTCCACATATTCCAGTCATCTGCTCAACATGAAGAATATGATGAAACATGCCGACAACCGCAGCCTCATACTGATAGATGAGTTCGGCAGCGGTACTGAGCCGGGCATAGGAGGAGCTATAGCCGAAGCGGTACTGATGCGTTTCAACAGGAACCATGTGTTCGGTGTCATAACCACCCACTATCAGAACCTTAAGCACTATGCAGACAGCAACGAGGGCATCCGCAACGGAGCCATGCTTTACGACCGGCACCTGATGCAGCCGCTTTACATTCTGCAGACAGGCAATCCCGGCAGCTCGTTCGCTGTGGAGATAGCCCGTAAGATAGGCCTGCCCGAGGATGTGATAGAGGATGCCTCGCAGATTGTGGGACGCGACTATATCAATGCCGACAAATATCTTCAGGATATAGTGCGTGACAAACGTTACTGGGAGAACAAGCGCCAGAACGTCCACCAGCTTGAGAAACAGCTTGACCAGCAGATTGAGCAACACCGCAACGAACTGGAATCCCTCCAGAAGGAGCGTAAGTCGATAATACGTGAGGCCCGTGAGAAGGCAGACCAGCTCATCAGCGATTCGAACGCTATGATTGAGAACACCATACGCACCATCAAGGAGGCGCAGGCCGATAAGGAACTGACACGCATGGCCCGTCAGGAGCTGACTGATTTCAGGGATACGCTCGACAACATCCAGTCCGACAGCGAGGAGGAGCTGAAGATACAGCGCAAAATGGAACGCATACGCCAAAGTCAGGAACGCCGGGCCCAACGCAAACGGGAAAAATCCGCTCACCCCGCTCAGTCCGCCGGGAACAGCGAAGCTGATTCTCCATTCCCGACTCATAATTCCGGATTGACAGACTCTACTGCCAAACTCACATTCCATATAGGCGATACTGTGCGTCTCTCCGGCCAGACCCAAGTGGGTGAGGTGATTTCAGTCAACAGGAACGACATTACGGTTGCCTTCGGTCAGATAACCAGCACGGTGAAGGCAAGCCGTCTGGAGCATGCTCAACCTGTCAGGAAGCAGGACATCCGGAATGCCACATATGTGAGCAGACAGACGCGTGAAGATATTAACAACCGCAAACTGGCCTTCAAGCCTGACATAGACGTGCGAGGCATGAGGGGCGACGAGGCCATCCAGACAGTCATGCACTTCATTGATGACGCCACCCTGATAGGCATGAGCCGCGTGCGCATACTGCACGGCACCGGCAACGGGATACTCCGCAACCTGATACGTCAGTATCTCCACACCGTTCCCGCCGTCATGAACTATCACGACGAACACATCCAGTTCGGCGGCCACGGCATCACAGTAGTAGATTTAGCCTAAAATGATACAAAAGGGGACAGACCCCTTTTGTACTATTTTTGAAAAATATGAAAAAAATTGGTCCACACGTATCAGCATCAGGAGGCGTTTTTAACGCTCCCGTCAATGCCATGGCAGTAGGCGCATCAGCCTTTGCCCTGTTCACAAAGAACCAGCGTCAATGGTTCAGTTCGCCATTACAACAAACTGAAATAGAAAAATTCAAGGCTGAAGTTGCAAAGTCCGGGATAGAGACCAGGTATATACTCCCTCATGACAGTTACCTCATCAATCTGGGGAGTCCCGATGCCGAAGGACTGGAAAAATCCCGTCAGTCTTTTCTCGAGGAGATGCAGCGTTGCGAACAGCTTGGACTTACAATGCTCAACTTCCATCCCGGAAGTCATCTCAAGCATATAACCGTAGAGGAGTGTCTTGACAGGGTGGCCGAAAGCATCAACATGACGCTTTCCAGAACTACGGGCGTAACAGCCGTGATTGAGAACACCGCAGGCCAGGGCTCAAACATCGGATTCGCATTCTGGCATCTCAGACGAATCATAGAAGGTGTAGAAGACAAAAGCCGGGTAGGAATATGTATTGATACCTGCCACACCTACACCGCAGGTTATGACCTCAGGAACAGCTACGAAAAGGTATGGCAGGAATTCGATGAAGAGGTGGGCATGCAGTGGCTCAAAGCCATTCATCTGAACGACAGCAAGAAAGAACTTGGTTCAAGGGTTGACCGGCACGACTCCATAGGCAAGGGATTCCTGGGAATGGAATTCTTCAGCAAGATAATGAAAGACCCTGCCCTGGACAATATCCCCCTGATTCTGGAAACACCCGACGAAACACTCTGGCCTCAGGAAATCAAACTCCTGCACGACCTCGAAATGTAAAATCACATTTTCTCATCATCAAGCTGCTTTATATACTCCAGAGGACTGACCCCGTAGTACTGCTTGAAAGTGGTGGAGAAATATGTCTGTGAAGAGAATCCCACGGAATAGGCAATCTGAGTGACGTTCACCTTCTTCTCCTTGAGCAGCTTGAGGGCCTGCTGCATCCTGATGTTCTGCACGAAACGTGTAGCCGAGTAACCTGTTAGACGCTTGAGCTGACGGTGCAGATGCGTACGGCTGATGCCTATCTCCTCAACCATCTGCTCCACATCGAATTCACTGTTAGATATATTGCGGTTCACCACCTCCATGACCCGTTTCATGAAGAGCTCATCACTTGACATGAACTCCACGGCCTCCACCTTGTCCTTCTGTTCCTGCTTGCCCGAATATTTTCCCTTGATGATAAGGCGGTTGTTGAGCAGATTGGTGATAATGGTCTTGAGTTCACGCATGTAGAACGGTTTGGGAAGATAGTAGTCGGCACCTGTCTCCATACCCAACATCCTGTCCTGCAGTTTATTTTTACCTGATAGCAGGATAACAGGTATATGACTCACAAGAGAATTGCCCTTGAGAGTCTTGACCAGCTGAATGCCGTCCATCTCAGGCATGACCACATCGGATACAATTATGTCAGGTTTCTGTGAGATGGCTATCTTGAGAGCCTCCTGTCCGTTGTGGCAAGTTAATATCCTGTACTGGTTTTTCAGACTGTCAGTGATGTAGTTCAGCATGGTATCATCATCGTCGGCCACAAGCACCTTGACGGAACCGTTTGAGGGGTGTCTGGAAACAGTTTCCTGTTCATCCCGTACAGTGCGTTCTTGTTCCAGACGGGTGCGCTTGACCTCCTCCCCGCTCACAATCTCCTCGGCCTTGAGATGACTGTTCCCGAGAGGCAGACGGAACGAGAAGACGCTGCCCTTTACACCGTCATCCCTGTTCTCAGCCTTGATGTCACCGTGGTGCATTTTGACAAGAATACTGCTGTAGTTAAGACCTATGCCCATTCCGGTTGTAGCCGATGTCTTCTCATTACGTCCACGATAGAAACGGTCAAACAGATGCTGTGTGTCAACAGCATCAAGGCCGATGCCGGTATCCGTGACCGCTATCCTGACATAGTTGTGCAGAGGTCCGCTCTCACTGTCATCAGTCCCGACATCCATGCTGACATCAATCGTACCGTCATCCTGAGTGTATTTGAACGCATTGGACAGCAGGTTCATCATCACCTTGTCTATACTGTCGCGGTCAATCCAGGCATTGAGTTCAGGCATGCTGTGCCGGAAAGTGTAGGTGATGCCACGATGCTCAGCCGACTGCGTATAGAGTTCGAACGGCCCCATGAGGAAATTGACCAGGTCAGTCTCCGCAAAACGAAGTTTCATGCTGCCCTCGTCATATTTCCTTATATCAAGAAGTTGATTGACAAGCGACAGGATACGAGTGGAGTTCTTGTGGACGAGCCGGAGCTGTGACACAGTATCCATGGGAAGCGAGTCATCATCAAGCATCTCCTCAAGCGGTGATATCACCATGGTCATGGGGGCGCATATCTCATGGGCCACATTGATGAAGGAGTCCAGCCTGGTCTCGTTCACGGCTTTGGCACGCCTGTCCCTGTAAATAAGATAGATAACGGTAACCAAAACCGCCGCAATCAGCAGGTAGAAAGCGTAAGCGACAGGAGTGGCGTACCATGGTGGAGCGATCCTGATGATGTATCTCCTTACTTCCGATACCGTATCGTTGAAACGAGCCCTGACAGATAAGGTTTTCCTGCCGTAACCCAGCTTGTAGAAACTGATTCGGTTCACTCCGGCTGGAGTGCTCGACCACCCTTCACGCCCCTTGTCGTCAAACGTGTATTCGTATGATATGCCATTAACGAAACCATAATTGAGAGTGCTCAGCTCCATAGTGAAGGAGTTGTCCTTATAAGCCAGGTTGATTCTGTCGGTCATGACGAGCGGCTTGCCGGAAATCTGACGCTTACCGGAGAGATCATTGGCTGTAACCCTGTGGTCGTTAAGATATAGTCCCGTCACAATGACTCCGTTCAGCACCGACCAGGCGGCTATGTTCTCCGGCTTGAAAAGACTGATTCCGTAATTGCCTCCTGAATATATGGTGCCGGACATGGAATCGAATGTGGAGACATTGATGTATGACGTTTCATCGGAGAGATATCTGCTCAGCTGATAGGTTCCCGGGTCTATCCTGTTGAATCCGGAACGGGTACTTACCCAAATGTACCCCGTATTATCCTCCATGATACCGCGTATGTCATTGCTGACAAGCCCCTCTTCCGGTCCGAAACGACGGGCGGTGGAATGCTCCGGGTCATAAAGGACCAGACCGTTGTTGGTCCCGAACCATACCAGTCCGTTGGAATCGGAAAGGATGGCCCGGCAACTTGACGAGCCCATGACATTCTTCAGTCCTGTGAGCCGCAGGAAACACCCCTCGTCTATGTCGAAACAGTCTGCCCCGTTGTCATGTCCCAACCAGAGACGGTTGTGACCATCCACCGACATGGAGTATATCCACTCGTTATTGAGCCATTGCCCTTCAATATGCCGGGCTAATGAGGAATAGTGGCTCACCTTCATGTCCGACGGATCCAAACGGCTGAAACCATCGCCCAACTCCGCGAAATAGATACGTCCCTGATGATCCTCGGCAATGGCAGGAACCGATGCTATCTCGTTGCGCACCTTATTATCCGGTTCGCCGGTCCTCTGGTTAAGAAGTGAAAGTCCACCGCTGTACTGGCCCACCCAGATGCGGTTCCGGCTGTCTTTGAAGAGGGAGTTGGCATACGAAGTGGATTCCCCGTTAAGAATCATGCTTCCATCAGGTGACAGTTTGGTCAGACCATTGTTGTTGTAACCTATCCATAGATTACCGTCGTTATCCGATACGAGCGCCGTCACCGTGCCTGACACTGACTCTCTGTAATCAGAAAAACGCCAATATTTCAGGGTACTGCGGTCATCGTCCTTTGCAAAAAGCATGAGCTGTGAGAGGAAGCATCCCACCCACCGGTTACCGGCCCTGTCCATATACATGGCACTCACATCATAACGGTCCAGGTTGCGTTCGACTGTCTCATGCTGCATAAAACTCATAGTGTGCGTGTTGCGGTCATATTCGCGCAGACCGTTTCCACGGATCGAGACCATGAACCCGTCACGGGAATCCATGAACGAGTGCGTAATCTCCCATAGACCTTCGGGAGGTGACACCATCTCAAGACGGCTTTCCTGGGTATGCCAGATGAAGACATCGCGCTTGGTGGTGATGAAGACATCGCCGTTGGTATCCAGATTAAGTCCTACCACATCACCGTCAATCTGGTCCGGCATGAACCATTCCACGCTCTCGGAGGCAGGTTCATATCGCCACACCCCCTGCGGAGTCCCGAGCCATACCAGCCCGTCTTCGTCCTCGAGAATGGCACGGAGAACGCCATTGGAGACTTCTGTAGCGGAATTGATTACGGTCATACTCTCAGCCCTGTCCGGTTCGGAAGGATCAATGACAAATATACCGGACCCGAGAGTGGCAACCCATATACGGCCGTCCCTGAACTGTGCTATCTGCTGAACATAATGACGGCGTCCTTCAGGCAGCGCCACCCTGTGGAACACATTCTCACCCGGATTCATATACTGGATTCCACGGTTGAGACCTATCCAGAAACGTCCGTTACTATCACGGCAGAGACTGCGTACGTAGTTGCTGATGAGTGACAGTGAATCCGAATCGTCAGAGAAGTACTGAACGAACCTGTATCCGTCGAACTTGTTCAGGCCGTTCTCAGTACCCACCCAGATGAATCCTATCGAATCCTCGCAGATGGCGTGTATCCTGTTGTCCGAGAGCTGATCCACGGTGAACGTGAACGAACGTTG
>JAGAEZ010000066.1 GCA_017612875.1 Bacteroidaceae bacterium | reverse complement strand
CCCTGAGTTTCCAGATTGAATACAACGGTGGTTTTGGACAGGGATATCCTATTGAGAAAGCTTGGCTGTTCGGTGTTGACTACTTCCTGCACAGTGCTGATTTCAGCAACACCCTGAATCTTAAGGCTCTCTACAAGCATTGGGCTGTAAATGACGGTACTCCCCTCCAGTTCACCGCAGTCTGGGGTATGCAGGACCTGTTCGGTGTCGCCGGTCTCCGTTTCTCGGGCTTCGTTGATTTCTGGGGACAGAGCCAGAAATTCATCAAAGTCGATGGAAAAGTTAACGAGACCGAATGGGTGTTCCTTTCCGAACCTCAGCTATGGTATAACATCGGTTCTCTCTTCAACTGCCCGAACTTCAACATCGGCGGTGAGGTGGAGATTTCCAACAATTTCACCCAGGAGGGCTTCATGTGCAATCCCTGTCTCGGTGTAAAGTGGGACTTCTGATTTGATTTTCAAATAGGTGTAACTTAATTATCGGACAATTATGTCATTCCTGAAAGTTTTGGGATTTGATCCCGAAAAGCACAGTGTAAAGACTGAGATTGTGGCTGGTATAACCACATTCCTGACAATGGCCTACATCCTGGCTGTGAACCCGAACATCTTCAGTGCGCTTGCAGACCAGGGTATGGACAACGGTGCAGTGTTCACTGCTACCGCCATCGCAGCAATCGTAGGTACTCTGGTTATGGCGTTCCTGGCCAAGAAGCCGTTCGGTCTGGCTCCCGGTCTGGGCCTTAACGCCTTCTTCGTGTTCACCGTATGCTTAGGTATGGGCAAGCCGTGGCAGTTTGCCCTGACAGCCATCCTGATTGAGGGTTTCATCTTCATCATCCTGACCCTTACCAACATCCGTGAGGCTATCGTGAACGCCATTCCCGATGCTCTCAAGAACGCTATCGGTGCAGGTATCGGCCTGTTCATAGCATTCATCGGTCTGCAGAACGCCGGTATCATCGTTGATAATGACGCCACTCTGGTCGGCCTGAATCTGGGCACTCCGTCAGCTTGGCTCTGCCTGATAGGTCTGGTCATTACCGGTGTACTGTTCATCCTCAAGGTCAAGGGTGCCATGCTGATCGGTATCATTGTTACCGCTATCATCGGTATTCCCATGGGCCTGACCCAGTTCAACGGTGTGGTAGGTCTTCCTCCTTCGGTGGATCCTATAGCATTTGAGTTCACATTAGATCAGGTGTTCTCACTTGATATGCTGGTTGTAGTGTTTACATTCCTCTTTATTGATATGTTCGATACCATCGGTACCGTTGTAGGTGTATCAAAGAAGGCTGGAATGATGACTCCTGACGGCAAGATTCCCGGTGTTAAGAACATCTTTATGGCTGATGCAATTGCTACCGTTGTAGGTGCTTGTGCCGGTACCAGCACCACTACCACTTATGTGGAGAGTGCTTCGGGTGTTGCCGAGGGTGGACGTACAGGTCTGACAGCATTTGTTATCGCTTGCGGATTCATCATCTCGCTGCTGTTTGCTCCCATATTCCTGGCTATTCCCGGTGCAGCTACAGCTCCTGCTCTGATTATTGTCGGTCTGTTTATGCTGTCACCTATCAAGGACATTGACTTTGACAACTATTCAGATTCTATTCCCGCATACATTACCCTTATCATGATGCCTCTTACATACAGCATCTCTGACGGTATTATGCTGGGTCTGATCTCTTATGTCGTTCTCAATGCCATCAGCGGCAAGTTCAGCAAGATCACAATCACAATGTGGATTCTTGCAATCCTGTTCGTTCTGCGTTACCTGTTCCTGTAACGGATTCACAGGCTTTACCGGATTAAGGATCCGGCCATCCCCGATGCGGGACGGCCGGATTCTTAATTCATGTCCGGAGGGTTCCTGTCCGGTCTGTTCCGGGAAGAGTCTTAGTTTATGCTTTTTACCGCACCGGTGGTGGTGTTGAACGTGATCCTGGTGTCGGACTGCCGCCCCATGATTTTCCTGGAGACAACCTCCACGCTTCCGAACTGGGCCAGCGGAACCTCCTCGGTGAGGAACGGTTCCCTGTTGTTATAGACCTTCACCACAGCCCTGCCGGGAACGCGGCAGTAGAGGAACTGGTTCGAGTCCTTCTTTCCCATTATGAAGCTTTTCCTGTCCGGTTTCCGTCTTTTCTCACTGTCAGTCACTGGAAACGGGTTCTTGCTGCTTATGTCAATCCATACCGGCTCACCTGCCAGGTTGTCAACCGGCAGCACCCCGAGCTTGGAGGAGAACCTGAATACCGTCAGCTTGGATACCGGCTCGTCAGGGCTTATCTCTATGGTGAAAGACTCCTCACGGACCTGGGTCTGCCCGTTGAACATGGTGAGCAGGGCCTCCTCCTGCATGTCAAGCTGCTCCATGAAATACTTTACGGACTCGCCGTCGGTCGGCAGGTTGTCGGCCTGGCCGCGGATTATATTGTTGCGGCTCTCGCGGATACTGTATATCTCCTTGGCTGTAAGCTCGGCCATCTTGGCCACGGAGCCCGACATGATAATCTCCTCGGTCATGTAGTCCTGGGCATTTTTCCTGGGGGCAGGCTCTGTGACCAGCATCGGAGTTACGGTCTTTGAGTCCTTCTCCTCTGCCTTTGTGTTCACGCAGGACAATATGCAGTCGTCAGTCAGCTCTATGTACGGCCTCGGGCGGTTGTCTTTGAACGTCAGCGTGTAGAGCTGCCCCTTGTCAGGCGTACCCTTTGTGGAGAGGGTTATGCCCGTGATTTCCCATGTCTCCTCGGCTTTGTCCCTGACATCGCTCAGACGCAGGTATCTCTCGGCGTAGCGGGAGAACTCGCCGGGGGTGAAGACCGTCTGGCGGGTGTTGACAGTAAGTACGATGACGGTCTTGGGCAGCCAGTATGAGACTGCGTCCTCAGTCTGTCCGGGGGAGTAGGGTTCTGAGTTCCCCTGCGCCCATGCGCTGACGGATGAAAGGCCTAACCCCAAAGCAAGGGTCGCAGCTGTGGTTCTGATGAGTCTGTTCATAGTTACTTTTCCATTATGAGCCAGGCACCTGCAAGATGGCTTGCAATGTCGGCCGATGTCATGGCCGTCCGGCTCAGTTCCCGGGCAGCCATATCACCGGCAAGCCCGTGTATATATACCGCTATTCTTGCGGCTTCGGTTCCGTTGTATCCCTGTGCGAGCAGTGCCAGCACTATTCCGGTCAGGACATCGCCGGAACCGGCGGTGGCCATTCCGGAGTTGCCCGTAGTGTTAATGTAGAAGGTGCCGTCAGGGGCGGCTGTTACCGTGGGAGCCCCCTTCACCACCACAGTGATACCGTGTCTTGATGCCAGTTCCGAGGCTTTCATCAGATAGCCGGTCATGTCATCGGAACTGCCGGTGAGCCGCGAGAGCTCTCCCGGATGGGGTGTCATCACGGAACCCTTCGGGACGAGTTCCGTCAGGCTCCCGTCGCTGGCGATAATGTTCAGCGCGTCGGCATCGAGCACCATAGGGCGGTTTACACTCTTAAGCATATCCCGGAGCGTGATGGCCGTCTCTGCGGCGGTACCGAGTCCCGGGCCTGCACCTATGGCGCTGAACCGTTCCATGCAACCCTCCGGAGGCAGAATCCTGTCCGGGGTTACTGTCATCGCCTCCGGGACGGATATCTGCAGGATCATGTTGTTGCAGGCCGGGGTGCATACCGTGAGCAGTCCCGCACCGGACCGGAGGCAGGCTCTGGCCGAAAGGACGGCGGCACCGGCCATTCCTGTGCTGCCGGCATAGAGCAGCGCGTGTCCGAATGTGTTCTTGTGGGCCTGAGGGTCACGAGGGCGTATCAGCGCCTCCACCGATGCGGTCTCATCGGTGAACACCCGCTCCCGGCTTACCTTCCTCAGGAGGCTCTCACGGCGGTTCTCAACAAGCTTTCTATCCATACTGCGCGGATTCCGTCATACAAAAGTACATTTAATTATTTTGCCAAAAACACTTTATTTGTGAAAAATCAAAACAGATTATTTGTACTGCATTCCGCTGATATACGTTTTTTGTTTACTTTTGTAAAACTTCTCGCACAAGCAGTATGGAAACAATCACAGTCAAGGACAGGGAGTTCACTCCGTTCATCAGGGAGCAGGAGATTCTCCGGCAGGTAAGCCGGGTGGCAGGTGAGATTAACCGCGATTTCGACGGCAAGGATCCTGTTTTCCTGTGTATTCTCAACGGTTCGTTCATGTTCGCCGCTGACCTGTTGCGCAACATAACGATACCGTGTAACGTGTCATTCGTCAAGCTGGCCTCATACCAGGGCACTGACACTACGGGAAAGGTCAAGGAGGTGATGGGACTGAACGAATCCATCGAGGGCCGTCATGTGATAATAGTGGAGGATATAGTGGATACCGGATTCACCATGCGCGATATCCTGGAGTCGCTCTCCTCCAAGGGTGCCGCATCCGTATCCGTTTGCGCCATGCTCTGCAAGCCTGATAAGCTTCAGGTGGATATCAACCTCAAGTATCTGGCCATGAATATCCCCAACGGTTTCATCGTAGGTTACGGACTGGACTATGACGGTTACGGGAGGAACCTGCGCGATATTTACAGAATAGTCAAATAATTTTACTTTTAATGGACAATATAGTCATTTTCGGCGCACCAGGTTCCGGAAAAGGTACGTACAGTGCAGCCCTCGTTGAAAAATTCGGCTACAACCACATCTCCACAGGCGATGTCCTGAGGGAGGAGATCAAGGCCGGCACCGAACTCGGCAGCATAGCGAAACGCTATATAGACAAAGGCCAGCTCATCCCCGATGACCTCATCATCGATATGCTGGCGAGTGTCTATGACACCATGCGTGAAGGTCCGGGAGTGATATTCGACGGATTCCCCCGCACCATAGTGCAGGCCAAGGCCCTGAAGAAGATGCTTCAGGAACGCGGAGAGAAGATTTCTGTCACCCTGAACCTTAAAGTCAATGAGGATGTCCTTATGGAGCGCCTGCTCAACCGCGCCAAGATTGAGGGACGTACTGATGACAACGAGGCCACCATCAAGAAACGCTTCAATGTCTATTACACCCAGACGCATCCACTCATTGAGTGGTTCAAGAAGGAGGGCGTGCTCTCAGAGTTCACCTTCAGGGGTGACAAGGACAAGATGATAAATGAAATCATTGACAAGGTAGCCTCCATTTGAGCTACCTTTATTATATATGGCAGATTCGAATTTCGTTGATTATGTCAAGATCTTTTGTCGCTCGGGCAAGGGCGGCAGGGGATCCGCGCATCTGCGTCATGACAAATACATCCCCAACGGCGGTCCGGACGGCGGCGACGGCGGCAAGGGCGGCAGCGTCATCCTGAAGGGCAACCGCAACTACTGGACTCTGCTGCACCTGCGTTACGAACGTCACGCATTCGCGGAAAACGGCGGTAACGGCGGAAGCAACAAGTGTTTCGGCAAGGATGGAAATGATGTGGTCATTGAAGTTCCCTGCGGCACTGTGGCGTACGATGCCGAGACCGGCGAGTACCTGTGTGACATAACCGATGACGGCCAGGAGGCAGTTCTCCTCAAGGGCGGACGCGGAGGCTTGGGCAACTGGCATTTCCGTACTCCAACCCGTCAGGCTCCCCGTTTCGCACAGCCCGGCGAACCCGCTCTGGAAAGAATGGTGGTCCTCGAGCTCAAGCTGCTGGCCGACGTAGGCCTTGTGGGATTCCCCAACGCCGGCAAATCAACGCTTCTTTCGGCCATATCGGCCGCCAAGCCCAAGATAGCCAATTATCCTTTCACCACACTGGAACCCAATCTGGGCATAGTGTCATACCGTGAGGGCAAATCGTTCGTGATGGCCGATATCCCGGGCATCATAGAGGGTGCCAGCGAGGGTAGGGGACTCGGCCTTAGGTTCCTCCGTCACATAGAGCGCAACTCCCTGCTGCTGTTTGTGGTGCCGGCCGACACAGATGATATTTCACGTGAATACCGTATCCTGCTGAATGAACTGGAGCGGTTCAATCCTGAGATGCTTGACAAGCAGCGTGTCCTGGCTGTTTCCAAGTGTGACCTGATCGATGATGAACTGATCAGTATGCTTGAACCGAATCTGCCTGCCGACATTCCGCATGTATTCATATCGGGCGTGAGCGGCCTGGGACTGCAGCAGCTCAAGGATATGCTCTGGAAGGAACTCAACAGTGAAAGCAACAAGCTTGATGCCACCTGGCGTACGGAGCATATAGTTCACCGCTCTAAGGATGCCGGTGAACTTCACAACGAACTGGTGGCCGCCGGAGCAGACTTCGAGTTTGACTTTGATGATCTTCCGGCCGATGACGATGACCTGGACGATCTTGAAGAGGTTGAGGTGGAGCTGGATTAATCCGTATATACTTTCTCGTTGATAACGTCCTGATATTTCTGCATCAGGGCCTTACGCTTGAGTTTCAGGGTCTGTGACAGCAGGCCGTTCGCCGCATTCCACTCGTCAAACACGAATACAGGCCGCTTGATGGCCTCATAGACGGCGTTGTTCCTGTTGATGGCCTCAACCTCCTGCTGCAGTCTGTTGTGCAGGGTTTCATTGCCGAACAGTGAGTTGTCATGGACGTAGCCAATGCCAAGTGAGGTGCAAAGCTCCTTGGCCTTATCGGGATTGACCACAATAATGGCTGATGCGAACTTCTTGTCGGATCCGAATACGAAGCTGGTGTCAAAACAGGGAGAGTCAGCTAACTGTGTCTCTATAACCTGCGGGGCGATGTATTTGCCCGATGAGAGTTTGAATATCTCCTTCTTGCGGTCAGTGATCTTGACGTATTCCCCTTCATATAGAGTCCCTATATCACCGGTGTGGAGCCATCCCTCGCTGTCAATGACCTCTTTGGTGGCCTCAGGGTCCTTGTAGTAGCCTTTCATTACATGCGGGCCACGTGTCAGGATCTCACCGTCAGGGGCGAACTTGAGCTCGGAGCCGCCGATGGGCTTGCCGACCGTACCTATTATATTGTAGCCGTCCATAGGGCTGTTGACCGCAATTACAGGCGAAGCCTCAGTCATTCCGTAGCCCTCATAGATGTACATCTTGGCTGCATTGAACAGCTTCACTATCTGCGGACGTATGGATGAGCCGCCGGAAACCACCAGCAGTTCGTGACCGCCCAGTTTCTCACGCCATTTGGAGTAGATGAGCTTATCGGCCAGCTTATGTTTGAGGTCATAGATGAGGTTGTGCTTGCGGTTGTCAAAGTTCACGCCGTAATCCCAGCACCAGAAATAGAGAGTTTTCTTGAAGCCTGTCAGGGCCTGTCCGGCTTTGTAGAAAGCGTCATACATGCTTTCCAGGACACGCGGAACTGCGCACAAGCCATCGGAATGGCAACTGGCCATATCGCGCGCAATGGTCTTGAGGCTTTCGGCATAGTAGGTGCTGATTCCCTTTTCCTGATACTCATAGTTCATGGTGCGCTCGTATGTATGGCACAACGGCAGGAAACTGAGCATACGGTGCTGAGGTCCGTAGGTCTGCCGTACGGCATGTGAGTGTGCATCGAACGTGAGGTTCATGTGGGTCAGCATCACGCCTTTGGGCTGTCCTGTGGTACCTGAAGTGTAAACGATTGATGCCACCTCATCCGGACTGACGTTCTTTATGTTGGACTCAATGACCTCCTCCCATTTGGCCTTATCGGCTCTGCCTGCCTCTATTATGTCGTTCAGGCAAGGTTTGTCCTTGGCATCGTCAATAAGGTAGAGGTCAGCTTTATGATCCATGGAGGGGATTATCTCCTGCGCTGTCTTGTATAGATTCTCGCTGCCTGCAAAAATGGCTTTTGCATCGGAGTGGTTGAAAATGTACAGGAACTCGTCTTTACTCAGGGTGGGGTAAACAGGTACGAAGACAAGACGTGCAAGCGTACATCCCATGTCAAGAAAATTCCATTCAGGGCGGTTGGGGGTTATCACCACGATCTTGTCCTCAGGCCTGAACCCTTTTGCCATCAGGCCGCAAGCTATGTCATGTGAAGCATTGACGTACTGCTCAACACTGTATTTTTTCCATTCTCCGGCGATACACCGTGCAAATATATCATCTTTGGGAAACTTGGTCTTGAGTATCCCAAGATAGTCAAAAGTCCTGGTAGGTATGGATTCCATTGTCTGTCCTAAAAGATTCTATACGCAAAAATAACTTATTTTGTGACTCCTGATATGCTGAATGTACAGATTCTTTAAATAGACATGATTTTTTTATTGTTTTGATTTAACTTTTATTTTTAGGGATTATATGATAGTTGAATGAATTTGTATTGAATTCACCTTTTACTATTTTATAACTTAAAACAAAACAGAAATGAAAAAGATGTTTTTGGCAGCTGCCCTTCTGGCAGTAGTTTCTCTGGCCAACGCTCAGGCACCGGCCAACGCTCCTTACGGAGTCAAGTCAGGCGTTATCACCATGTCAATGGACATGATGGGTAACGAGATGATTACCGAGACCTATTTTGATGACTATGGCCTCAAGACCGCTCAGGTTTCCGAGGGTGGTGGCTTCGGCATGATGGGTGGCGGCCAGCAGGGCAAGACCCGCACCATCACTGACAAGGACGGCGCTCAGATCCGCATCAACGATGCAGAGAAGACCGCAACCAAGTTCCCCGCAGGCGGTTTCGGCGGCGGTTTCGGCGGTGGCCGTAACCAGATCAACTGGAACAACCTGACTGACCAGGTCAAGAAAGAGAACAACATCAAGGAGCTCGGCAAGGAGACTGTTGCCGGTAAGGAGTGCACCAAGTATTCCATGACTATGGATATGATGGGCCAGTCCATGGAGCAGACCGTATGGATCTACAAAGGCATCATGCTCAAGAACGAGATGAACTCTGAGATGGGTACATTCGGCCAGACCTGCAAGAAGTTCGAGGAGAAGGCAGTTGACGCTTCAATGTTCACCGTTCCCGCAGGCGTG
>JAGAEZ010000065.1 GCA_017612875.1 Bacteroidaceae bacterium | reverse complement strand
GGGATTCGCGGTGTTCATCGCATCGGCCATACCTTCGCTGCGCTGGTCACTCAGCCTGTGCACACTGTGGGGCGTGCTCTCCATACCTATCAGCGGATTCTCGTTCCCTGTCATGGGCATGCCTTATGCGCTTCAGGCCCTCTCATACCTCTTCCCGCTCAGGTACTATTTCCTGATATATGTGGATCAGGCCTTGAACGGAATCCCTATGGTCTATTCGGCCTGGTTCTATACAGCCCTGCTTGTGTTCCTCATATTGCCGCTGGTCGATATAGGATTGTTGCGCAAGGCGGCTCATGAATATACTTATCTACCTTAAAAACGAAGAAACCGTATGTGGATAAAAGATTTGCTTGACGTATCAGGAAAGGAACTCCGCAAGACAGTGTCCGATGTGGGCGTGCTGGTGTTCTTCATTGTGGTGCCGCTGCTGTATCCGCTACTGTATGCCTATCTGTACGGCAGGGAGGTGGTACGTGAGGTACCTGTAGTGGCTGTGGATGACTGCCGAAGCACCACCAGCCGTGAGTTCCTGCGCAAGAGCGACGCCACCCCTGACCTCAAGATAATCTCATGGTGCTCCGATATGGAAGAGGCCCGTAACCTCGTCCACAACCACAAGGCGTATGGCATAATCCAGATCCCGTCCGAGTTCGAGCGTACTTTGGCCGACGGTCATCAGGCCACCGTCAACCTCTACTGCGATATGAGCGGACTGCTTTATTACAAGGCACTGCTCAGCGGCTGCACCATGGTGTCGCTTGACATGAACCGCGACATACAGATGGTGCGTCTGTCAGGATTGTCGGACCGCGAGAAGGAGGTGATGACAATGCCTATAGAAAACGAGTACGTGACAATGTTCAATCCCGCCAACGGATTCCAGGCGTTCCTTATCCCCGCCGTACTGATTCTGGTGCTTCAGCAGACTCTCGTGCTGGGTGTCTCGATGATGGCAGGAACGGAGCATGAACGCCGCCGGAAAGGCGAGCTTGTGCTCGGTGACGAGTATTCCAACCCCATTACCGTGCTTGCAGGCAAGGCTCTCGCCTATCTGCTGGTGTATGGATTCACGGCCACATACGTGCTCTGCCTCGTGCCGTGGTTCTTCCACATGCCGCAGCTATGGCAGCTGCCTACATTAGTGGCATTCATAGTACCTTTCCTGTTAGCCAGCATCTTCTTTGCCATAAGCATCTCGTTCTTCGTAAGGGACAGAGAATCATGTTTCCTGCTGTTCGTATTCGTATCGGTTCCTCTCATATTCCTGTCCGGTATTTCATGGCCTACATCCAATATGCCGGCATTCTGGAAAATCCTGGCACAGATTTTCCCGTCAACCCAGGCTGTCAACGGGTTTGCCCGCATCAACACTGCCGGAGCGTTGTTGCAGGATGTGCGCTATGAATTGATAGCCCTGTGGATCCAGACCGCCGTCTATTTCATGACTTCGCTCTTCATCTACGAACGACTGTACCGCTCCGACAAGATGCCGGGCGTGGAGTTCGTGATAGCCATGCGTACCCTCGCGCGCAAGAATCTGCGCGTTGCAGCCCGCGACCTCAAGACCGATATCGAGGAAGCCGCCGAGATGATCCATATGCGACGGAAAAAGTGAATCTCAATTCCCGATCAACATTGCACCGATGCCCATGAATAAAGCAACCGCAACGTTAATCAGTTTGGCCTTGAGAAACGAGCCGCGGCTCTCGGCCAGCAGGGGGAGCGATGCGTGACCGTCCTGACTGATGCAGCTGGCCAGGAGAACGGGGAGAGGGACCACGCCCGCAGCATAGAGAGAGACGAACACCAGATGGGGACCGGATTCCGGGATTATGCCCACAGCCGCCGCCAGCAGGATCATAAGGATAGTATTGTCACTTATCCACGATGCCATATCAAAACGGCACATCAACAAACCCAGCGCAATGATTGTTCCGAATGTCCACAGGAATATGCCCGGCAGATGATGGCAGACTATATGCTCCCACAAATGTTCATCCACGAAATGGTCACCGGCAAAAAGCAACATGCCAAGCACACAGAGGCTCAATGCCGCGAACAGCCAGTACATCCACTCCTCGGAGAGCAGGTTGAATCTGCCGGCAACACCTGCCGGATGGGAGCCGACACCGACATCCTCCCCTCCCTCAAGCCAGCCTGCAAGCAACGCTCCCAGGAACACCACCACGCCTGAAAACATTGCAATGCGCTTCCATCCGTAGTGGCGGCTGTGACGGTACTCACGCTCAGGCTCCCGGTCCTCGTCATGAACGTTCATCGAGTGACAGCCCTCATATTTACTTCGGAACAGGTCCACAAGCAGGCCTGACACCACTGCTATAACAAAGAGAATCAGAAAAATCCGAACTGCACGGCCCGGGAACATGGCAAGCATCACGAACGCCTCATCGCCCGACGATGCAATCATCATGGCAATCAGCGCCCCGAAACTTATCAGGCCGTGGGTGTAAAGGGATACTGACGCGAATCCGCCCATGCAGCCGGGTATTGAACCCAAGAGTGCAGACAGCAGCACCTGACCCACCCGACGGTTCCTCAACCCGCTGAACATACGCCCGTCCGAGCGCACGTTGAACACCTCTATGAGCATCATCATGATCACCACCAGCCCGGTTACCAGGACTGCGGTGCGCAGCGACTCTGTCAGGATCCCGATTATCATTTAAACAGATACTGGGCAAATTCATGCAGCGACTTGCGCCAAACCTGCCACTCGTGGTCACCGGGATAGGAGTTGAACTTGACCTCCACTCCGCCGTCACGCATCTTCTTCACGATATTACGGGTATATTCAATGCGCGGATCCTGCTCGCCGCAACTCAGGAAGAACACGTCAAACTGCCTGTTGAAATTCCTGGTATCGGTCATCATGCCGGGAACCTCGGTCTCCAGGTCAAAGTTCGATGCACCTGAGATACCGCCGAACATACCGGTCGAGAACACGCCCACATTGGCAAACACCTCCGGGTCACGCAGACCTATGTAGAACGACTGGCCTCCACCCATGGAGAGTCCGCACATGGCGCGGCTCTTGCGGTCCTTCCTGACGCGGTAGGTCTTCTCCACAAAAGGTATGATATTGTCAATCATCTCAGTACGGAAAGTCTGCATCCCCTGCCAGTTGTAACCGCCGCCCATACCGCCGCTGCGTGACTGTACGTTGCTGTTGGAGCTCACCACAATCATCGGCACAGCCTTGCCGGCAGCTATGAGGTTATCCATGATCTGGGCGGTACGTCCCTGCTCCATCCATCCGCGATGGTCCTCACCGCCGCCGTGCTGGATATAGACCACCGGATAATCCTGCTTCCCCTCGTTGTAGCCGGCCGGGGTATAAACCATCAGCGGACGCCACGACTCATCCACCTTTGAATAATAATACACTGTACGGACCTCGCCATGAGGCACATCCTGCACCTCAAACACGTCCATGCCCTTCTCGGGAATCTCGATGGCGCTTGACCATCGGCTGCACCCGTAGAATGTCTGGCTGGCGGGGTCGGCCACCGACACATTGTCAATGAACAGCGCATAGTAGTGGAATCCCGGCACCTGCGGCTTGGTGGTGAGTGTCCAGGCTCCGCCCTCTCCTTTTGTCATGTCATACTTGGTGCCGCCCAGATCGATCTGGACGGTCTGTGCCTGCGGGGCGTTCACGCGGAACATCACACTGTTATCGGCCAGTACACGCGGATATCCGTTGCGGTTGATGTTGGTTACGGGAGAGTATGAACCCTCGGGGAACTGCTCCCTGCGGGGAGCCTGACCTGCAGCCTGGCTGCACACGAAGGCCGTAAGCATCACGGCCAGCATAATCCTGGTTGTTCTCATAATTACAATTGGTTATTTCTGTTTTTAAGTAGCACATAAAGTATCACCGGCGCACCTATAGCAGGTGTGATGGCATTAAGCGGAATCAGCCCACGGTTGCCCGGAATGGAGCTGAGCACATTGCACAGCAAAGCGACAACAGCTCCCGCAAGGATGGTCACCGGCATAAGGTTCCGATGGTTGCCGGACTGCAGAATGAGCCGCCCGATATGCGGCACAGCCAGCCCTATGAACGACACCGGCCCGCAGAACGCGGTTATGATAGCCACAAGCAGGCTTGTGGATAGCAGCAGCCAGTTCCGCGTGCGGATTATATTGACACCCAGGTTCTCGGCATACATATCACCTAACAGCAACGCATTCAGCGGTTTGATAAGCGAGACAGCTATCAGCAGGCCCACCGCCGACACAGTACAATAGACCGGCAGCTGCCCCATGGACACGCCGCTGAAATTACCCATGCCCCACATGGTATATGAATGCACGCCCTCGGCCGTCGAGAAGAAATTGAGCAGTGAGATAAGCGCTGACGCCAAATAGCTCACCATGACACCCACAATGAGCAGCATCACCGGATTCCTGAGCCTGGTTGAAAGGAACAGCACCAGGGCTGTCACCGCCAATGCCCCTGCGAAAGCACCTGTTATGACCGATACAGAGCCGCCAAGCGTAAGGTTGCCCATAGTGAGATTACCGCCGAAAAGCAGCATCACAAGCGCCACGCCCAAGCCTGCCCCGCCGTTTATGCCTAAGATGTCCGGACCGGCTAAAGGGTTGCGGAAAGCTGTCTGAAGCATCAAGCCCGATGCCGCCAACGATGCTCCAGCCAAAAGAGCCGTCACAGCCGAAGGGAGACGCGACTCCCTGATGATGAAATCCCAGCTTTCGCGGCTTGCGCCACCACCAGTGAGAGAGGCCACCACATCCCTTAGCGGGATATGCACCGTCCCTAAACAGAGGTTCAGGAAAAAAAGCACCAGGACAGCGACCGACAGAGCCGCTGCAATATAAAACGGTTTGCTTCTCTCTCCCCTCATAATTCCATAATCTTCACAAAAGTAGTGAAAGTAGTCCGTTTGTGGCGGGAATAAATCCGTTTTTATCCCGGCACATTGCAATATTGCCCACGAGACACAGGCGGGAGAGCTTTTTTTTGTATTTTTGCAACTGTCAACATGACTTAAATGACTGAATCAAGATACTATATTGTAGCAGAACATCTTTTCTGCACGGAAGCCGATGACAGTTTCCTCCCCCTGATGGACAACTACAAGCCATTCCTGCATGACATCTCCAGGACCGACGGAGAGCCATGCCCGCCCCTGCTTTTCTCACTGAACGTCACGAAAGGCCGGATAACGGGCTACACCGAAGAGTTCAGCCAGGAAGAGGAAGGGCAGGACATCATCTGCGGCCACACTGCCGAAGATCACCCGGTCTTTGAGTTCCGTTGGGACGGAAATACGGCAGGATGGCTGGTCTGCACTCCGGACTACCGTCAGGGAACGCTCCACCTGAGCGGCTATGAGGTCAAGTCCGCACTTGACAACTCACTTATGATATTGTTCGCCATGGCATCAGCCTGCACAGGGACGGCGCTGTTCCATGCCGCTGCGGTGAGTCTTGAAGGCCGTGGTTACATGTTCCTCGGCAAGAGCGGCACAGGCAAGAGCACCCATGCCGGCCTTTGGCGCAAGTACATACCGGGCAGCGGACTCATGAACGACGACAACCCTGCCGTACGGGTAAAACCTGATGGAACAGCTATGGTCTATGGCACCCCCTGGAGCGGCAAGACCCCATGTTACCGTAACGTGAGCGCACCGCTTGGAGGCATAGTGCTGCTGAGCCAGGCTCCGTACAACCGCATCACGAGGCTCGAAGGCATAGGCGCATACGCCGCTGTAGTACCCAGCATATCCGGCAAGCGGTGGGACACCCGCATAGCCGACGGACTGCACTATACCGAGAACGCACTGGCTTCCCACATTCCGGTATGGCATCTGGACTGCCTGCCCGACGCCGAAGCCGCACGACTGTGTAAAGAGACCATTACCGTATGACCGACGAGATTATCATAAAGGAAGCCGCACGCTTAGTGGCCGACGGCGTCAGCGTGACATTTCCGGTCAAGGGAAGGAGCATGTTGCCGTTCATAACGGGAGGAACGGACAGCGTCATCCTGCAAAAGCCTGATAATCTGCGGAAAGGCCATGTAGTACTGGCCAAGGTAGGCCCGGACAGGTATGTGGTACACCGCATAATAAAAATTGACCCGGAAAGCGGCCGCATCACTCTCATGGGGGACGGCAATATCCGGGGTACCGAAAGCTGCACTGTGGCCGATGTACTGGGTTTGGCTACTCACGTGGTAAGCCCCGATGGCCGCAAGCGCAGTCTGGACTCCCGCTCCCATACAGCCAAAGCCCGTGTCTGGTTTTGGCTGATGCCTGTACGGAGATGGCTGCTTGCAGCGCTCCGGAGAATCAACCGGAAAAAATATACTTGAAATATTATGAAGATCAAGAAAGGATTCGTGCTGCGCCAGGTGTGCGGCGAGAACGTGATAGTTGGTGAAGGGCTGGACGCAATAAACTTCGGGCGTATGCTATGCCTGAACGAGACCGCCGCCTGGATATGGAAGAAGGCGCAGGATACGGGTGATTTCACTGTGGAAAGCCTGACCCAGGCGCTGTGCCAGGAGTATGACGTGACTCCGGAGCAGGCACTGAACGATGTAAAGGAGACCATCGACAACTGGATCGGAATAGGAGTGATTGAGTGAATTATCCAGGCTGGATTTGGCGTAACACACAAGGCATACGCTGGAACACGGCTGTACGCATAGTGACAGGCACGGCACAGGTCGCGCTTGGTCTGCTTATGGTTTGGCTCAGCCGCCGTTTCATCGACGAGACCATCCATACCGGTTCAGCCCGGGACGTAACGGTCATGGCCCTCTGGTTAGTGCTGACCGTTGTGGGCGGCGTGCTCCTGAGACAAGTCTATTACCTGCTCACCATCACTGCAAGCATCCGCCAGACCAATGCCTTGCGCATCCGCATGTTCAGCGGCCTGTTCCGCCGTCAGCTCTATGACGAGAAGGAGATACACTCAGGCGATGTCAGCTCCCGCCTCACCAAGGACATTGAAGTGGTGAGCGATACCACGACTGACACCCTACCCGATATGTGTATCACCTGCATCCAGCTTTTAGGCGCATTCCTGCTGCTGCATTACTTTGACCGCTGGTTAGCATGGGCACTGCTCATCATGACCCCGCTCGCCATTATCCTGGCCAAGTTCATAGGCAGCCGCCTGCGCCAGATGACATTAGACATCCGTAAGGACGAAAGCCGCATTCAGATGCACGTGCAGGAGGGAATGGAGAACAACGCAGTGCTCCGCGCCATGGGAAGCGAGGAATGGATGACAGGCCGCCTTGACACCATGCAGCAGCATCTCAAAGGCAATATCATGCGCCGCACGCGCTTCACCATGATGATCCGCATCATACTGGGTTGCGCATTCGGCCTGGGCTACCTTCTTGCTTTCGTCTGGGGAGGCCTGCAACTGCGCTCCGGAGCCATCACATTCGGTATCATGACCTCTTTCCTGCAACTGGTAGGCCAGATACAGCATCCCATAATGGAGCTGCTCAACATGGTGCCGCAGGTAATCCACTCCACCGCCAGCATTGACCGGCTTCATGAGCTTGAGGAGAGCTCCGGCAATGATTCCGCTGCCGGAGTCCTGCATCCTGACCTGCATGGCCTACGCTTTGACAACGTGAACTTCCGTTATTCTGGCGGCGACCGCCAGATACTGAACTGTTTTTCGCATGATTTCCAGCCCGGCACCAAAACCGCCCTCATGGGTGAGACCGGCATAGGCAAGACCACCCTGTTCCGCCTCATGCTGGGATTCATCGGCCCCCAGAGCGGTAGCATCAGACTCTATGGAACCAACGGCAGCACCATGCCTGTGGGCGTAGAGACCCGTCCCGATTTTGTATTCGTACCGCAGGGCAACACCCTTATGAGCGGCAGCATCCGCTTCAACCTTCAGATTGCCAAGCCCGATGCACCGGACCGGGAGCTGACGGATGCCCTGCATACCGCCTGCGCCGATTTTGTCCAGGAACTCCCCGACGGCCTTGACACTCTGCTTGGCGAGCGCGGCAGCGGCCTTAGTGAAGGGCAGGCACAGCGCATTGCCATTGCCCGCGGTCTGCTCCGCCCCGGCAACATCCTGCTGCTGGACGAGATAAGTTCATCACTGGACCCCGAAACAGAGACCGAGCTCTACCGCCGCCTCTTCCGGGCC
>JAGAEZ010000001.1 GCA_017612875.1 Bacteroidaceae bacterium | reverse complement strand
ATTAAATGGTGGATTCGCCATAACGAAGTCTGCCTTTACATCACGATGTGCATCGTTCAGGAAGGAACCCTCTGTGTTCCATTTTACTTGTGAGGCATCTATTCCACGTATCGCCAGATTCATTTTGCAAAGTCTCCATGTGGTCTGGTTGCTCTCCTGACCATATATGGATATGTTTTCTATGCGTCCCTGATGTTCTTTTACAAACTTTTCACTCTGTACAAACATTCCGCCAGAGCCACAACAGGGGTCAAGCACACGACCTTTGTAAGGCTCTAACATATTGACCAGAAGTTCCACAACACTTCGTGGCGTGTAGAACTGTCCTCCTTTCTTGCCTTCAGCCAGCGCAAACTCACCCAGAAAATACTCAAATACGTGTCCTAAAAGATCTGCGCTGTTGGTGCTGGTGTTCTTTAGGGTAGAATTGCCAATAAGGTCAATTAGCTCTCCTAAACTGGTGGGGTCAAGGTTGGGACGTGCAAACACCTTGGGTAAAACGCCTTTCAGTGACTTGTTCTCACGCTCTATGACATCCATTGCGTCATCTATATATTTGCCTATCTGTGGATTCTTGGCTTTTGAAACCAAATATGACCATCGTGCATTGGCAGGCACATAGAACACATTCTCCGCTGCATATTCCTCGCGATCCTCAGGGTCGGCACCATCGGCCTGCTGGTTAACCAATTCTTTGTATAGTTCCTCAAATGATGCAGAAATATATCGTAAGAATATCAATCCCAACACTACATGCTTGTATTCGGCCGCATCAATATTCTTGCGCAGCTTATCGGCAGCTTGCCAAAGCTGCTTCTCCAACGGTTCGTTGTTCTGTTCAGTTTTCTTTGCCATATTCTGATGACGCTATTAAAGCAATGTTTTCAATTTATAAAGATATGGTTTTTTACTTGATTTGATGGGATACATACTCTTTTTTTCTACATATAGCACATAAACAAATATAAGCATCTCCCTTTTAACTTCATCTAATATTATTACTATTACATGCGAATGACAAGAAAAAGACAGTTTCGAGAATCTTAGAAACTGGGGTTAGCTATTTCTGACTTAATCTATAAAACAACAAGTTAAAACTATCAGACGAAGCCAGCGGTTAATAATATTAATCGCTGATTATGTTTTTATTAACAACACTATTTGTTTTAGATATTTGTTAAATATTTTGTTCACAAAGGATAAATAATTAACTTCCAAACTTAACTTCCGGACACTTTCTGACTCTTAACTACGGAAGCCGCAAGAAAGCGGGTCCACAAAAACAAAACGGACAAATAACAAAAACAAAAAAAATAAGGATTATGAAAAAGATTTTCTTCGCTGCCGTTGCAGCACTGTTCATCGGAACATCAGTGAACGCTCAGAGTGTTAACGAGAATGAGGCTACCGTTGCCGACATAGTCGCAGAACTCAGCCAGGCCGACGCCCTCCAGTTCATCCCCATGTATCAGAAGATGCTCACCGACATAGAGAACGTATGCCGCGCCGAGAACATGAACGAGGACAGGAAGACCGCCAAGATCGAGGACATCAAGGACGCTTACACCGACAAGTTCAGCGAGATACTGGTCACAGCACAGAACGAGGTCGCCATCAACAGCATACCGATGGAGTACATCAACTCCCGCGTTGCAAAATAAGCAATAACAGGTTATTCAAGAGATTTCATAAGATTAGGGTTAGTAAGAATGAAAGAGCCGGGCTGTGAAGTCCGGCTCTTTTACATTTACATTCCCTTTCAGAGGCTGATACTGTAAAGGGTGATGGAGTACGGCTCCACATCAAGGGAAGTCTTGCTCTTGAGCTTGACGGTCTCAGTAGCTGGAGCTATGGGCTGTGTGTCAAAACCGTTCTCGTCATCAGGCTGGCCGGATATAGTGGTCTTGGTCACGCTCTTGAATCCGCCGAAACGGGAAAGGTTTATTGTAGCCTTGGCTGCGTTCTCACCAGCATTGCAAACCTTGAGGTAGAGCTTGCGTGCCTGGGTGTCAAGAACCACCGACTGACCGAGCAGGTTGTCATCGGCACGGTCAAACGACACACAGTCACCATAGTAGTAGTCACCGCTTGACTGACCGAACATCTGCTGCACATAATAGCTGCAGGTCAGGTACGGACGCTCGTTATCAAAATAAATGAGGTCCGGGTTCCAGTTGTTGGTGTTCTTGCGGGCGAACAGCGGGGCGTATGATGTCATGACGACAATATCGGCATTGCGCTCCACATGAAGCAGGTACAGGCCTTCGGCAAGAGCGTCAATGAGTTTCTTGTCCTTCGATGCGTACTCGCCCAAATAGACCTTTGTCTTGCGGTCACGCGGATAGCTGTCATACTGGCGGCTGGTCAGGAAGTAGTTGCGCTGCTCGTAATAGTGCTCGTCCAGGATGGGCACCTCAAGCTCAGTTGCGAACTTCCAGCCCGCCTCATAGTCACGGTTGCCGGGATGGGAGCCCGGACCTGCAGTACCGACAATCACGATTTCAGGATGAGCGGCACGCACACGGTCATATATATACTTGAAACGCTCCTCGAACTCAGGTGTGATCTTCTCCTCGTTACCCAAGCCCAGATACTTGAGGTTAAAGGGTTCCGGATGGCCGGCATCGGCGCGAACCTTGCCCCACTTTGATGTGACAGGGCCGTTTGCCCACTCAATCAGGTCAAGCGCCTCATCAACCCACTCCTGCATCTCGCTTATGGGAACCACATCCTGCGCATGGTCGCGCATGTTCCAGCCGCCGTTGGTACCCTGGCAGCTCACGCCGCAAGGCAGGATGGGCAGAGGCTCCATGCCTACATCCTCACAGAACTGGAAATATTCGAAGTATCCCATCTCCATGCTCTGATGATAGCCCCAGGTGTTCTTTATGCCGCGACGTGTCTCACGCGGACCCACGGTCGTCTTCCAGCGGTATGTATCCCAGAATCCGTCACCGCCGCCATGCACCACACAGCCGCCGGGGAAACGCATGAACTTGGGGTTGAGGTCAGCAAGGGCCTGAGCCAGGTCCTTGCGCAACCCGTGACCCTTGTAGGTGTCCTGCGGGAAAAGCGATACCATATCTATATCCATCACGCCGGTGGTAAGGGAGAGCAGTTGCAGCGATGCACGCTCACAGTCCTCACTTGCGGTGAAGGTGCACTCGTACTTCTTCCAGTTGCGGCCTGAAACCATGATGGTTGTATCGGCAATGGCACGGGCGGGACTGCGGAATCCCTGTCCGGGAGCGGTCAGAACTATGCGGACCTCCTTGTCCTTACCATCGGGATTGCGCAGGAACACCGAGAAATCATACTTGTCGCCTCCTTTGAGCAGGATACCGTCAAATCCGTCGTTCTGTATGCCTACGCCGGTCCATCCGTTATAGTCATAGTAATGACCCACTCGCTCTATGTTCAGGCGCATGTAGTTGGGATTGTTTGGATGGATGGGATCCTGCTGCCTTGGCTCGATATATCCCAGAGAGTGTCCGGGGCGTACCGAACGCCATGCTGTCCCCGGTCCCCATCCGTCACGTTCCGACGGACTGAACTCGAAAGATCCGTTCTGGATAAGCTCGGCACACAGGCCGCCGTCGGCCGACATGCTGATATCCTCAAAGAAGATTCCGATAAGTTCGTTACTGATTTTCTTGCCGCCGGCAGGCGCCTTGACGGGCTTGGCTGCACTGGCCCCTATTGAGAAGGCTGCCAGAACGGCCATCGTGATTACTGTTTTTTTCATATCAAGTTTGGTTGGTTAGGCTGATTTTCTGCACGAATATAGCTATTTTTGCCGAAAGCAAAGACCGGATAACCCTTTTATCATTCATATATGAAACAAATCCGCCTGTTCAGCGTGGTTTTCGCCTTTACGGCATTCCTGTCAGTCCACGCCGCCGACAACAACTTTGACATCAACCTCAGGAAAACCGGCGCTCCCATTCAGAGCACCATGTACGGAATATTTTTTGAGGACATAAACTATGCTGCCGACGGCGGACTCTATGCCGAGCTGGTCAAGAACCGCTCCTTCGAGTTCCCCAATGCCCTGCAGGGCTGGAAGACATTCGGCCGAGTAGAGGTCCGTGACGACGGTCCGTTCGACCGGAATCCGCATTATGTACGCCTCAGCGATCCCGGCCATGCACACAAGCACACCGGTCTGGACAATGAGGGGTTCTTTGGCATCGGAATAAAAAGAGGCGGGAGTTACAGATTCTCTGTCTGGGCCCGTGCCGACCGCCCCGTAACACTGAGAGTGGAACTGGTAAACACAGCCTCAATGGGAGAGAACCAGTTCGTCTGCCAGGAACGCCTTACGGTTAACGGCAGGGAGTGGAAGAAATATCAGATAACCCTGCGTCCGTCAGAGACTCTTGCAAAAGCCACCCTGCGCATATTCATGGAGACCCGAGACGGTGCCAGTGTTGATCTTGAGCACATCTCACTGTTCCCGGCCGATACTTGGAAAGGACGCGAGGGCGGTCTGCGCAAGGATCTGGCCCAAGCCCTGTACGACCTGCACCCGGGAATATTCAGATTCCCCGGCGGTTGCATAGTCGAAGGAACCGACTTGGATACCAGATACAACTGGAAGAACACCGTAGGGCCGGTTGAGAACCGCCCTCTAAACGAGAACCGCTGGGAATACACATTCCCGCACCGTTTCTACCCCGACTATTTCCAGAGCTACGGACTGGGGTTCTTTGAGTTCTTCCAACTGAGCGAGGATATTGGCGCAGAGCCTCTGCCGATAGTAAGCTGCGGACTGGCCTGCCAGTTCCAGAATGATGACATAAGCGCCCACGTCCCTGTTGACCGGCTCGACCCTTATATCCAGGATGCCCTTGACCTTATTGAATTCGCCAACGGTCCGGCCACTTCAACCTGGGGCAAGGTCCGTGCCGATATGGGCCATCCCGAACCTTTCAACCTCAAGTTCATAGGAATAGGAAACGAACAGTGGGACGCTCTCTATCCGGAACGTTTAGAGCCGTTCATCAAGGCTATCCGTAAAGCATATCCTGACATCAAGATAGTAGGATCATCAGGTCCGAACTCCGAGGGTGACCAGTTCGATTATCTCTGGCCGGAGATGAAACGATTGGGAGCAGACCTGGTGGATGAGCATTTCTACCGTCCATACGAGTGGTTCCTCAACCAGGGTACACGCTATGACAACTATGACCGAAAGGGGCCCAAGGTGTTTGCCGGAGAGTATGCCTGCCACGCCACAGGAAAGAAATGGAACCACTACTATGCTTCACTGCTTGAAGCAGCCTTCATGACAGACCTGGAGCGTAACGCCGACATAGTACACATGGCCACCTACGCACCGCTGTTCGCCCACGTAGAGGGATGGCAATGGCGTCCTGACCTGATCTGGTACGATAACCTGAATTCGTTCCGCACCGTGAGCTGGCATGTCCAGAATCTCTACAGCCAATATAAAGGTCGTAATGTTCTCACACTGACCATGGACGGCAAGCCCGTAGCCGGACAGGAGGGTCAGAACGGTCTCTTCGCAAGCGCGGTTCGTGACGGGGAGAGGATTTACATAAAGGTTGCCAACACATCGGAGCAGTCACAGGAGATCAGCCTGAACTTTACAGGCCTTAAGAAGAAAGAGAACGTTAAGGGAGTAAAACGTGTGGACCTGAGTTCGGACAAGCTCTATGAGGACAACTCGATCGATGCACCGGAGAACATCACACCCATAGAGCACCCCTTCGATACCCAAGGAAAAAGCCTTGACACATCTGTCGCTCCCCTGAGTTTCAGCATATTCATCGTCACAGTAAATGCTGACGCCTGACATCCCAAGTTATAGGCTTATTCGGCCCTGAAACCACCTCTTTCAGCTGTTTCCAGCTTGCCGGCCAGCATCATGCGGACAGGAGCCGGAGTAAAGGGGGCTGTGATGTCGGAAGTACGGACGACATGTTGCTCACCGTCGATATCGAACTGGAGGGTGGCCCCGTCCGGACGAACGTCAATGGTGACAGGAGCACCCATGACGAGAGGCAGGTTCACGTCGCCATGACCGCCGGGGAAGCCGCAGAGAACAGGGATGTCGTATGCTTTCAACAGATCGTGAAGCATGGCCTCAATGCTTATCGTCCTGCCTGACGCATCCTTGAACTCCGTGCCGCAATCGGTGAACTCGCCCAGGACAACGCCCTTGCAACGGTCAAGCACACCGTTCATCTGAAGGATGCGCATCTGGCGGTCTATGTTGTGCATAGATTCCTCCACCTCCTCGACAAACAGGATGAGGTCGCGTCCCAGAGTAGCATCGGCCTGCGAGCCGATATTCGGCGCGAAAGTGCAGATGTTCCCGCCGACAAGCACGCCGCTGGCACGCCCCTCGATATTCTGAGGATGTGCAGGCAGAGAGTAGCGGGGCACACTGCCCATAAGCAGGTCGCGCATCAGCGTGCTGGTCTCGTCAGTGCCGCCCTTGGCAAGGAATGAGCTCATGGTGCCGTGGATGCTCATCACACCGGCGCGGGTCATCAGTCCGTGCAGAGTCGAAATGTCACTGAAGCCCACGAGCCATTTCGGCGAGGACTTTATTTCGGCCAATGACAGCCGGTCGATGAGCTGGATAGTGCCGTAGCCGCCCCGGTTGCAGATTATGGCCTTGATACTTGAATCGGCGAGAGCCCAACGGATGTCGCTTACACGCTCACTGACAGTTCCGGCGTATTTGCCGTCCACCACCTTGCCCACATTCGGCCCGATGACCGGCTCCAGTCCCCAAGAGCGCAGCAAGTCGGCTGTCTTGTCCACATTCTCCATAGGCGTGTAGTATGACGGCGAAATAAGCGCCACCTTGTCGCCCGCCTTCAGATAGTCAGGCCTGAGACACTTTAATTCAACAGTATCCGATTCTCCCGATTCATCATCCCTACTGCATGCCACCAACACCGCCAGGGCGCATATCGCCAACAGAAGTTTTTTTGTCATACCTCCATTTCCTTATTTGATTCCTGATACAAACTTATATAAAATCTGCCGCTTTAATAACCCTTGAGATAAAAAACAAAGGTCTTTTTACAGTTTAAGTCAAATTATGAGTACATTTACATCCAGCCAAAAGTAAATTCTTGATATGGCAATAGAAGATGCAATATTCCGTCGCTCTGCACTGCTGTTGGGTAATGAAGCGATGCTGCAGATTGGAAGTAAGCGGGTTATAATATTCGGTGTGGGAGGAGTCGGTTCCTGGTGCGCCGAGAGCCTTATCCGCTCCGGCATACGCCATCTGACCATCGTTGACTCTGACCGGGTTTGTGAAAGCAACATCAACCGTCAGCTTATGGCCACCACCCTCACCATAGGCCAAATCAAAGTTTACGCACTCAAGGAGCGCCTACTCAGCATAAATCCATCGGCCGAAATAATCACTATTGAGAAGGTTTTCAACGAAGATACGGCCAACACCTTTGACCTGGACAGTTACGATTACATTATTGACGCCATAGACTCACTTAAGGACAAGGCGCTGCTAATTCTGATGGCTACCAGCACCAAGGCCAAGTTCTTCTCATCAATGGGAGCGGCGCTCAAGATAGACCCCACCCGCATCCGTGTGACAGAGTTCTGGAAGGTAGAGGGTGACCCGCTGGCCCGCATGCTACGCAAGCGTTTCAAGCAGAATGACCAATACCCCAAGCGCAAGTTCCAATGCGTCTATTCCGATGAGCTGCTGCAGAACAAAGGCCCACAGCCTGAAGAAAAAGAGGAAACTATAAGCCAAATCACCAAGGGCCAGACCAACGGTTCACTGGCTCACATTACCGCCATATTCGGCTTCACGCTTGCAGGCCTTGTGCTACAGGATGCCGCTATTGTGTAACCGCCTTTGCAAGCCTCTCCAAAGCTTCCTTCAGAACAGCTCTGGGTGCGCCCACATTCAGGCGCATGAATCCCTCTCCGCCGGGGCCGAAGGTCTCGCCGTCATTCAGCGCCAGACGTGCCTTGTTCACAAACAGATCTATCAGTTCCTTGTGGTTAAGGCCCAACGCCCTGCAGTCCAGCCATATCAGGTAAGTTGCCTGCGGACGCACAGGTTTTATGGCCGGAATATTGTCCTTACAATAGTCCTCAACAAAGCGCACATTATCCTCTATATAACTGATAAGCTGACGGCGCCACTCCTCACCCTTCTGGAACGCCGCAATGGTAGCAATGGGCGCAAACATTTGAGGACTGTTCAGTTCATTTGCCTCAAGCCACGTATAGAACCTGCGACGGAGAGTGTCATCGGGAACAATGGAATAAGAACTGACTATGCCTGCAATATTGAAAGTCTTTGATGGAGCACCGAACGTAATGCTGATTTTGGCGGCTTTTTCACTGACCGATGCAAACGGAATGTGTTTGTTTCCAAAGAGAGTCAGATCGCAATGAATTTCATCACTTATTACAATAATGTTATGATCGTAGCAGAAATCGGCCAGTTTTACGAGTGTTTCCTTGCTCCAGCATACCCCT
>JAGAEZ010000064.1 GCA_017612875.1 Bacteroidaceae bacterium | reverse complement strand
TCCGACGAGCAGTTGTGCGGCAAGCCCATGAGGACCATACGTCTGTGCAACAGCACATTGGAAGCATCGCTCTATCTCAAGGCCTTCATCCTGAACGGCAAGTATCATGTCAAGGCGGAATACAACTCCAACGAGTATTCCTGGGAACTGATAGCACAGTATCTTGAGAGTTATGAGGCCGTTGTCGAGGGATTCCTTACACAGGAGTACCTGCGTGACATCAGCATAGCTACAGCCGGGCAGGTGGAGATGCTTGACAGTTTCAACCGGACCGATGTGGACTATGACACTACTCAGACCATCGTGTCGTTGTTCCGCCGTCAGGTGAATGCCACGCCCGATGCCGTGGCTGTGGTGTTCAAGGACCGTGTCTATACCTATCAGGAGGCAGATGGGTTGAGTGACCGCATTTCAGGCTATATCGCCGGTAAGGGATTAGGAGCCGGGGATGTCGTGTCGGTGCTGATTCCCCGCTGCGAATGGATGGCAATAGCCTCTCTCGGTGTGCTGAAGGCAGGCTGTGCCTACCAGCCGCTCGACCCCACTTATCCCAAAGAGCGCCTGAATTTCATGATGCAGGATGCGGGGGCGAAGCTCCTGATTGCCGACGAGGAGCTATACTCCATCGTGGATGAATACCATGGTGACGTTCTGCTGACCAGGGACCTGAAGCAATTGCCAATGCCCGGGACATTGCCGGAAGGTCCTGATCCGGATAGCCTGTTCATCCTGTTATACACTTCGGGCTCTACAGGCGTGCCGAAGGGATGCCGGCTGACGCATGGCAACCTGGTGTGCTTCTGCCACTGGTATCAGCGTTATTATGACCTGCAGCCGGAGCATAACGTGGCCGCCTACGCCAGCTATGGCTTCGATGCCTGCATGATGGACTTGTACCCTGCCCTGACCTGTGGAGCTACGGTTCACATCATCCCTGAGGAGCTACGTCTGGACCTAATGGCGTTGAACGGTTACTTCGAGGCGAACCATATCACCCACTCTTTCATGACCACTCAGGTAGGATATCAGTTTGCAACGAGCATAGAGAACCATTCACTGCTATACCTCTCTACAGGTGGCGAAAAGCTGGCATCATTAGCACCGCCTAAGGGATATAGGTTCTACAACGGGTATGGCCCTACAGAGTGTACCGTCTTCACCACTATCTATCCAACGGAAAAGAAGATGAAGGAGATACCTATTGGAAAGCCCCTTGACAACGTACGCCTGTATGTCGTTGACGGACAAGGTCACCGTCTGCCAGCAGGGGCGTCAGGCGAGCTGTGGGTTAGCGGTCCTCAGGTGAGCCAAGGCTATCTGAACCGTCCGGAAAAGACGGCGGAGGTTTATATATCCAATCCTTTCACTGATGACAGGAAATATCAGCGGGTCTATCGCTCCGGTGATATCGTGCGTTATCTTCCGGATGGCAATATCCAGTTCATCGGCCGTCGTGACGGACAGGTAAAGATACGCGGTTTCCGTATTGAGCTGAAGGAGGTGGAAGCTGTCATCCGCGAGTTCCCGGGCATAAAGGATGCCACCGTGCAGGCCTTCGACGAGGAAGGTGGAGGTGGCAAATTCATAGCAGCCTATATAGTCAGTGACAACGAGACTGACATTGAAGCACTCAACAATTTCATCCTTGACCGGAAGCCGCCGTACATGGTTCCTGCAGTGACTATGCAGATAGACAGGATTCCGCTCAACCAGAACCAGAAGGTGAACAGGAAAGCTTTGCCAAGACCTGAGAAGAAAAGCCCCCAGAAGGGCGAAGGAGGCGTAAACGCGCCTATGAATGTGCTGGAGGAGGAACTATTCAGGATAATCGCGGACATAGTGAACAACCACGATTTTGACATTACCACCGTTCTTGGCTATGCGGGACTGACTTCCATAACCGCCATCAAGCTGGCCGTTCAGATACAGAAGCGTTTCAATGTCACCCTTGATGCCAGATCACTTTCAAAGACAGCCACATTGCAGAGCATAGAGAACGAAATACTGAAAGGACTGTTGAATCAAGGTCCGGGAGATAATCCTGATTCTTCCAACGTCCATTCCGGCTCCCGGAGCATTAATCCTGCCGCAAAGGATACTTCTGGCTTGCCCGATGATTCACGATTAAAGACAGTTCCCCTCTCATACGCCCAGACCGGTGTCTATTTTGACTGTATAAAGAATCCTACATCAACACTTTACAACATCCCATACCTCCTTCACTTCCCACAAGGGACCGATGTGGGCAGACTGGCCGATGCAGTTGAAAAGGTTGTTATGAGTCATCCCGGACTCAGCGTTCACTTCGCCACTCAGGACAACAGCATCGTACAGACTACCGATGACTGTGTCACCATTTCATTCCGTGACGGAGCCGGCGGTATCATCAGTGAAATGACAGACGGACAGCTTGCCTCCTACAAGAACGATTTCGTGCGTCCGTTCAACCTGCAGAAAGCACCTCTGTACCGGTTTGAGATAGTAAAGACGGAAAGCGGGGTCCATCTGCTTATGGATATTCATCACCTTGTCTTTGACGGAGGTTCGGCCGACCTGTTCATACGTCAGATATGCAGTGCGCTCGAAGGTCACGGGATAGAGAAGGAATCTTACACATATCTGGATTTTGTGGCCGACCAGCAATCGGCCCGGGAGACCGGTGAGTTCCTTGAGGCCCGACAGTTCTTTGCCGAAAAGCTGAAGACCTGCGAGGGAGCCAGCGAGATACCCGCCGACCTTCATAAGAAGGATTTATCGGTACAAGGATTCATCGGCGAGTCTGTATGTATGCCTGACTTTGACAAGGCGACAGATTTCTGCCGCAGGCACGGGATTACACCAGCCCACCTGTTCCTTGCCGCAACAGCATACGTTGTTTCACGATATACCAACAACCGTGAGGTTTATCTCTGCACAGTTAGCAGCGGACGCAGTAACCTGAAGATAGCCGACACCGTAGGTATGTTCGTCAACACCCTTGCGCTCGGTATAGACATAGATGATGTGAGTGTGACCGGTTTCCTTCAGAAGGCCAGTGACACCTTTGAACAGACACTCCGCCATGAGGACTATCCGTTTGCCCACATTGCATCGGACTATGGCTTCCGCCCATCTATAGCTTACGCCTATCAGGTCGGCGTGTTGTCGGAATACAGTACCGGCGGGAAGGCCGTCGGGCATGAACTGCTTGAACTGAATACACCCAAGTTCAAGATAAACATCAAGATAGAATCACGCGGAGTCGTGGTTCAATATGATGATTCGCTCTATTCCGCAAGGTTGGGCCGTGCATTGGCCGAGAGCATCGTTACCGTGAGCAACCTTATGATGGAGCGACCCGATGGCAAAGTGCGTCAGTTGTCAATTGTAAGCCCAGGTCAGGAGGAGGAACTGAACCATATTCGCCAGACTGCAACGGGTGATGCTCCATTCAGGTTCTTCCATGATTGTATATGTCATTTTGCCAAGACAGATCCCGACCATGAGGCGCTGGTTGCCATTGACGGAACGTTCACATACAGACAGATGGATGAGATTACGGCCCGCATTGCCTCGGAACTGCGCAGACGCGGTGTGAAGGAACGCGACCGTATAGCGCTGCTTTTACCCAGGACCAGCCGTCTGATACTCTCGCTGTTCGGTGTGATGAGATCGGGCGCCGCATATATTCCTTGCGACCCCGGATATCCTGCCGACCGCATAAGACTGATTCTTGAGGACAGTGAAGCGAATTTTATCATCACTACGGCCGACCGCATGGATTCTCTGCCATCAGGCAAGGCTATTGATGTAGAGGACCTTATCGGTTCCGGGTTGCCGGCTGAAAGATTCCAGTTGTCGATAACCCCCGATGATCTTGCCTATCTTATCTACACCAGCGGCTCCACAGGCCGTCCGAAAGGTGTCATGCTGCGTCATGAGGGAATCTGCAACTATCTGTACGGACATCCTGCCAATGTTTTCGCCAACGCCGTAATGACCGATGCCCGGCGTATGCTGAGCGTGACCACAATATCGTTCGATGCCGCACTGCAGGACATAGGCATGGCCTTCTACAACGGCAAGACACTCGTTCTGGCCACCGAAGAGCAGGCGAACAACCCGATTGAGCTTGCACGTCTTATCGACAGCCAGCATATAAACATGGTGTCAGGTACTCCGTCACGCTGGCAGACATGGCTCACCAGCGAAGAATTCTGTAAGGCGATAAGTCATGTCGATATCTGCCGTGCCGGTGGTGAGAAATTCCCAGACCAGCTGCTTGCCCTTATGCGCGGCATCACCAAGGCCCGAATCTTCAACTGCTACGGTCCCACGGAAATAACGGTTGCATCGAATAATGCCGAGCTCACCCATGCCACTCAGGTCACAGTGGGCAGGCCACAGCTGAACGTGAAGGAATTCATTGTTGACCCTGACGGCAACGAACTGCCTGTCGGTGTGGTCGGTGAACTGTACATCGGAGGCCGTGGCGTTGCACGCGGTTATAACAACCTTGAAGAGAAGACACGTGAAAGTTTCATAGACTATTGTCCCGTCCGTGATGACAAGAGCACTCAGATACGCATCTACAGGTCCGGTGACTATGCCAAATGGCTGCCCGACGGCAATGTGGCCATTCTCGGACGTACGGACCATCAGATCAAGCTCCGTGGCCTGCGTATAGAACCGGGTGAGATAGAGAACGTGATGCTCAAGGTGGAAGGTATGAAGAAGGTGGTTATCCTTATCCGCAAGATCAACGACAAGGAGCACCTCTGTGCCTATTATACCGCCGACCGCGAAATTGCGCCCGATGCCCTCAAGGCTGAAATATCAAAGAGCCTGACGCAGTACATGGTGCCAACGGCCTACCTGCAGCTTAAGGCTATGCCTATGACCCCCAACGGAAAGACTGACGTCAAAGCCCTGCCCGACCCCCAGATTGCAATAACATCGGCATACACGGCTCCAGCCAACGGGACGGAGCGCAAGTTCTGCGAAATTTTTGCCGATATCCTGCAGATGGACAAGGTGGGTGCCACCGACAACTTCTTTGAACTCGGAGGGACATCGCTCGTGGTCACCCGCATCATCATTGAAGCCGACAAGGCAGGAATGCACGTGGCATACGGGGATGTGTTTGCCAATCCTACCCCCAGACTGCTGGCGAGCCTCATAACTGGTACCGAAGTCAAGGATGACGCTCTCAGGGATGACGAGGTGGAGGGCTATGACTATACAGGCATTGATGCCTTGCTCAAGCGCAACACCCTTGACAATTTCCGCAAGGGAGAACGTCAGAGTATAGGCAATGTCCTGCTGACAGGAGCCACAGGTTTCCTGGGAATCCATATCCTTAAAGAACTGATAGACAGCGATGCCCCGAATATCTATTGCCTGATACGCGGCAAGGATGGAAACGATGCGCTGAAACGCCTGAAGACCATGCTGTTCTACTATTTCGACAATACTTATGAAGAACTGTTCGGTAAACGTCTGCATATCATCCCGGGTGATGTGACAAAGGAGATCAGCGTGGATGGAAGGATAGATACCGTGTTCAACTGCGCAGCCGTCGTCAAGCACTTCTCTGAGGGTTCCGGGATTGAGGACGTGAACGTTGGCGGAGCCCGGCATTGTGTGGATTTCTGCATCAGGACTGGAGCCCGCCTTGTTCATGTCTCTACAGCAAGTACTCGTGGTTTATGGGCAGGAAAAGAGCAAGGCGATGTCTTCACCGAACAAAGGTTGTATATGGGGCAGTATCTTGGCAACAAGTATATCCACTCTAAGTTCATGGCCGAGCGTATAATACTTGAAGCTGTGGCCCGCCACGGTCTCAATGCCAAGATCATGCGTGTTGGTAACCTGTCGGCGCGTTCCACCGATGGTGAATTCCAGGTCAATTTCGGGACCAACTCATCCATGGGGCGCATCAAGGTCTATAACATGATAGGCTGCTGCCCCTACAGCTTACGTGACATGCGCGTGGAGTTCTCGCCGGTCAACGAGGTGAGTCGCGCCATAATCCTATTGGCAACCACACCACAGGAATGTACGGTGTTCCATCCATACAACATCCACATGCAGTTGTTAGGTGACGTGCTCTCCGCACTTTCAACTGTCGGGAACGGCATCCGGTTCGTGGAGCAGGAAGAGTTCCGGCAAGCGATGGATAAAGCGGCGGCAGACCCGCAGAATGCTAAGATAATGGCATCTCTGCTCGCATATAAGGATATGGCGCACGGACATATTACAACCGAGGTAAGCCGGGACAATGAATATACCACACAGGTGCTCTACCGTCTTGGATTCGCATTCTCTCCCACCTCATGGGACTATATCGAACGTATGTTGACCGCCATCAACGGTCTGGGCTTTTTTGATTGACAGCGACATAAAAAACAAACTAATATGAAGACTGTTGAACTTGAAAATGCAAAACGGCTTGTGGCCGAAGGGGCTGCTCTTCCGGCAGCTGAACGTCTTGCACTGCAACAGGAAAGGTTGCATGAACTTGTGGGTTACGTGAAAACCCATTCCCCATATTTTGCCGCTCTTTACGCTGGCATCAAGAATGATTTCAGGTTGACTGACCTTCCCGTCACGGAAAAGAAGACGCTTCTGGAGCACTATGACGAGTGGGTGACAGACCGCCGCATACATCTGCAGGACGTGCTTGATTATGTGGCCCGTGACGCGTCAAAGGACCAAAGTCTGTTCTTAGGCGAATATACGGCACTGAGAACATCGGGCTCCACGGGTAACCCGTTGCCAATGGTGCGCGACGACTATCACAACAAGATTCACAGTCAGCTGATTGCCCAACGGCTCTTTGGGAATGTTGATATGGATGTGCTTGACATATCAAAGCACAAGCGGGCCAGTGTCATCCACCTGTCCAACGGAGCTTCCAGTTACGGCGCTTTCCTGCGCATGAAGGCGGCCCATCCCGAGAGTGCCCATAACCTGTTAGGCGTTTCAGTACTCGATAGCGTTGACCATATTGTTGACCAGTTGAATGATTTCCAGCCGGAGACCATGGCGGGATATCCGTCAATG
>JAGAEZ010000063.1 GCA_017612875.1 Bacteroidaceae bacterium | reverse complement strand
TATCGCGGAGCTGTACAGGCTTATTTCAATTGACATAAACAAGGAACTGGAATGATAGATTACGACCTTAACAAGCTCAAGGCTTTGATTTTCGATGTTGACGGAGTACTCAGCAAACCCGTTATGAACCTTTCGGCCGAGGGTGACCCGGTGCGTACCGTGAATGTCAAGGACGGCTATGCCATGCAGCTGGCCGTCAAGACGGGTCTCAACCTGTGCATTATCACCGGTGCACGTGTGGAATCGGTACGCTGGCGCTATGAGGGGCTTGGAATCAGGGATGTATATATAGCATCCAGTGTCAAGATGAATGATTTCAACCGTTTTGTCAGCAAGTATGACCTCAAGCCGGAGGAGATTCTGTACATGGGCGATGACATCCCCGACTGGCAGGTCATGAAGCTGTGCGGACTGCCCTGCTGTCCGGCCGACGCCTGTCCCGAGATACAGAGCCTATGCCGTTATGTCTCACCGTACAGAGGCGGTGAGGGCTGTGTGCGAGATGTCGTGGAGCAGGTGCTCAAGGTTCAGGGCAAATGGATGAAGGATGAACATGCCTTCGGCTGGTAATTCTGGAGGATTATGATGAGAGATATACCTTACAGGATAATCCTGGCATCGAACTCCCCCCGCCGCAGGGAACTGCTGGCGGGCCTGGGACTGGATTTCAGCGTCAGGATCCTCGAGGGCATTGACGAGTCCTGGCCGGAGAATCTTGAAGGGGAGGATATTCCTCTTTATATCTCGCGCAGGAAGGCGGCACCCTACAAGCCGTCGATCGCTCCCGACGAACTGGTCATAACGGCCGACACCATAGTCTATGCGGATGGTCAGGTGTTCGGCAAGCCGTCGGATGAGTCCGATGCCAAACGGATGCTGAGGTTGCTGTCGGGGCGCGGACATGAGGTCATCACCGGCGTGACATTCCTCACCTCACGGAGGGAACACAGCTTTGCGGTCACCACAAGGGTGAGGTTCTGCAAGCTGAGCGAGGATGAGATAGATTACTATGTGGAAACATTTGAACCGATGGACAAGGCCGGCGCTTACGGAATCCAGGAGTGGATAGGATATGTGGGGGTGGAGTCCATCGATGGCAGTTACTTCAATGTGGTGGGCCTTCCTGTACAGAGGCTTTACCGCGAACTCATTAGTTTTATAGAGACAAACAACAAATAAACTAACCGGTATGATTAAAAAATCGATTTTTAGCGCAGTCCTGTTAAGCGCGACACTGTGCCTGAATGCACAGAATCCCATCATCAGCACTATGTTCACACCTGACCCTGCTCCGTTTGTGCATGGTGACAAGGTCTATCTCTTCGTTGACCATGACGAGGACGGCCGCAACCGGGACTTCAACATGAAGGACTGGGCCCTTTTCAGCACCGAGGATATGGTGAACTGGACCTATCTCGGTACTCAGGTTACAACCGCCACATTCAAGTGGGCCCGTCAGGGACAGCGTGCATGGGCCAGCCAGGGCGTGGAGCGTAACGGCAAGTGGTACTGGTATGTATGCTGCAACAAGGCTACCGGCGGTGACGCTCTGGCGGTGGCAGTGGCCGATGACCCTCAGGGACCGTGGACCGACGGCATAGGCGGACCGCTCGCCGAGGGTTTCGGATTCATCGACCCCACGGTATTCGTGGATGATGACGGCCGTGCATACCTGTTCTGGGGCAACAAGGGCCTCTGGTACGGTGAACTGAATGATGATATGGTGTCGTTCAAGAACGGCTGGCAGGAGGTTCCCGGCTACCATGATCCGAAATGTTTCGGCGAGCTCCAGTCCAAGATGAACTGGGCCAAGGGCCAGAACGAGATGATGACCCAGTATGAGGAGGGACCGTGGCTCATGAAGCGTAACGGAACATATATCCTGTCATATCCTGCAGGCGGTGTCCCGGAACACATGGCATATTCCACCGCTCCTACGATAAACGGCCCCTGGACATATCGTGGCCGTATCATGGACGAGGCGGTGAACAGTTTCACCATACACGGCGGCAACATCACTTTCAAGGGCCGTGACTTCATGTTCTATCATAACGGAGGTCTGCCCGGCGGTAGCGGCTACAACCGTTCTGCCTGTGTGGAGGAGTTCAAGTTCAACGATGACGGCTCGTTCCCCTTCATCCCGTTCACAAAGGAGGGTGTGGTCACTCCGGTCAAGAACCTGGATCCGTATAAGCGCGTGGAGGCCGAGACACAGGCCGAGTCACGCGGACTCAAGGTTGACCGGCGTGCAGGCCGTGACCATTTCGTGACCGACATAAGTGACGGCGACTGGATCCGCGTCCGTTCCGTCGATTTCAAGGACTGCGGCCAGAAGGCTGTGGTAGTGGTGGTAGGCGAGCAGAAGGGTAAGGGTACCATTGAGTTCTACACCGACAACATGGAGGGCGAGCCGTTCTGCAAGGTTCCAGTCAATACCGACAATGCCGGATTCCGCACAGCTGCCTTCACCTACCTTATAGATACCGATGTCAAGGGTGTCCATGATGTGTATCTCATGTTCCGCTGCGAGACTCCGGAACCGTTCACCCTTGACTGGTGGCAGTTCAACGCGCACGCCAACATGCCGGTTGTCCAGACCCGTTTCACCGCCGATCCCGCACCCGTGGTTATTGACGGCAAGGTGTTCCTTTATACCACTCACGACGAGGACGGGGCACGCGGGTTCCAGATGTTCGACTGGCTGCTCTACACATCGGACGACATGGTGAACTGGCAGGATCACGGCGCTGTGGCGTCGCTTGATGATTTCAAGTATTATGACGGAAAGAACGGAGCCTGGGCAGAGCAGGTGATAGAGGCTAACGGTGCATACTACATGTACTGCCCGATACACGGTCACGGTATAGGCGTGCTTATGTCCGATTCCCCATACGGTCCGTTCCATGATCCGTTAGGAGAGCCCTTGGTATGGCAGAGGGAGCACTGGGATGACATCGACCCCACGGTATGGATTGACGATGACGGCCAGCCATATATGTACTGGGGTAACCCCAGCCTCTATTCTGTCAAGCTCGGAAAGGACATGATTTCACTGGCAGGCCCCATTGTCAAGCATCCCAAGATAGAGGATTATCAGGAGGGACCCTGGTTCTGGAAGCATGGCAGCCATTACTACATGGCGTTTGCATCGACCTGCTGTCCGGAGGGAATAGGCTATGCTATGAGTGACGGTCCTGAAGGTCCGTGGGAGTACAAGGGACACATAATGGACCACACCGTAAGGACGCGCGGTAACCATCCCGGTATAATCGACTATAAAGGCAAGAGTTATGTGTTCGGCCTGAACTATGACATCATGCACCTCAAGACTTTCGCACATGCCGAGCAGCGTTCGGTGTCATTGGCCGAGATGCACTACAATCCTGACGGCACGATCCAGGAGGTTCCCTATTTCCTTGACAATGTCGTGGAGCAGGTCAAGCCGTTCGATCCCTATGGCAATAACAGTAACGGACGTGTCGAGGCAGAGACTATGGCTTGGGGCTATGGACTCAAGACCTCGAGGGTCAATGTGACGGAGCCTTCCGATCCGGATGAAGAACTGACGGGGAAGAGCCTTACCAATATGTATGTGCACGACATTGACGATGGAGAATATATCCTTGTGCGGGGCGTAGATTTCGGACGCAAGGGTACCAGGAAATTCACTGCCTCGGTAGGCTCTGACGGCATCGGGTGCATAGAGATACACTTAGACAGCAAGGACAGTCCGGCAGTGGCTGTCATTCCCGTTACGGCTACAGGAGGCAAGATGGAATTCAAGCTGTTCACGGAGAAGATGAAGCAAAGGATCCGTGGTACGCATGACCTCTATTTCGTGTTCACCGGGGTCGGCAAGGACCTGTTCACATTTGACTGGTGGAGATTCAAATAGGTTAGATATAACTATCACTTCTCTCTTTTCACAATGCCGATACTGACTTCATAAAGCAGGTATATCGGCATTGTGACTATTGTCAGCGTGAAGACATCCGTGGTGGGTGTGATTACGGCGGCTATGATCAGGATGGCCACGATGGCGTGCCGGCGGTAGCGCTTCATGAAACCGGAGTCGATAATCCCTAACTTGCCGAGGAACCATGCGAGTACGGGAAGTTCGAACAGTATGCCCATGAGCAGGGTCAGCGTCACCAGCAGGTTCGTATAGGATTCCAGCGTAATCACGTTAGGTATGTCGGCGCTTACCTGGTATGTGCCGAGAAAACGGAAAGCAAGAGGGAAGATGATAAGGTAGTCCAGGACGATTCCCGTCATGAAGAGTATGTATGACCATACCACGACACGGACGGAACTGCGCCGCTCGTTCCGGTGAAGAGCGGGGGAGACGAATCCGAAAAGCATGTAGAGCGTATATGGCATTATAATCACCAGACTTATGTAGAAAGCCATTTTCATGTGTATCATGAATTGGGCTGTGAGAGTGGTGCTGAACATATCTACATTGAAGTCCTGCAATGCTGTGGCGTCAATGCCCATGAAGCCTGCCGCAGCCGTAATCCATCGGTAGAGGATGAAACCGGGGCTGCTTGGGGCCAGAATCAGCCTGAACAGGGGCTCCTTGAAGAAGAACGCCACAATGAACCCCGCCAATGCGACGGCGAGGATACGCAAAATGACAGTTCTGAGCGCTTCGAGGTGATCCCAGAAAGTCATGGGGGCGTCATCGGAGGCAGCCATGACGGACCGGACGGATTATCTGGATTCGGGCCCGGATTCAGGGGAGGTTCCCTTTGCGGGTTCGTCGGGAGTGTTGATCTCCTTTTCCACCTCCTTCATGCCCTCCTTGAAGTTCTTGACACCCTTGCCCATGCTCTTCATGAGTTCGGGAATACGTTTGGCGCCGAACAGCAGAAGAATGGCAAAAGCTATAAGGATTATCTCAGGGGTTCCAAGACCGAGTAAAAGCAGATTGAGTTTCATATTGTCAGCACTGATGGTTTGTAACCGCCAAATTTAATTCTATTTGCCGAATCTGGCTACCGTTGCAGCTGTTTTTTTCCGTTTTCGGCCTTATTTGGTGCCCTACTGATTGCAGGAACCAACTAAAATTCCTAATATTGCACATTTACAAACAACAATATCACTGAAATGTATAAAGGCGGTTTTTTTATTACAGGAATACAGCAGATAGGAGTGGGTACCACATCGGTCTATGACTCGTGGAAATGGTACATTGACATATTCGGAGTGGATATCCGTATCCTGGAGGACGATACTGTGGCGGAGCGGATGCTTCCCTATACCGGCGGAAAGCCCCATAAACGTCATGCTGCCATAGCCATGAACCTTCAGGGCGGCGGCGGATTCGAGATATGGCAGTACTCCGAGCGCAAGCCGGAACCGGTGGGCTTCGAGGTACAGGCCGGAGACCTGGGCATATTCTGCGCCAAGGTCAAGTGCCGCGACGTGGAGAAGGCTCACGCTTATGTAAGCGCCAGATGGGACAAGGTCAGTCCCATAGTGACGGCACCCGATAATTCAAGGACCTTTTATATTACCGATCCCGCGGGCAACTGGTTCCAGGCCGTGCAGGATGACTACCTGCTCTTGGACGAGGGCAAGGAGTTCGGAGGAATGTTAGGCTGCATGATAGGCGTTACGGACATAGAGAAGGCACTGAAGGTCTATTGCGATATCCTGGGTTACAACGTCAAGGTGTTTGACGTCAAAGGCAGGTTTGATGACCTGGCACCTCTTGCGGGCGGGGACGGCATGTTCCGCCGCGTGATGGTCAAGTGCTCCAGACCCAACAAGGGCCCGTTCGCTCCCATATTCCCTACAGGTTACATAGAGCTGGTGCAGTGCCTGGACCGTGAGCCCCGCAGGATTTACGAGGGCCGTTACTGGGGTGACCCCGGTTTTATCCAGATATGCTATGATGTGACGGGGATGGATGAACTGGGCAAGTGGTGCGCTGAAAACGGTCATCCCTTCACCGTTGACAGCTGTCCTGACGGCAAGCAGTTCAATATGGGCGATGCCGCAGGCCGCTTCACCTACATAGAGGACCCCGACGGCACTCTGATAGAATTCGTGGAGACATACCGCATATCTGTGGCCAAGAAGTTGGGATGGTATATCAATCTGGTATATCGTAACCGCGAGAAACCTCTCTCAAAGCTTTTGTTCCGTGCCATGAAGATGAACCGCAAGAAGTTTGACTGATATTGTTTCCGTAAAAAAACGTCAGCGGGTTTGTAACAATTCGTCAATTCAATTGAGGCGGGTTCCGGTTGTTCGTCCTAACCCGTTATCTTTGGGAGAAATTTAAAACAGCTTCACAGGCTTATGGGAAATCTTATAGATATTATCAAGTCCGATGTCCGCTATGAGGACTCGCTCAAGGCATGTATGAACTGCGGTATCTGTACCGCCATCTGTCCCGCAGCCGAGTTCTACGACTATGACCCCCGCCGGATATGCGACATTGTCCAGCGTGGCGATGAGGAGCAGATAGAGAAACTGCTGCGCGAGGACACCATCTGGTACTGCGGCCAGTGCATGTCATGCAAGCCGCGCTGTCCCCGAGGCAATGTGCCGGGGGCGGTCATCAACATACTGCGTAAGGTGTCGCAGGAGATGGGATACTACAGCGAGAGCCACATGGGACGTCAGCAGGTGGATATTATGAATGCAATCGGTAACAACATCCTGGAGATAGGCTATTGCGTTCACCCGGACAAGGTCCCGCCTGAAAAACATCCGGAGCAGGGTCCTGTCTGGGAATGGTATATCAAGAACATCAAGGAAATAGCTCCCAAGCTGGGAGCAAATTATCACGGCAAGGGTGCAGGCGCCCTGCGTGAAATCAATCCTGAGACAATGGAAGAGTTGCGCAACATATTCCGTGTTACCGGAGGCATGGACTTCCATGACGCAATAATAAAAGGTCCGCGCAATGAATAAGTTCGGTTTTTCCATAAAGAGTTCCAATACGGAAAACTTGGATAAGGTATCGCTTGAGAGATACAACATGCTGCTGGACCGCACACCTTCTTTCAAGCGCTGTTTCCAGTGCGGATGCTGCAGCGCCACCTGCTCTGCACGCCAATACACGGAATTCAGCATACGCCGCATACACACGTCATTCCGCCGCGGTGAGTACCAAGGACTGGATGAGGAACTCAAAAAGTGCATGCTGTGCGGAAAATGCACCCTGGTCTGCCCCCGTGGGGTTAACCTGAGGTCACTGATTATCAATATGCGTCAGATTCTTGACGAGACTAAACAGTAAGTGAAGATGAAGATACATGCATATCCGTATAATGATTTCGTAATACCGTTCCTTATCGGAACCGTGTTGCTGTTCATCATCATTATCTACAAATACATACGCTGGATACGCAAGTTCAGCGATGAGCAGCGCAAGGTAATACGCAGTAACTGGTACTCATGGAAAATAATTCCCGCCATCTGGGAGATGATTCGTGAGGGACTGCTTCACGTGCGCATTCTCAAAAAGAACCTTCTGCTGGGAATAATGCACCAGGCATACGCTCTTGGATGGTTTCTGCTGATAGTGGTAGGTGCCGTTGAGAGCCGCGACGCTTTCTATACCTTGCAGCACGAGCAGTCAATTGAGACGGTACGTGAACTTGACGGCCAGAACGGCTGGTATATATACACTACAGGTGAGAACAAGGATCCCGAATATCTGAACCAGCGCCGTTACCGTGTTGAGACTGAGGACGGAAAAGCCCGTATCCATTATCACCGCCCGTTCTACGTAGGCATATTCTACCGCTATTTCGTACATAAGACCCCGGCATCGTTCCGTCAGCACAAGGCATATTCGAATCTGATGGATGCGCTGCTGCTCTATGTGTTCCTGGGTCTGACTATGGCTATCATCAAGATATTCTGGTCCAAGATCTTAGGAATGCGGCGCACCACCAAGCACACTCTTGTGGACCGTTTTGCCAAGTTCTCGCTGTGGATGATATTCCCCATGCGTCTGCTGGCAGAATCAGTCACGGCATGCCTGTACGGCAACGGCGGATTCTTTACCCAGGCTGTGGGCAATCTGTTTGACCCCATGATTGTACGCGGCCTGGAGACATCGGTCTGGATGCTCTATTCGCTCATGCTGGGCGTGTTCTTCATAACAATGCCGTTCACCCGCTATATGCACATCTTCACGGAGCTGTTGCTGATATACTTCCGTAAGATAGGAGTCAGGGAAGAGACGGACAAAACCGGTTATACCTATTTTGAACTCAATGCCTGCTCCCGTTGCGGAGTGTGCATAACAGGCTGTCCGCTTGACAGAGTACTGGAGAATCATGAAATCCAGTCTGTTTATCTGATACGCAGCCTTCGCAATCAGGAACACGGCAGCCGTCTCAGGATGATAGCCGATAACTGCCTGATGTGTGACCGATGCACTGTTGACTGTCCCGTAGGCATTGACCTGAGCGCTTTGCGACGCCAGACAAGAGACAAGGGAGCAATCGATACCGCCGGTAACTACACATATCTTGAGAAAAAGCTGACTCCTTTCAATGCCATAGGCCGTGTGGCTTATTTCGGCGGTTGCATGTCACATCTCACTCCGGGCATTACAGAGTCAATGGAGCGCATTTTCTCAGCCGCCGACCAGAAATACTGGTATATGGACAAGCTGAACACTGTATGCTGCGGTCGCCCGTTGCAACAGCAGGGATTTACCAACCAGGCAGCCGAACTGCGCAGGAAGAACAGTGAACTGATAGAGAAATCGGGCGCTACGATGCTGGTAACGTCCTGCCCCATCTGCTACCAGTCATTCAAGAAGGAATACAACCTGAGCATACCTGTCGTGCATCACACTGAGTACATTGACATGCTCATCAGGCAGGGCCGGATCAAGGTGCGTCATGACGACCGCAAGGTATCATACCATGATCCCTGTGAACTTGGCCGCGGCTGTGGCATTTATGATGAACCTCGTGAGGTGCTCAGCGCCGTGACCAACCTGCAGAAGACCCGTTTCCAGAGAGAGAAGAGCGTGTGCTGCGGATTCAATCTGGGTGACACCAAGCTCAGCATCGAGGAGCAGACACGGATAAGGAACGCGTCACTTGCCAACCTGACCAGCAAGCCTGTCGATGCAATCGTGACTGCCTGCCCCATGTGTAAGAAAGCGTTCCAGCATGCCACGAATGACTATCCTGTAAGGGATATAGCTGATGTCGTGGCGGAAAACCTGATAAACTGATAAGATTATGAATCGTTTTTGGAATGAATATCAGAAGGCTATAGCCGATGACCGCTTCTTCTACGAGCGCAGTTGCATCCGCCAGACCTTTTTCCCGGGATCCGAGGCGGCATTCCTGCGCATGATGAGGGAGGAACTCGGTAAGGATATCTATGACGATTTCCGTCAGCATACCTGTACCGGCATAGGTTACCACACTGATGTGGTGCCTCTTGAAACCACTATGACAGTGGTGGCCCGCCTGTTCTCCCTTATGACCGAGCACGGTTATGAGAACTACGTACCATCGTGCGTAACATCATTCGGCGTATTCACTGAGATGTGCCACATGTGGCAGGAACATCCTGAACTGCTTGAAAAGACCCGCGAAAACCTGTACAAGGCCTGCAAACGCGAGTTCAATATCCCGAAGAACATAGCCCATCCGTCGGATGTGATTTACCATTTCCGTTTTGAACTGGCCAAGAAGATGCCGTACCGTCTGGTGAACCGCTTTACCGGCGAGCCGCTCAAGGTGGTGGAGCATATAGGCTGTCATTACGCCAAGATATTCCCTGACAAGGGTGTAGGCAAGGCTGAGTTCCCGTATGTTCTGGCCGGCATGATTGAGGCCTGGGGCGGCGATGTCGTGGATTATCCTGAGCGCCGTCACTGCTGCGGATTCGGATTCCGCCAGTATCTGGTTCAGGAGAACCGCGGCTACTCCGTTTCCAACACCAAGAAGAAACTGGAGTCCATGGAGCCGTATGAACCGGATTTCATTGTCTCCAACTGCCCGGGATGTTCAATGTTCCTGGACCGCTGGCAATATACCATCGCCGAGATGGAGCACAAGACATACGACCGTGAAGGCTACGGCATACCTGTGCTCACATACGAGGAGATGGCCGGCCTTCTGCTGGGTTACGACCCGTGGGAACTGGGCCTACAGATACATCAGGTCCAGTGTGAACGTCTGCTTGACAAGATTGGCATCTCCTACGACCCCAAGAAGAAATACAATTCCGCATCGGGCAAGATACTGCGTGCTCCCGAGAAACCCGAAAACCTTTTAGTGTGATATGAAGAAAGTTGCAATCATAGGAGCCGGCCCAGCCGGCATAGAGGCCGCATCGGTGCTGGCCCGTAACGGTGTCTCCGTGACTCTTTTCGAAAAGTCCGAGACTCCGCTCAAGAATCTTCAGGACAAGGCTTTCCTGTTCCCCAACTTCCAGGCGGCTCAGGAGATTATCGACGACCTGAGCGGAAAGTTGCTGACAGACGGTATCACGAGCGCATTCGGGATTGATATCGCCGGTCTCAAGTGGCAAGGCTCCGAATGGAAGCTCTTTGACTCGAAGGAGCAGACATACGTGGCCGATGCCGTGCTCATAGCCACCGGCTACCAGGTGTTCGATGCACACCGTAAGGAGGAACTCGGCTACGGTATATATAAAGGTGTTATAACATCGCTCGACATGGAACAGATGATCAAGCACGGCAAGATACTCAATGCCAACGGTGACGAGCCCAAACGTGTCACATTCCTGCAGTGCGTAGGCTCGCGTGACGAGAAGAGCGGCAACCACTACTGCTCCAAAATATGCTGTGTGACAGCCGTCAAGCAGGCCATTGAACTGCGCAAGCGGTTACCCAAGTGTGAGGCGTCGGTGTTCTACATGGACTTGCGCATGTGGGGACAGGGATTCGAGGAGATGTACCGCACAGCTCAGGAAAAGTATGGCGTGAGTTTTGTGCGTGGCCGTATATCGGAAGCCGCGGGGACATTCGACGGCCGTGTCCAGCTGAAGAGCGAGGATACCCTGATGGGCCTCCCGCTGAAGATGACGACCGACCTGCTGGTGCTCATGGTGGGTATGGAGGCATCTTGCGGAACCAAGGCGTTGGGCAAGTCATGTGATATAAGCGGCGACTATGGGTTCATCAAGACTGTCAACCCGCACCTGTATGACAACGAGACAGGCAAGCCGGGACTGTTCGCTGCCGGCACCTGCAAGCGGCCCATGAGCGTGTCGGACTCAATCAACGATGCCCGGTCCGCTGCCCTTGCCGTCAAGGATTATTTAGAGAGCGTCTGAACTGAGAAGAGAGAACCAATTAATGCAATATAGATATGTTTACGAATGAAAACGGGTTGTATGTAGCCCACGGCCCGGAGGGCCCGATTTCAATCTGCGGAAAGATGGCTAACCGCCACGGACTCATAGCAGGAGCCACAGGTACCGGAAAGACTGTCACGCTTCAGGTCCTGGCAGAGACATTCAGCCAGGCCGGCGTCCCCTGTTTCATGGCCGACATGAAGGGTGACCTGAGCGGTATCAGTCAGGTGGGTTCAATGAGCGGTTTCATAGAGAAACGCTGCAAGGAGTTCGGAATAGAGAATCCTCAGTTCGAGAAGTGTCCGGTACGCTTCTTTGACGTGTTTGGCGAGCAGGGGCATCCCATGCGCACCACCATTTCGAATATGGGTCCGCAGCTGCTGTCCCGTCTGCTCGGGCTTACCGAGGTGCAGGAGGGCGTGCTGAACATAGTGTTCCGTGTGGCCGATGAGCGAGGCCTGCTGCTTATCGACATGAAAGACCTCCGTTCCATGCTGAACTATGTCGCCCAACATGCATCCGAGATAACCACCACATACGGCACTGTGGGTTCGGTCAGCGTAGGTGCCATCCAGCGTGCCTTGCTTACGCTTGAGAACCAGGGCGGCGAAATCTTCTTTGCCGAGCCTTCATTTGACATATTCGACCTCATGCAGACCGAGGGAGGGCGGGGCGTGATGAATGTGCTTGCCGCGGACCGTCTGATGCTCAATCCCAAGCTCTATTCCACATTCCTGCTATGGTTGCTCTCGGACCTCTATGCACAGCTGCCTGAGGTCGGTGACCTGGAGCTTCCCCGTCTGGTCTTCTTCTTTGACGAGGCCCATACCCTGTTTGAGGATACGTCGAAAGCCCTTGTGGAAAAGATAGAGCAGGTGGTCCGCCTTATCCGCAGTAAGGGCGTGGGAGTCTATTTCGTGACGCAGAGTCCTACCGATATCCCCGAGAACATACTCGGACAGTTGGGCAACAGGGTGCAGCATGCATTGCGTGCCTACACTCCCAAGGACCAGAAAGCTGTCCGTACGGCAGCCCAGACATTCCGCGCCAACCCGGATTTCAAGACCGAGGATGCCATTATGGAGCTCGGTACCGGTGAGGCCCTTGTCTCTTTCCTTGACGACAAAGGCATTCCCGGGGTGGTGCAGCGTGCCAAGATCCTCTTCCCGCTCAGCCAGATAGGTGCCATAAGCGAGTCACAGCGCAAGCAGAGCATCAATGCTTCAAGACTCTTCGGCAAGTATGACCGTGTGATAGACCGCGAGAGTGCGTTCGAGGTGCTTCTGGCCGAATCGGAGCGTCAGCAGGCCGAGCTTCAGGCTGCATTGGAGGAAGAGGAGCGTAACCAGCGCAGGGTAGCCAAGGAATCTAAGCCCGAGAAGCAGCCCAAGGAGAAGAAAACCGCTAAGAAATCGGGTGGGCTGGGCTCGAAGATAATCGCAGCAGCTGTGGGCGCCGCCATATCGTCCGTAAGCCGAAGCGTAGGCACGGAGGTTGCCAACAAGGTGACAGGCAAGAAAACCAAGACCAAGACCGACGGCAAGACCATAGCCGGCAAAGCCATCGGCAACGCCACCTCCACCGCCACCCGCACGCTTACCCGCTCAATCCTGGGTAATCTGCTGAAATGAAACAGGGAATCAGGAAAGAGGGTGACTGAGATTTTAGTCACCCTCTTTTCAATTGGTACGAAAAATCAACACCTCTCCGAGGTCCTGCTTCAGAAGTACGAATACCACGTGCCGTACTACCGCCAGATACAGCACCTATATAAGATAGAGCATATGTGCGACGATGCCGACCTGAGCTTCGATGAGCGAAGGCGGAAGCGTCAGGAGCTGGCCAGACCCATCATGGAGACGATGAAACTGTGGATGGAGACCGAGGCTATACCTGAACAGCGTGATTGCAGACATGCCGTACAAGTCCAAGGCGACGACGGAGGAACTGCTGGAGATGCTGCCGCATAAATGTAAGAACAGACACCCCGAGGCAATCCTGAAAAAAGAGAAACAGGAAAAACAATAGTACAACTACAACAAGACAATAACAGCAGTTACATATAAAGGTACAATGTAACTGCTGTTGTTGCTAATATTAGATACTAATACCTGTACTTTATCGAATGCTTACTTTACGATTGTATCAACCTGTTTTTTCCAGATATCGGGACAGAAATATATTATACACAGAGTACCGGGTTCCCGGCGATTCGGTCTCAGCCATTATCAGTTCCTTTTCTATCAAGGAGTTCAGGTTTTTTAGTACCGATGGGCCTGATGTCAGTTTATGTCTGCTTATGAATGCCGCCGATGTGGGGTGAAGAACATATCCTTCTTTGGCAATCGCTTTCAGCAGTTTCCATTGGGCGGGAGTGAGCAGTCTCTGCAGTTCCAGGAAACGGTCCTGATTGGAGGATAGAATCTTTTGTATGGAATCAGTCAGGTCCTGGGCGGTCACTACAGCACCGCATCGGGAATAAATCTCGTTACAAAGCGTCTGCGTGTAAAAAGTGTGGTCACGTGTCCAGTCAATTACCTTCAACACAAGTTCTCTGTCAATGGTCTTTCCCGACCGTGCGAACAGTTCCGTAATGAAATCCGCATAGACATTTATATCCAGTTTCCCGAGTGGCAGGAATGTGGTGCTTTCATAGAACGGTTTGCGGGCATTGGAGAACATATCAATCATTGTGTGTTTCTTGCTTCCGCAGAATATGAAACGCACATTGTGTAACGGCTGGATGTATGTGCGGAGCAAAGCCTCCATATTGACTCCATCGTATTCCCTTATCTGCTGAAACTCATCTATTGCCAGGACAACCGTTTTTTTGTTTGACTCCAGATATGACAGGATGGTTTTAAGAGTCAGGTTCCTCTCCTGCTCATCACGATAGGACAATGTGATCTCAGGTTTGCCTGTTATGGAATCGTATGACAGTACCGGTCTTATCCCACCTATTTTCTTAAAGAAGTCCGATATGCGTGTCTGATGGTTCAGAACCGTAACAACTGATTCCGACAGTATCCTGATGAAATCATCCACGCTTTGGGTGGAGCTTATATCCATGTAGAATGTTTCAAATGGCAGCTTGCGGTCACAAATCTCATCATACACCCGATAAATCAGACCGGTTTTGCCCAAACGTCTTGGAGATATAAGTGTTATGTTCCGCCCGTTTTCAAGATAACGGAGAATATCCTGTGTCTCTGTCTCGCGGTCGCAAAACAGTTCCTTGGATTTGTACGGCTCCAGAATAAAAGGATTATCACTCATAACGATAAGAATTGCATTCGGCACAAAAATACAACACCTGTCTGAATTAACCAAAGGTTATTAACTAAAAGTTAATTCGTAATGTCAATAGTTGTGCCTATCAGCCGTAATATGTGACAGGGCAAATATAATAGGCAAATCTTTATCCCGAGGGAATGTTTTAACGGAGATAGTAATATGATTTCTTGGTAATTTCATAAAAAAACTTAATTATGTACACATAAAAGTGTACACATTAAAAGAAAAGGGATATATTTGTACTGATGAAAAAAACACAAACAAACCTACTATGACTAAAGCTATAATTACATCTATTGCTCAGACAAATGCCGTGGGATTATTTTCTATTACATTTGAAAATGATGATTTTTCTGAATTCCGTAAGTTTATGGAAAAGTTCAAGGATGACGCGGTTCGTAACAAGGAGTTGAACCTTATTCTTACACAAATAGACAGAATACAAAAGTACGGAGCCCTTGAACGCTATTTCAGATATGAAGGAAGAATGGATGACCATGTAATGGCCATGCCGGCATATCGCTGTGGACTACGCCTGTATTGCTTACGTATGTCTGATAGTGTGCTGATTATAGGTAATGGAGGCATTAAGGGATTTCGTACTTATGATGAGGATTCTGAATTGAGCGGTTATGTTATTAATTTGCAAAAACTTGATGCCTTGTTGCGTGAAGATATAGAGAAAGGCATTGTGGTCATAGAATCAACAGACATTCATGGTGCGGATGATAGAACCTATGACATATAGAAATTAAGTAATGATATGAAAAAGGAAGAAGGAACTTGGGAGTTATTCGAACATTTAATAGATGCTGTTCCACCGGAACAGAAGAAGCAGTTTGATTATTCGAATGAAATATCAGACCGACTTGATGCTATATTGAAAGAACGTGGCATTTCACAGCGAAAGCTCGCTCGCATGACGGGTAAAAGGCCTTCTGAGGTTACACGATGGCTTTCAGGACAACATAATTTTACACTTGCCACGATAGCAAAGTTGTCGGTTGTCCTGGACTATGATTTCATAGTGGTTCAGTAGGCCTTCGACTTTGAGGTTTCCGAAGGTCAACTGCAAGATACGTAATTTCAACAGCATCGTAGAAAGGTTTAAGCCAATAGAAATCATCAGTGTCATGTGTATTCTTGGGTATCGGTTTCGCTCCTTCCATCATCTTGTCTTTTGCTGCCTCTGAAATATGGAGATTCAGACTGTCAGTACAATATTTCAATTAATTGTATATATTGGCAATTCCTTTTTGTTTAAGAAAGAAAGAGCTTGCAAATCTGCAAGCTCTTTCTTTGTGCTGAATCTGCTTATTTTTCTATCCAGCCAATGACTTCACCCTTGGTCACGAGTGAACCGTGCTCCTTTTCGATTGCTACAATGTGGCAGTCGTGGGGGGCTGTGGTGTTTTCAAAGAAGGTGTTGCCGATGGCCTGTATGCCGCACATCCAGTCTCCCTTCTTGTAATGCTTGCCGTAGGGCGGGTTGCAGGACTGGTCCATGTAGTCCAGGTCCCAGAAGACGCGGCCACTGGCGGCTGCCTCTATCGGTTCTGCATCGGGATGGAGGATGGCACGCTTGTCGGCTGCCGTGAAGTGCTTGACGGGTGCGCCTGCCGCGCCGCCGTTCTGCTTCTTCTCCATGCGCTCCAAAAGGTCCTTGTTGAACTGGTCCTTGGCCTGGCCTGACTTGAACTCACGGTACTGTTTCTCGTGCATGGCGAACTCGAAGAGCTCCTCATCGTCCTGACCGCGGTCCCAGCAGTTCTCCTTCATCTCCTTCTCGAAACGGGGGAGCTCATCGGGATAGAGCACCTGTGGGTCATCGGTGTAGAACTCGAAGCCTTTCTCCTTGGCTATCTCTACAATCTCCGGAGCCAGCTCACCGGGCAGCTTGCCTGACTTGCCAAGCACCATTCCCCACATGGCGGGATCCATACGGGTGAACGGCTTCTCGTCCATCGACTTGGAGTAGAGGTTCATAAGTGCGGCGTTCTTTACGTACTGGCTGAACGGGGTAACCAGGCAGGGTGTACCCAGCATAGGCCATATACGCTGTACCTCGTCAAACAGCTCAACGAGCAGCTCGTCCTCGGAGAGCTCTTTCTCACCTTTCTTCTTGAGGTTGGCGTTGATGGCGGCGTGCATGCCCTTGAGGTCGGCCATGAGTGATCCCATCATGCCGCCGGGCAGGCCGCAGCCTACCAGCAGAGAGCTCATGAGCGAGTTCTTGGGGTCGATCCAGTAGCCTAAGAAATCATCCATGAAGCTCTGGGTGAGGCTGCGAGCTTCCATGTAGGCTTTCATGTTGATGTCCTTGACCAGGAAACCGGCATCCTTGAGCATGGCCTGGATGGTGATTACGTCCGGGTGAACCTTACCCCATGAGAGCGGCTCCATGGCTACGTCCAGGACGTCACCTCCGGCCTTGGCCACCTCAAGCATGGAGGCTACAGCGAAACCGGGGCCGTTGTGGCCGTGGTACTGTATGATGATGTCGGGATGTTTCTCCTTGATGGCGCGGACGATCTTGCCTAACATTGCGGGACGGCCTATACCGGCCATATCCTTGAGGCATATCTCCTGCGCGCCGCCCTCGATGAGCTGTTCAGCCAGGTTGATGTAGTACTCGGCATTGTGCACCTTGGAGTAGGTGATGCACATGGTGGCCTGGGCGGTCATGCCGGCGGCCTTGGCCCACTTGATTGAGGGGATAATGTTACGCGGGTCATTCAGACCGCAGAAAATACGGGTTATATCTACACCCTGGGCGTGCTTGACCTTATACATGAGCTGACGTACGTCGGCAGGAACGGGGTTCATGCGCAATGCGTTCAGGCCACGGTCCAGCATGTGGGTCTTGATGCCCACCTCATTGAAGGGCTTGGTGAATGTACGGACGGCCAGATTGGGGTTCTCGCCGTACAGCAGGTTAACCTGCTCCATGGCACCGCCGTTGGTCTCGACGCGGTCGAAGCAGCCCATATCGATTATCACGGGAGCGATCTTGGCGAGCTGGTCCTTGCGGGGCACATACTTGCCCGATGACTGCCACATGTCACGATAGACAAGACTGAATTGAATCTCTTTTTTCATGCTCTTTATTTTTAGTTTTTAATCTTACATCGGGTCAATAGTGCGTGCTATCCTGGCACAGAGTCCGGGGAAGAAGCGCTTGATATAGACCATCAGCAGCTCCTTGCGGCCCACCAGGACCTCACGCTTTCTCTTGTAAATGGCACGGACTATCCTGCGTCCTGCCTGTTCGGGTGTACAGCCTCCAGCCTGGCCTGCATCCATCCTGGCGTGCTGCTTCCCGTCTTTCTCTAACGCATAGAATGAAATGCGGGTCTGCACGCGGCCTGGACAGACTATGGTCACCCGGATGTTATCCTTGTAGTATTCGGCCTGGACGGTCTCGAAGAACCCGTACAAGGCGTGCTTGGATGAGCTGTAGGCACAGCGGAGCGGAAATCCGAACCTTCCGTTGATGCTTGTGGTAACTGCCAGCTGGCCGCCTCCGCGTTCAATCATCTTGGGCAGTATCACCTTGGTCATGATTACCGGAGCGAACCAGTTTATGTCCATGACCTTGTTGATGACGCGCATCTCGGTCTCGCATGTGGTCCCTCGCTGGCTGATGCCGGCGTTGTTGTAGAAGATGTCAATGTGTCCGAACATCTGCCATGCCTGGACGGCAAGTTCCGCCACCTCATCCTTCCTTGAAAGGTCGAAGGGCAGGGGCTTGGCATCAGGGGCACCCAACTCCTTGCAGCGGGCGGCAACCTTCTCTAAAAGGTCGGCCTCGAGCGCGGTAAGTATCAGAACGGCTCCCTCACGGGCAAACTCGTATGCGGTTGCCTCGCCTATGCCTGATGACGATCCGGTTATCCAGACTACCTTGTCATTGAATCTTCCCATATCCTCAATTACTTGCAGTTGTCTATCGCCTCCTTGAACCAGAGTGCGCGCTCGCAGCCCTCACCGGTGTTGAGCAGAATCATGTCGCCGTTCTTGAGCTTCTTCTCCTCAAGCGCCTTGAAGAACCCGGCTATGCATACCACTGATGCCGGTCCCATATAGATGCCGCGGGCATCCTTGACCATACGGCCGTAACGCTCCAGACCCTCCTCCTTCACGCGCAGGAAACAGCCTCCGCTGTTCTTGACAATCGGTCCTACAAGCGGATACATGCCGGGAGTTCCGGCTGTCAGTATGGAGATTCTTGTATGGGGAGCCACAGTCGGGAAGTGTTTGTTCCAACCCTGCGGGAATCCGTTTCCAATGGCCCACTCCCATGCCTGCACCATCGGGTCGCAGGTGTCCTGCTGGACCAGCAGCATACGGGGCATCCTGTATTCGGGGTAGGCATCGGCTATCTCGCGCATTCCCTTCTCGAAAGCGATGGGGCTTGTGCCGCCGGCCACGGCCTGCATATACACGTCGGGGATGCGGCCCAGCTGGCGCATGCACTCGAACACAAGTGTCTTCTTGGCTTCCACACGGATGGGGTCTATGTTGCCTGCCGATATCATGACCTTCCGGTTCTTGTGGAATTCGGCAGCCTCGGTCTTTGCCTGTCCGTACCCGCCTTCCGATACGACCAGGTTCTGGCCGACGGAACGTATGGCCTCCTGGGTCTCGGGATACATGTCATGCGGGGCGAATATGTCGAACTTGACGCCTGCCTTGGCGAGATAGGTGGCGTAGGCGGTGGCGGCGTTGCCGGTCGATGCCAGGCAATACTCCTTCACCCCGTGCTTCAGGAACAGCGTGGCGGCGAGTGATGCGGCTATGTCCTTGAATGTGCCTGTGCCTCCGTTCAGGTCATTGCGGGCCACTACTACCTTGCAGTCTATGCCGTAGTTGTCCTTGGCGTATTTCCCAAGGAAGTCCCATTCCTCGATGGGAACGGCACCTTCGCCCATGCTTACCTGTCCGTCGGTCCCGTCAAGGGGCAGGAAGGGCAGGTAGTGGTACAGGTTATCGACCTTCTGTCCGGGCTTGCATAACACATCCAGCAGGCGGTAGTCAGTGTCATAGACAACCTCGGCGTGATTGCTTCCGCACTCACACAGCTGGTCCTGGCTGAACCAGGCGGCAAAATCACCTATAACCTTGCCGCATTTCTTGCAGACAAGCTGATATTTCATCACTTCTTGATTTGAGCGCGTTGGAATACATTCATATTCTGTATCGGGCCCTCGTAGAAACCGGCCTTGAGCTTCTTCTGGACATCCTTGAAGACCTCGATGGTACGCTTGACGTGGTCAAGTGTGTGGGATGCGGTCGGGATGATACGCAGCATGAGCTGGCCCTTCGGGATGACGGGATAGGTCACTATCGAGCAGAAGATTCCGTAGTTCTCACGCAGATCGACCACTACGTTGGTGCCCTCGTTCACGCCACCCTCGAAGAATACAGGTGTTACAGGCGACTCGGTTACGCCGATGTTGAAGCCCTCGGCCTTGAGGCCGCCCTGCAGGGCGTTCACGACCTCCCACAGATGCTCTCTGTACTCGGGGTGGCTCTTTATCAGGTCAAGACGCTTCTGGTTGCCTATTACGAGAGGCAGCGGCAGCGACTTGGCGTATATCTGCGAGCGCATGTTGAATCTCAGGTGGTCTATGATTTCGGGGTCGGAGTTGACCACGCCGCCTATGGATGCCATACTCTTGGCGAATGCGTCGAATATTACGTCTATCTCATCGGTCACGCCGTAGTGCTCTGCGGTACCGCGGCCGTTGGCTCCCATCGTGCCGAAACCGTGGGCATCGTCAATCAGTATGCGGAACGGATATTTCTTCTTGAACTCGACGATGTCGGCAAGATGACCCAGGTCGCCGGCCATGCCGAACACGCCCTCGGTGATAACCAGCACGCCGCCGCCCTGCTCGTCGGCCAGCCTGCAGGCGTGGTTAAGCTGTTTCTCAAGGCTTGCCATGTCGTTGTGGCGGAATGCGAAACGCTTGGACAGGCTCAGACGCATACCGTCCAGTATGCAGGCGTGTGACTCGGAGTCATAGACAATCACGTCCTTGCGGCTGGTCAGGACATCGATGATGGAAATCATACCCTGGTAGCCGAAGTTCAGGCACATACCCGCCTTCTTTCCTATGAATTCGCAGAAATCGTTCTCGAACTTGATATGATAGTCGGTATTTCCTGACATCATGCGGGCACCCATCGGGGCACCGAGACCAAAGCGTGCGGCAGCCTCGGCATCGGCCTTCCTTACCTCGGGATTGTTGGCCAGTCCCAAATAGTTGTTAAGGCTCCAGTTCAGCACGGGTTTGCCGTTGAACTCCATCTCAGGACCTATCTCGCCTACCAGACGTGGGAACATGAAGTAACCGTCACCTACACCCTGATACTGTCCGAGCGGGCCCGGAGTCTCTTTGATTCTCTCGAAAATGTCTTTAATCATACTGAAAATCTTTATTTTGATGTTTGTTATCCACTTGTTTGACGCACCCGTCTGATACGGGTACGCTTAAACTTTGCGAAGTTAGTAAAAACTCCGCAGATTCTAAAATAAAGTTATTATTCTGCATTGGTGTTTTGCGGATTATATTTGTAGGAACAGTGCGGAGGAGCGGAATCTGCACTGTTTTACTGCAGGGAGCCGATGAGCAGGAAGAAGAGGCCCAGAAGGACCAGGAGGAGGTCGATGACCTTGCTCTTGAGGTTCTTCTCATGGAAGAGCAGAGCGCCGCAGAGGAAGCTGACGATTACGCTTGAGCGGCGGATCATGGAGACTATTGATACCATTGAGGCGCTTTGGGCCAGGGATACAAAGTAGGCGTAATCGGCCAGAGTGAGGAATACGGAGATGAGTATGATGCTCCATTTCCAGTTGAAGGGGGTGGTCTGTTTGCGTGTGGGCCACCAGAGGCAGAACAGGATGACCGTCATCAGTGCCAACTGGTAGAAATTGCTCCAGGCCTGTACGAACATGTTGTTGTAGCGCACAAGCAGGTACTTGTCAAACAGGGCGCTTACGGCACCCAGCAGGGTAGCCATTATTACGCAGAACACCCATTTGTTGTGCACAAAGTTGATGCCCTCCTTCTTGCCGCTCACGCTGAGCAGATAGAACGAAAGGACGGCTATGAGCACGCCTATCCATTGGTAGAGGTTCAGCCGTTCGCCGAACAGGAGCAGGCCTCCTAAAAGCACTATGATGGGGCGGGTGGCGTTGATGGGCCCGAACAGTGTTATGGGCAGGTGTTTCATCCCGAAGTAGCCGAAAATCCACGAGCCGAGCACAATGGCAGCCTTGAGGATAATCATGCGGTGGAGCTCCCAGCCTGCCACTGGAACATGGAAAATGCTGCCGTCCAGAACGCCTGTCTTGGCCGACAGGAGCGTGAACGGCAGCATTATGAGTGAGCAGAACAGGGTGTGGAGCCAGAGGACCGGAATGACCGCGTTCTCCTTGAGGGATTGCTTCTTGGCAACGTCATACAGGCCAAGGAACAGGGCCGAAAAGAGCGCGAATCCCAACCACATGGCCGTATCTGCTTAGGGTGACTGTCAGAACTTGTAACTCAGTCCTATTCCTACCATCTCCTTGAACTGTACCCTGGCTCCATGGACAATCTTGTTCCCGTTGCTGTCGGTTTCATAGGTCTTTATGTCGTCGTCGTACTTGAGAGTGGATTGGGCGGTAAGGGTGAGCAGCTTGGTCAGGTTGTAACCGATCAGGACATCCCAGTTCACATCAATGCATCCGAACGTGTCATCGTAAGCAGTGAACAGGTCCAGGGCGGATTTGAGTGTCATCCTGTCCTCAAAGAAGGTGTAGCTGGCATTGGCCTTGAATATGGCACCGAGTTGAGGCTTGACGTACCTGTTGGGTTCAATGCCGTAACGTACGGAGAACGCGGTGTCGGCCACCATGGTGAGCTTGCCTGCCACCGGTGAGAAATAAAAGGCCAGATGGCTGTCAGGCTTGTAGTCAAGACCTACCGAAACGTTCAGGTATGCAGGGGTGAATAATCTTGAAATCAGTTCTTTGGAATCATCGGAATACTTGTATCCGTCAGCGAACTGTGACTTGAAGTCAAGCAAGGCAGCATAATACCACTTGTCGTTGATCTTGTGTCCGAACTTGGACGCGAAGTTCAGGTTGTCCAGATTCTTGCGCCAGCCATAGTGACCGGTATAGTTCTGTCCGTAGTTGGCATTCAGGTCATTGGTCCAGGCAATCTTGTCCTTCTTGTAGTTGAAAGAGAGATTCAGATAGACGTTGTGGGCTACGTTGTTTTCACCTCCTTCACTCCAGTTAGTGAATGATGTCTGGGAAAAATTGACACCTGTAAGACCGTCGTGTGACCAGCCTGACTCTTCCTGTGCCGAAAGGCCGAGCGGCAGCAAGGCTGCAAGGAACATCAATGATTTCTTCATACTTAATGTTTTTTTTGTTTTCTTTTATGTGGACTGCATTCACTTGCGGCTCAGGGCATGACCGATGAGATAGCAGATGACAGCCACCACCATGCCGTTGATGGATGCTATGCCCCAATGCAGGAGGTTGGCCACGACTGCCCCGAGGATCACTCCGATTACGGATGCCCAGTTGACCTGGCTTATCTTGACATCATCGGAATGGTAGTCATTGCGATTCATGAAGTAGCTGACAATCAGTATGGCACCGATCGGGGGCAGGGTGCAGTTAAGGATGTTGAGCCAGCCGCAGAAGTTCCAGTAGAGCCATACGGCCGATACGGTACCGATGAGACCTGCCAGGAAGACCATGGTTCTCTTGGAGAAGCCGGTGATGTTGCGCAGACCCAGACCGGATGAGTAGAGGGCGTTGTCATTAGTGGTCCAGATGTTGAGACCAAGAACCAGGACTGACAGGTAGAACATGATCTGGTTTAGGTTGAGCATAACCTCAAAGATGTCGTTACCGCCTACGTAGATGCTTGATACTGCACCAAAGAAGAACATGAGTGAGTTACCAAGGAAGAAAGCGACAACGGTTACTATGCAGCCTATCTTGGCAGTCTTGGAGAAACGTGCGAAGTTGGGGGTTGCGGTACCGCCCGATACAAAGCTTCCGATAACCAGACCGGCACCGGCGATGATGGTGAGCGAGCCGTCATTGACTCTTGCGAATTGCTCCACGAGAGAGGCGTCGCCGCGATTCACCGCCATGATCATGGCTACGGTACCCAGGATACCTACCATGGGAACGGCAATCCAGCTGACGATAGCAAGACTCTTGATGCCGAAGAATGCGCTGGCGGTCATGAGCAGACCGGCAATGGCAACCAGGATGTAGCCCTGATAAGGCATGTTGTCGGGTGTAACCTCAAGACCCAGAAACTCCTTGGCAACGGGGATGGCGAACATGGCCAGACCTACGCCGAACCAGCCAATCTGAGTGAAGCTGATCATGGCGCTGGGGAGCCAGCTGCCTATGCGGCCGAAGCTGCGGTGTGCCAGCATATCGAGTGTGAGACCGGTCTTGGCGCCGATGTAACCCAGTGAACCGGTGTAAGCGCCCAGGATGAGACCTCCCAGAAGAAGGGCTGCGATGAACTCGCCGAAGTTAAGGCCTGCCGCCAGATTCTGGCCGGCCCACATGCTTGCTGAGAAGAATGTGAATCCCAGCATTACCATAAACATGCTGATGTTGCTCTTGCGACCCTCCTGGGGCACGCGGCTTGATGTGTAGTCCACATCAGGTTTCTTGTAAGCCATATCTTGTATTCTAGTTAGTTTGTTATGTCCAATGGATATAATCCTTCAAGGCATTCCTGAATTCACTGAGGCGCCGGTCTGCAATCTGGCGGATGGACATGTCCTCCGATCTGCTGGCAAATTCCCGCTCGAAGGTGTAAAGCTCATTCATGGCATTGCTGTCCAGTTCCTGATAGTGGTTGAGCCGGAGCCAATCCCCGTAGCCTATGGGCGTGCGGTATCCCAGTTTCTCGTCCAGGAAATCCTTGAAACTGAAGTCGTCGGCAACCTTCTTTATATCTTCCCAGTATTCGGTCACCTCATGATAATGGTCCGGTATCTCATACCGTCGTGCGCCTCCGTCGTAGATGATGCATTTCTCGAACAGGGCATCGTCATCGGACAGCACATGGCGGCGGAACTCCGGTGATATGACACCGTCTTTCCAGTAGAAATCTATCTGAGGCCAGCTGATGCCGGTCACGCCCTTGTCCTGGTAGGCCGAGAAGATGCCCTCGTAGAAGATGCAGGTCACGCCCTCGAACTCCGGCCAATGGAAACGGAACTCAGGTGTAAGCTCCTCGAACAGCTCTATGGCACGGGTTCCTCCGATCGTGAAGAAGACCATGCGGCGGATGTTGCCGCCGAGACGCTTGAACTCTGCTATGATATAACGTATGCATCGGGCAAGAGTCTCGCCCGATGCAATGATGTCGCCGATCAGGAGTGTTATGTCATTGGGGGCGCTGAGCTTGGTGTACCGGATTTCAAGACCGGTTATCTGGTTGTTGCGGATGACGCGCTCGCAGGAAATGAAATCCATGTTGTTGACACGGATGCCGTTGCGGTAGCAGCACTCCTCAAGCGGATAGTTCAGTCCGCCGCGCAGGATAGTCATGATATCGGCATCATCACCGACGGTACCCTGCTCTCTGAGCCAGCCCAGCATATCGGAGGTGGCTCCGCACATGGCCAGATATGAATCATATCCTGTCACCTCCGGAGATGCAAGCAGGTGACGGGTTCCTTCATTGCTTATAATGAAATAGTTATTGATGAATTGACCTCCGTCCAACCGGTAGATGCAAGTCTCTTTGTGATGTCCTGCAGGCTGCAGGAAGGTTTTTTCCAGATAAGGCTGCATGATGCTACACTTTTTTCTGGAATCCAAAGATACTTGTATATCATGACTGCCGGATAAAAAAAACTGATGAGTTTTCAACAATTTTCATACATGCACCTGCCTTGCCGGCGCCATTTGATATAGCCATAGACCGATGCGCCGAGGTAGAACCCGTATAGCAGTATCGTGGTCAGGTGCAGGCCGCGGCGGCAATAGATGTAGATAGAGACGGCGTTGACCAGGAACCAGATTCCCCAAACCTCTATTATCTTCTGGGCCAGTACCCATGTGCCCACTATGTTGAGCATGGTGGTCAGGGCATCGAGGGCGGGGACGGGAGAATCGGTCAGGAACCGGAGGATGCAGAAGATTGCAGCCCAGATGAGAGCCGCCGTTCCTGAGACCGCCAGGAACTCTGCGGCGCGGAAATGGCGATAGACTATCCCGGGCTCTCTCCTGGAGGCGTCGGATCGTTGTCTGGCCGATTCTTTCCGGTCGGAAGCGAGCCACTTGATGAAGCCATAGACGCACAGGCAGATGTTGAAACAGCTGAATCCCATATCGGCATATATCTTGCTGTGGAAATATACGCTTGCGTAAATCATTGAACATACAGCGCTTATTATCCACATGAGCGGTTTCTGGCGGAACTCGAGCCAAAGATAGATGAAACTGAGTATAAGTCCCGCTGTCTGGATCGTGTCCCAGAAATCCATGCCGGTGAACTGCCCGGCGATATATGACCAGATATCGGATAGCATTGCCGTTCAGAATCTAAGTGTTATGTGTCCCAGTGCGGAGAAAGGAGCGGCGGGAATGAACCCGATCTGGTAATAACGGTTGTCGTCGGTGTGGCCGCCGCTTTCATAAACGGCTGAATAGACCCATCCGGATGTCGCGCAGCGGGCATTGAGCACGTTGTTGAAATCTGCACCTATCACTATGCTGCCGGACGCTTTGCTGAAGGGAACAGTGTATGAAAGCGAGAGGTCGGACAGGGAGTATGCGGGCAGGGAGCGGTCATCGTTCCGGGAGTTGTCCAGATACTGGCGGCTTACATAACCGGTATGCCATGCGGCCTTGAATCTGCCGAAGTTGAAGTTGATGAATCCGTTCAGGATTGCGGAGGGTGAGAATGCAAGTGTGGAGTTGTCATAGTGGAATGAACGGAATCCGTCGCCGTCACCATCGCAGTGATAAGTGCCGGCATCGGGGTTGCCTTCCCAGTCATCCCAGTCCTCTACAACCTCATCGAAATCCTTGATCCTGTTGCTGCTCAGCGCGGCATTGCCTTCAAGTTCCAGCCAGGGCACGGGGCTGACCGATGCTGTAAGTTCCACACCGGTACGGAAGGAACCCTTTATGTTTGTGGTAAGGTTCTCGCCTATGTCACTCTTGAGGCCGGTCTGTACGAACTGGTCCTTGTAATCCATGTAGTATAGGTTCACCCCGGCGTTCCAGATGAGACCTTCATAGCTGTATCCGGCCTCGTAATCAGTCATGTACTCGGGTACAGGGGCAGGGTAGGTGCCGTTGTCGGTAAAGTTGTTGCGCTCCGGCTCACGGCCTGCCGTAGCCACAAGAGCGTGCAGACGGTGGCCGCCTTCAATCCATGTGAGACCTGCCCTGGCGTTGAGGAAGTCATATTCCTTGTTTATGTCAAGCCAGTGCTTGCCGTAGGTACCGTCGCCGTTGTCCATGAACTTGTCATTGTATCCGTCGGTCCTGTAACCCACGTGGCGGTACTGGGCATCGGCAAACGCGTGGAGATTCCCGGTTAAATTGTATCCGGCCTTGATGTATGCGCTTATGTCTGTCTTGGAGGCGTCGGAATCATAATAGGTGTACTTGCCGTCGGCAAGCAGGAAGTCGCTCAGGAACCGGTTCCCCACGTATGTGATGTGCCCGAAATGGTTGCCCTTGAACTGCTGGAAGGATACGCCGCTGCGCAGGTCTGTACGCTCTGTCGTGTAACCGGTGTTCCATATTATCCCGTATGTATGCTGTTCCAGACCTTTTTTGCGCACGAAATCGCTTTTCTTTACTGTGCTGCCGTCCGGGGCGTTGTAGTTTGAAAGTCCGAATTTCTTGAGCTTGTTCTGATAGCGGAATTCCTCATAGTAGCCGTAGCCGTAAGTGTAATGGGCGGTGAGCGATGTGGAGAAAGCGTCGCCTACGTTCCAGGCAAGAGAGAGAATGTTATGGTCTTGCCGGAAGTTGTCGGTGGTGCGGTCCCAGTAAGAGCCGTCATTCATCATGTAGCGGACAGTAGAGTATGCGTATGGGTTACCCGCAGTCTTCTGTTCAAGAGGCGTGACAACCAGTTGCTCATAAAGAGAATTATACTTGCCCAGTCCTGCATTCCACATATCCCGGTAGGTCTTGATACCTGTCCTTTCGCCATACGTACCGTCCATGATACTCAAGTCATCGGTGCCTGCCGTCACTCCGTTCCATGCCTGGCCGGTGTTCTCGAAATTGCTTATATTGCGGTAGCGTACCAGAATGTTGTCGGCAGGGGTCCATATCAGCCCTCCGTAGTAGCTGCCGGCCTTGCCTTTGGTGCCGTGAATGTAACCGTCGGTCTGGGTGATATGGTATGCTCCGTCTATAATAATGCTGTTCAGAATGGTTCCGGTTGAGAATGAACCGCCGAGACGCAGAGTGTTGAAGGAACCGTATGATGTGGTAAGCTCAAAGCCCTTGCGGGGACTGGGGAGCTTGGAGGAGAGTGCCACCGAGCCGCCGAACGCACCGTCACCTACGGTCGATGTTCCTAAGCCGCGCTGCACCTGTGCGCTACCCAGCAGTGACGCATAGCTGTTCATGTTGGCCCAGAACACGCACTGGTCCTCGGGAGAGTTGAGCGGCACTCCGTCAAGAGTCACGTTTATGCGGGAGTCAGCCGCCCCGCGTATCCTCATATAGGTGGTTCCGATGCCGGTACCGTTGTCGCTCCATGCAATCACGCCAGGGGTCCTGGCGAACAGGAACGGCAGTTCACGTCCGCTCTTGGAGTAGCTGTCTAACCGGCGCCGGTCTATGTCAGTCACGGCAAAAGGCTCGTTCTCATGGGCGCGCACGCCGTCAATCACCACCTCCTGCAGTCTCTCCACTCTCATGGAATCGGTTTCAGACTCTGTAAGGTCACTGCCCTGGGCATATCCGGCCGCAATCAGGCTCAGGGATAAAAAAAACACCTTTTTCATATAGATTTGAAAGTTAATCCGAATGAAAAAGGGTACACCTTATATAAGATTCGAAATCCAATCCCTCCGCCGGTACTGTCCGGATCAGGTTCATAGGGTATGATCTCAGCCCTCACAGGGGCACCCCCTTTCATTCGGCCGCAAAGGTAACGTATTTTCCCGAATGGACAAAAACAGGATGACAATTATCACCGGACGTGTTGCCGTATCGGAAAAAAGCATTATCTTTGCTTAGAATCCGTATGAATTTGTCTTCACCGGACAGATATGTACAGATTCCGGACAAGATGATTCCTTAACAAAAAACAATGTAAAAATGAAACGGACACTAACTATTCTGGCTGTTCTGGCAGCTGTCTCTTTCGGATTCACATCCTGTAACAAGGACGATGAGAAAGAAGATGAATCCATGAGTCTCAAAGACTATGTCGGCACGTGGAAAGATTCCGACGTAAC
>JAGAEZ010000062.1 GCA_017612875.1 Bacteroidaceae bacterium | reverse complement strand
GGTTACACTGATGACTGTACATGCAGCCAAGGGTCTTGAGTTTGACGCGGTCTTCATAGTAGGTCTTGAGGAGCATCTCTTCCCGAGTGATATGAGCGGTGATGACGAGCGTCAGATTGAAGAGGAACGCCGCCTGCTGTACGTAGCAATGACACGTGCCCGCAAGTATCTGTACCTGCTGTTTGCCACCACGCGTTTCAAGTACGGCAGTGTGGATTTCTGCACTCCCAGCCGTTTCCTCAGGGATATTGATCCGCGTTATCTGAATACGGATATGTCTTCCGGAGGGGTAAAGGCACCCTGGACCAACCGTCCGGTTCCATCGGAGCAGGATTCCAGACCTCAGTTCCGGCGTTATCAGGACAGGAGGCCGCCTGAACCGCAGAAACAGGTCATCAAGCCGTGGCAGCAAGGCAAGTTCCAGAAAGTGACGGAGTCGATGCTGAGGGACTCCGAACCGGCTCAGTCATCAACCCTGAAAACAGGTGATGTGATAGAGCACGAGCGTTTCGGCATAGGAAGCGTCATTTCCGTAGAGGGTTCCGGTGAGAACGCCAAGGCCCGCATCCGTTTCCAGAACGTAGGTGAGAAAACCCTCCTCCTAAAGTTCGCCCGCTACAAGCTCCTGTCACAGTAGGAACGGTCTGCTGAATTTCAGACAGATTCTTAATCTTCCTCTAAATCCCGGGGGATAATATAGGGATTTCTGAAAATCGAATCGCCGGAGGCGCAGATGATACCGTTTTCCAGTTCGAATTTGATAGTCTGGGTCTCGGGTTTGATATATTCTGCCTTCATGATTATTTTTGATTATTAAGGAATAATGAAGGAATCGAGAGCATAGAAGTCTCTTCCGTTGCCGTACTTCATCTTGTCCATTCTGATATTGATGACATTCGTCTTGTTGAAGCCGAAGCCGTTGGCCATCGTCAGCGGGATAAATACCTCTTCGACATTCTCCGAAGTGCCGTTGGCGTCTGCCTCTTCGTTTCTATGTTTCAGGGTACTTTCAAGGATGACGTTCGTGCCCCAGTCTGGGTCAGTCGGGACGATTACTTCGAGCACCTTGTCTTCCAGCCAGTCGTCATTATCCGTCGATGCAAATCCTTCATACGTGTCGATATACATCTCCTTTGCGTCTTCATAGTCATCTTCGCCGGAGTCTTCATTAAGCCCCACAAAATCATAAAAGGTCGGATTGTCTGTGTTGTATTCGAAGACCTGGCAGGTGACGCCGATGTAGCTGTCGTTCAACGGATGCCCTGCAGTTCCGTCTGTATCCCACGCTGTCGGTTTATGCGGCATCACATAGATCTCTCCGTCAATATTTTCGTCCAGCGTAATGAATTCATCCACAGCAGAAGGAGTGAAATCCACGGGATTCTTCAGCCAGATGACGATATCCTCGTATTCGGCATCTTCCGTGTCAACGGTCCAGGGGCCTGTCGCATAGTTTGCAAAATCGAAGGTGCCTTTGGTGGCAATATGATACAGCGTGATTCTTGTCACGTGGATATGAAGGTCATTTTCTCCACCAGGTGCATCATTGTCGAATCCTATCTTGAACTTCACAGACGAGAGCGCATGCTTGAAGGCCAGCTCCACCGGCTCTCCGTCTTCATTGTCTTCGCTCAGGGCGACCAGCAGGTCTTTCTGCTCGCTGATTTCGCTCGGAACGGTGTACACGAACTTCCCGTCTTCGATGGCCGGGGCCCCGTCCGTGTTGTCGCAGGTCGCATAGAAGGTATGCGTGTCCGTGCCGGCAGGCCACATGAGACCCTCGTGTCCGGTTGACACCCAGTTGTCTCCGGGCTTTGTGAACTGGTAGTTGTCAATCCATTTGTTGGAGGCTCCCTGAATGCCCACCATATTGAAGGAAGTGACTTCGGAAATCTCTGTGCCGCGGGTCTCGCCATTGTTTACAACCTGGACGATAAAAGGTTTTCCCGTGATTTGGACTTCTTCAGATTCGGAAGGGCTAACCACGCTGGATTCCTCTTCCGTACAACCCGCCATGGTCGCGGCAACCGCACAAAGAGCGGCAAATCCAATGACTGATGGCCATACTTTTCTCGTTAAACACATAGTATTTTCTTGTTAACTCCCCCAAAAATAGTGTTTTTTCATTAATAAATCCGAACAGTCAAACGGATTTGCGGATGTGAAGGCCGTTTTTGTTGTTTTTAATTGCATTCGTCTGCTTTTACCAGGAATCTGCATATATTTGTGAATCAAAACCAATTCAGTTATTGTCAATATGGAACAACTTAGAAAAGATGCTGCCGGACTGGCTGTCTGGAACACCGTGACTCCTGTGGCCGCCGTCATACTGGCAGTTTTTGCACTCAATGTTTTTTGTAAATCAGGTATGAGGAATGGGATCACATGGTATGTGGTTTTCCTGCTGTTTACCGAAATACCCTTGTTCGTGTTCTATTTCTCCCGCTGGTTCAGCTTCCTGAACAGTTTAAAGACCGGCTACGAGGGTAATGACACCATGAGGAATGCCGTACGGATGGGCAATATAGCTACAGCGTTGAAGTTAGGCTGTTTCGCCTTGGGAGCGACGGCATCGCTGGTAATAGTGACGGGAAATACAGGATATAATGGAACGATAACAGCTTCGGAGACAGGAATCATGCCAACCGGCGTTATCCAGCAGATTATTGAATCTGTCATGTATGCCATAGTCATCCTGTTTTCCATCATGTTCCTTTTCTTTAGGGAATTGACTGAAAAGAAAAGTGAAATGCGGATTCTGACAGTTGTCCAGATTTTACTGATGGTCGTGTGGTGTAGATTAACCATAAACTCCCAATCGCCAGTCTGGGGAATATTCCATATATTAATATTGTTGAATGAATTCCTTTTCCTTTGGAAAATATACAAAGGCTATGAATTTGTGAACCAGAAAGAAAAATGTTCTGAAGAGAAGCCGGAATAATGGAATGCCGTGCGATTCCCCGGACACTACGACACGGAATCGGGCCTACAGCATATTCTCGCTGACCAAGCGTCCATGAAAATGGGCGTTACGGCGGTTTCCTTGGACACTATGACAGGGAATCGGGCCTACAGCGTATTCTCGCTGACCAAGCGTCCATGAAAATGGGCGTTACGGTGTTTTCCTTGGACACTACGACACGAAATCGGGCCTACAGCATATTCTCGCGACCCAAGCGTCCATGAAAATGGGTGTTCCGGCAAATCCTGACAGTTTTGCACGATGGTCCTATGGCACAGGCTGGCCGATTTTTATGTCAGAATGGGGCTTTTATGGTTTTCGTGTACTTACGGGAAGAGTAGGCTCCCAGAATCCCTGCGCCTCCCTTCACATTGCTTATCACTGTCACGGGCTCGGACATGAGAGTCATTTCAGCATCTTCAAAATCCTCTGTGCTCTTGTGGTAGAAATAGTAGGAGGAAGAGAGGGTGTGGAGGACGACGTTGGCTGAATAGACCAGGTCACCGTATATCTGCCCTGATGTGAACAGATAGTTGCTGTAGTAATACGGGTCGTAACTGCCGTAGCCGGAATAGTAGTCGAGAGAATCAGTTGTATAGATTATGCCGCTCACTGTATCAGGACGTTCCATCAATATCTCGAAGGTGAGGCGGCTGCCGTCCTTGATGTGCTGGTCGGGGAAAATGAAGCTTTCCTGCCCGTATTTGAATTCATCGTCGCTCTCAGTCTCCTCTAGGAATGACGTGGCGGCATCGCTCTGGTCCAGCAGGATCTTGGTCTTGGCCGGAATCTGGTAGTGCAGCGGCACGGTTACGGTATCCAGCGGCCCTCCCTCATAATGGTCCGTGACAAATGATATTGTAGGCATTATGGTGAGGAAATAATAGTCCGGATGGTCTTTGAGGTCATCAATCTCAATCTCTACCACCCATGTGGAGTCAATCCTGCTGTCATCGAATGACGGGTCAATGTCATCGAACAGCTCGCCGATGGTCTTGCGGGGCGAGTACTGCTTGCGGAAACCGGTGATGATACATTCGCTTGGCACGGGGACGGTATCGGTGGCACTGACGCCCGGATAGTCAGGATGGCTTGCGGTTATATGTACGATATCGCCGGCATGTACGGTGCGTCCGTCGGTATAGACCTGTTCTGACGTGTCCCAGGCGGCATGGCGCGATTCACCGTTTATCTCCACATCCACTGTGGTGCGGTCGTCAAGACTTTTACGTGACTGGAAGAAATCCAGGAAGAACACGCTGCGGCTTACGTGTATGACGGGAACCTCACCGTCCTGGACAATGCAGTTCATCACGAGCATGGGCTTGCTGTCAGGGCCCTTGTACTCTATGTCCTTGGTGCATGCCGCTGCCAGCAGAATCATTAATCCCAAAGCGGCTGTCTTTCTTATCGGATGTTTCATAGGGTCAGAATGAAAGTGTGTAACTGAGTGTGGGAAGGATGGGGAAGAGGGTGAGCTGCCTGAGAGTGCGGTACTCGCTGTACTCGCCGTTCTCAAAATAGCCTTCGGAATATACATAGACCAGGAAGGGGTTCCGGTTGTTGTAGGCGTTGTATATGCTCAGGTTGAGTGTGCGTTTCACCTTCTCGCCGAACTTGCGGTGCCAGTTGAATCCCAGGTCAAGCCGATGGGTGGGGTTGAGCCTGAAATTGTTACGGTTGTCGTAGTATCCTAATGTGCTTATGTCATATTCGCTGTGAGAGATGAGCTGTGCGGCATCGTAGTACTGCGTGTAGATGGTGCCGCAGTTGCCGGTCTCGTAAATCCAGGTGGCGGACATGTCGAACCTGTCGCTGAACTTGTAGTTGCAGGTGATATCCACCTTGTGGCGGCGGTCATACTTGGAATCGAATGTGCGGCCTCCGTTCAGCACCATCCCGGGGCGGTCGAAACGGCGCTGCGAGTGACTCCAGGTATATGACAGCCATCCGTTAAGCTTGCCTATGGAGCGTTGAGCCATGAGCTCCACTCCGTAGCTCCAGCCCTTGCCCATAGCCACCTTGTTCTGCCAGTCGGTATCGCCGGTCATGTATGTGGAGCCCTCCTTGTACTCAAGCAGGTTGTCCATGTGCTTGTAGTATCCCTCCAGCGTGAAATCGGCCTTGTTCTCAATGCTGTAGGAGAGTCCGGCGGCCCATTGGTGCGAATGCTCAGGCGTTATCTTGTCGGTCACGGGAACCCACAGGTCAGTGGGCAGGTTTATCATGTTGTTGGAGAGCAGATGCACGTACTGTGTCATGTAAGCATATCCTGTCTTGAACGAGAGGTCATCGGTTATGAGGACTCTGGCGCTGAGCCTGGGCTCGATGGAGTTGTAGAACCTGCCGTTTACGCTGAAAGCCGCAAAACCCGCTCCGATGTTGGTCTTGACGGCGTCAGTCAGCTCTATGTCATCCTCCACGTATAGCTGGACCTCATGGGCAGGAATGTCCTTGCTGCCGAATGTCTGGCGGACATCGTAGGTGGAGTCGTTCTCCTCGGAACCGCTCATGCTGATGCTCATGGCATCCGGTCTGAAACGGTGGCTGGTGTAGCTCACTCCGAACCGCAGGTCCTGGCGGAAGGAGGGGGAGTAGTGGAAATCGGCCCTTCCGGACAGGTCATAGATTCCCGAACGCATCCTGATTCCCGCCTTGCTGGAGTAGGTGCCGGAGCGGTCTTTCTCGTTTATGTCTATTCCCATCCTGTGGCGGTAGCGGGTGAAGTTGGCGCTCAGGTCCATGAAGAGCCTGGGGCCCAGCACATGGTTCCAGCGTAGGGCGGCCACAGCGTTTCCCCAGTGCCAGTCCAGCTTGGTGTTGTTCCTGTAGAACCCGTCGGCATCCTTGTATTTGAAGTAAATGTCATCGTCGCCGCTGTACCAGCTCAGATAGAGACGGTCCCTGTCATTGAACTTATGGTTCAGCTTGACGTTGAAGTCATAGAAATAATATCCCATGCTGATATCCTCGGCATCGGTGTAATTGAATGCCCGGTTCAGGGCAAGTGCGGCGTTGAGCATGATGTCGGAGTATGTGCGGCGGGCCGAAATGTTGATGGAGGTCTTGTCCTTGATGACGGGACCTTCCAGATTGATCTTGGAGGAGATGAGCCCGGTGGAGACATTGCCGTGCCAGTTTTTCAGGTCACCGTCCTTCATGCGGATATCCACTACCGAAGACAGGCGCCCGTAATAGTGAGCGGGGAAACTGCCTTTGTACAAGGTTACGTTCTTGATGGCATCGGGGTTGAAAACGGAGAACATGCCGAACATGTGGTTCACGTTATAGACCGGCACTCCATCCAACAGCAGCAGGTTCTCGTCCGGATTGCCTCCACGTACGTAAAGACCGGCCGTGGCTTCAGTGCCTGCCATCACTCCCGGCAGGAGCTGGAGTGCCTTCAGGACATCGGTCTCGCCGAACATCGCGGGAACGGCCTTGATCTGTTCGATGGGAATGTCAACGGCGCTCATCTGGGAGCCTCTCACTCCCAGTATCTCACGGTTTCCCACAATAGTTACCTCGTCAAGCTGCTCAATTGTCCGGATACCAATATTGATTAAGGTGTCAGAGGCAAGTGTGAAAGACAGGGTGAGTGGTTTATAGCCGACATATCCGGTACGGATCTCCAAATCGCCGTCCGGAAGCGTGAGTGAGTAGAATCCGTATTCGTTGGTTATGGCTCCACGCCCGCTGTTCAGGTCCAGCACGGTGGCTCCAATAAGCGTCTCTTTGCTTGATGAATCGGTAATGTAACCGCTTACTGTATGTCTGGTCTGTGCCTGCAGGGCGACTGCCGGGATTGTCAGGAGGAGTAGGGCGACTGATAATGGTTTCATCCTTTGTTAAACAAAAAAAGCAGCTCATACTGCTGCTGTAACTGATTTTCTTGAGCGGTAAACGAGACTCGAACTCGCGACCCCGACCTTGGCAAGGTCGTGCTCTACCAACTGAGCTATTACCGCATTGTCTTTGAAAATGCTGTGATTGGTGAAGAGAATGAGACTCGAACTCACACGACATACCTGTCACTACCCCCTCAAAGTAGCGCGTCTACCAATTCCGCCATCTCTCCAGTGAAGTGCCCAGAACAGGACTCGAACCTGCACACCTCGCGGCACACGCACCTGAAACGTGCGCGTCTACCAATTCCGCCACC
>JAGAEZ010000009.1 GCA_017612875.1 Bacteroidaceae bacterium | reverse complement strand
GGCAGCAGGGAAGTTACCTGACTCACCCAGGGCCAGCACCGCACGGCAGAATATGAACATATAGACCGAGGCCGTAGTGACGAGCAGCATGATATCGGCCGAATTCTTGGCAGCCTCCATTGACTCGGCACCGGCCCATTTAAGTGCGCCCCATCCGCAGGCGGCATGCATGCAGGCACCGACCGACCAGATGAATATGGCCCACAGATAACCCTTGCGGGTGCCCAGTTTGTCAATGAACTTGCCGCTGAACAGACAGGCTACCGCATAGAAAATGGAAAAGAAACCGGTTATGGTACCATACTGGCTGTCACTCCAACCGAAATCAACTGAAATGAAATCTTTCCAGGTAAGTGAAAGGACCTGACGGTCCAGATAATTGACTGTTGTGGCCACAAAAAGGAGGGCACACATTACCCATCGGAAGTTTGTCATCCGTTGAGCCGTTGTTTTTGATACAGTTGTCATATTGTCTTTAGGTTAGTTGTTATCGTTCAATAAACCGCATTAAAGTCATCCGCCGGCACTGCCGTCATTCGGTATAATAAACCCTCTTAACCCGGATGGACACCGTGGATATGACCTCATACGGAATCGTATCCAGGATATCCGACAGGACATGTACCGGAAGGTCCTTTCCGAAAATCTCAACCGGATCCCCTTCCTTGCACTCAATGCCAGTCACATCTATCATGCATACATCCATACAGATGTTTCCCACATACCACGCCTTCTGCCCGTTAACGAGACAATATGCATGGCGGTTGCCCAGATGACGGTCCAGGCCATCGGCGTAGCCAATGGGTATGGCGGCTATCCTGGAATGGCGCAGAATCTTTTCCCTGCGGCCGTAACCGACTGTCTCTCCGGGCTCAAGCTCCCTTATCTGAAGAATCGTGGTCTTGAGCGTACATACCGTCTCAAGATCGGAGTTGTCTATCGGATTGATGCCGTACAGGCCAAGCCCCAGGCGAACCATGTCATACTGGACCTTAGGGAACCGCTCTATTCCGGCAGAATTACAGATATGACGTATTATATGATGCTTGAATGAAGCCTGGACGGTATCCGCCGCCGTATTGAACCTTTCAATCTGAAGTCCGGTAAAATCATCGAACTCGCTGCTGTCGCTTCCCACGAAATGAGTGAACACGGAACGGGGAATCACAGCGGTCTGACGCTTGAGACGGTTCACCAGTTCAGGGACATCCGAGACATCGAATCCGAGCCTGTGCATACCTGTGTCTATCTTTATGTGAATCGGGAAGTTGGTTATACCGTTGTGTTCGGCGGCACGGATTATCGCGTCAAGGAGATGGAAGCTATAGACCTCGGGTTCCAGTTTCTGGTCAAAGAGAGTGTTGAAAGACGTACGTTCCGGGTTCATGACCATGATATTGGTCGAGATACCCGCCTTACGCAGTTCCCAGCCTTCATCGGCCACTGCTACCGCAAGATAATCCACCTGCCTGTCCTGAAGTGTCTTGGCAACCTCGATTGCTCCGGAACCGTATGCCGATGCCTTGACCATACAGATAATCCCGGTTTCGGGCCTGAGCATGCTTCTGTACCGGTCAAGATTGTCGGCAAGCGCATGGAGGTCAACCTCCAGTATGGTCTCATGGACCTTCAGTTCCAGGCGCTCGGCTATCCTGTCAAACATGAACACACGGGCACCTTTGATAAGAACCAGCTCATTACGCAACTGCTCAGCCAGACCCGACTTGAGGAACTCGTCGGTAGTCTTGAAGAAGTGTTTGTCCGGCACGTCGAATCTGAGTGCTTCCGATGATATGTCAGGACCTATTCCTATCAGTCTTGAGATGCCGCGGTTCTCCACGAGCTGCGCCACCTTCCGGTAAAGTTCGTGGACCGACAATCCGGACTGGAGGATGTCCGACAGGATGAGAGTCCTTCCGCGCGACTTGTCATCATGCCTCCTGGCCATGAAATCAAGGGCTATGGCCAATGAAGAGAAATCCGAATTGTAACTGTCGTTGATAAGGACACAACCCTGTTTCCCGTCCTTCACCTCAAGGCGCATGGCAAGCGGTTCCAGAAGCGGCATCCTCTCCGTGATCTTTTCAGGAGGCACCATAAGGAAAATGCAGACGGCGAGGCAATGCAGGGCATTCTCTATCGAAGCGTCGTCGGTGAAGGGTATGGTGAAACTGTTTTCAAGTCCGATATAGCGGTAGCGTATCTCGGTTGAACTTTCACCCTTGACGACAGAATAGATATATAGCGGTTTCTCCTGGTTCTTCCTGGACCAGGATATCTCACGTGCTGTAATGACAGACCTGTTGACGCAGTTCTGTATCAGTTCATTGTCGCCGTCATAAATAATCACGTCACAGTCCTGGAAAAGCTTGAGCTTCTCGAAGCACTTCTCCTGCAGGGACTGGAAATTCTCCTGATGCGACATCCCTATATTCGAAAGTACACCGATAGTAGGCTTGATTATTTTCCACAGATTGCGCATCTCATCCTTCTTAGAGATACCGGCCTCGAAGATTCCGAGCTGGGTCTGACTGTTCAGGAGCCAGACAGACAGAGGCACTCCGATCTGGGAATTATAGCTGCGGGGAGAACGGGTAACCGCGAAATCCGGGTCAAGCAGCTGATACAGCCATTCCTTGATTATGGTCTTTCCGTTACTCCCGGTGATGCCTACCACAGGAATGTTGAAATGTTTCCTATGGAGGGCTGCCAGCTTCTGAAGTGCGGCCAGAGTGTCCTGAACGAGCAGGAAATTGGATTCGGAATAATCCTCCATCCTGTCCGGAAGGCGGCTTACCACGAAATTCCTTACACCACGGTTATAGAGGTCACGTATGTAGTTGTGTCCGTCATTCCTCGGACCGGTCAAGGCAAAAAACAGTGTTTCAGACGGAAAACACAAAGAACGGCTGTCGGTGAGAAGCCATGAGATCACAGCCGGACAGAAGCCATGCCTTTCGGCTTCGGTCATTGTTGCAATGTCGCTTATGGAGTATGTCATTACATTTTCCTGGAAATTGACCCAAATTTAATGAAAAAAAGGATACCATGACATCAAAAAACCGATTTGATTGGCAGTCGGGGATAAATCAGCCTTAAGGGGGTGTTGTTTTCACCAATATTTGTTAAATTTGCCGTTTGAAACATTCTGTACAAAATGAAAGAGAGCAAGGAAAGTCCGCAATCTGACAATCTCTTGAAAGGGATAGATTCGCCTGCCGACCTTAAAAGGCTGGATCCCTCCAGACTGCCGCAGGTCTGCGATGAACTGAGACGGATGATGATTGATGAACTCTCACGCAACCCAGGCCACTTCAGCTCCAGTCTCGGTACTGTTGAGCTGACAGTCGCCCTGCATTATGTATTCAACACCCCGGATGACAGGATTGTATGGGATGTGGGACATCAGGCATACAGCCACAAGATACTCACCGGACGCAGGGACATGTTCTGCACCAACCGTAAATTCGGAGGTCTCCGTCCTTTCCCCTCTCCCGAAGAGAGCGAATATGACACCATCACGAGCGGTCACGCCTCAAACTCCATATCGGCAGCCCTCGGCATGGCTGTGGCTGACAAGCGCAACGGTCACACCTCACGCAGGGTCGTGGCCGTGATAGGTGACGGAGCCATGGGCGGAGGACTGGCCTTTGAAGGTCTGAACAACGCTTCAAGCACAGACAATGACCTGCTCATCATTCTCAATGACAACAACATGAGCATATCCCAGAGTGTAGGAGGACTGTCAAGCTACCTTACACAGCTTCAGACTTCCCGCTCTTATAACACTCTGAGGTATTATGTAGCAAGGCTACTTTCCAAAGCCGGCTTGATGAACGAACAGCGTCGCCGCAAGATAATCCGACGCAACAACCGTTTCAAGATAAACCTGACCCGCCAGAACAACATGTTCGAGGGTATGGACATCCGCTATTTCGGTCCTGTTGACGGTCACAATGTCCAGAACCTGGTACGCATACTCTCCAACATCAAGAACATGCACGGTCCCAAGCTGCTCCACATAAAAACCGTGAAGGGCAAGGGTTACGAACCTGCCGAAAAGGATTCTGAGCTCTGGCATGCCCCCGGACTGTTCGACAAGGAAACCGGTGAACGTATCATCAGATCGGACAACGGCATGCCCCCCCTGTTTCAGGATGTATTCGGCGAGACGCTGCTGGAACTCATGAAAGAGAACAGCCGCATCATAGGAGTGACGCCTGCCATGCCGGTAGGCTGCAGCATGAACATTCCCATGAAGGCATTCCCCAAGCGCTGCTTTGATGTAGGCATAGCCGAAGGGCATTCCGTCACATTCTCGGCTGGACTTGCAATAGAGGGAATGGTTCCATTCTGCAACATATACTCATCATTTCTCCAACGTGCCTATGACAACGTCATTCACGACGTGGCCATTTCACGCCTCAACGTTGTTTTCTGTCTCGACCGGGCCGGACTGGTAGGCGAAGACGGTCCAACCCATCACGGCGCTTTCGACCTTGCTTTCCTGAGGCCTATACCCAACCTTACCATAGCCTCCCCATACGATGAGATCCAGATGCGCAACCTTATGTACACTGCACAGTTGCCGGACCAGGGACCTTTCGTCATAAGATATCCCCGCGGACGGGGCATTCTCACCGATTGGAAGAAACCGTTCGAACCTGTTGTCGTAGGTACAGGCAGGAAGCTGAAGGACGGTGAGGACGTGGCGGTACTGACCATCGGACCGATAGGAAACCTGACCAGTCACGCCATCGGCCTTTGGGAAGAACAGAATCCGGGCAAAAGCGCCGCCCACTATGACATGCGTTTCCTCAAGCCCATCGATACATCCATACTTCACGAGGTCGGAAAGAAATACAAGAGGATAATTACCGTTGAAAACGGAGTTATCACAGGCGGGATGGGTACCGCCGTAATGGAATTCATGGCTGTGAACGGCTATGCTCCCTCTATCGTGCGTTTAGGACTGCCGGACCGTTTCGTCACACACGGTTCCGTCCCGCAGCTGCTTCATCTGTGTAACCTCGACGAGGATGCGGTCATCGCCGCTCTCAACGGGGAGAATTTCAACCCGCAAACCCAAGAGACATGAGAATAGTCATTGCAGGTGCCGGCAATGTAGGCACTCATCTGGCCAAACTCCTGTCAGGAGAGAACCAGGACATTACGCTCATCGATGAAAGTGAGGAGAAACTCGGACGCATGGAATCCAACTTCGACCTCATGACAGTACAGGATTCACCCGTCACTTTCCGCGGCCTGAAGGAGGCCGGTACAGGCGACGCCGACCTTTTCGTGGCCGTCACACCGGACGAGAGCCGCAATCTTATCGCATGTCAGCTCGCCCACTATCTGGGAGCCAAAAAGACTGTCGCAAGGATTGACAACTACGAATACCTTTTGCCCAGGAACAAGGATTATTTCCTGAGTACGGGTGTGGATTCGCTCATCTACCCGGAGATGCTTGCAGCCGGTGAGATTGTGGCCGGCATGAAACTCAGTTGGATAAGGCAGTGGTGGGAGTTCGCAGGAGGCGCCCTGGTCATGATGGGTGTCAAGCTGCGCGAGAATGCCATGATTCTCGACAAGCCGCTTTCCCTGCTCGGAAAAGAGCTGCCATATCATATAGTGGCGATATTACGTGAGGGAGTGACAATAATTCCCAGCGGAAACGACACCATGCAAGCCGGTGACCTGGTCTATTTCATGACCATGAAGAAACACATACCGCACATCAGGAAGATTGCCGGCAAACAGGAACTGCCCGATGTCAGGGATGTCATCATAATGGGCGGCAGCAGGATTGCCGTCCGCACTGCCCAGCTCATGCCGGACTACATGAATCTCAAGATAATCGAAAGCAATATAGACCGCTGCAACCGCCTCACTGAACTGGTGGATGACAGGGTGATGATAATAAACGGCGACGGCCGCGACCCGAGTCTGCTCACGAGCGAAGGGATTTCCCATACCGAGGCTTTCGTGGCACTTACGGACAATTCGGAGACAAACATCCTTGCATGTCTTGCCGCCAAACGGTTCGGGGTAACCAAAACGATAGCTGAGGTGGAGAACATCGACTACATAAACATGGCCGAGAAGCTTGACATCGGAACTGTCATAAACAAGAAGAAGATAGCGGCAAGCCATATCTACCAGATGATGCTCGATGCCGATGTGACAAATGTCAAGTGTCTGACCTTCGCCAATGCGGATGTTGCCGAATTCAACGTGAAAGAGGGTGCACGCATAACCCGCTACCCCGTAAAGGACATATCACTTCCCCGCGGCGTTACTATCGGAGGACTGATACGCGACAAGGAAGCTGTGCTTGTAACCGGCAACACTACCATTCAGACAGGAGACCATGTCGTGGTTTTCTGCCTTGAGGGCATGATAAAGACAATAGAGAAGTTTTTCAATTGATACATCCCAGAATCATATACCGGATTTTAGGAATCCTGCTGTTGATTGAGGCGGGAATGCTTCTGGTTTGCTCCATTTTTCCCGTATTTCTCGGTGAAAACGACCTTTTCGGGTTTATTATGGGAGGTCTCGTCACTGCTGCGTCAGGCTTGGTTTTCCTTCTGTTCGGCCATAAGTCCGGCCATAAGGATTCAAGCATGACCCGTCGTGACGGTTACATAGTGGTTGCGGCAAGCTGGCTCCTGTTTTCCGTGTTCGGTTCCCTCCCATATATGATAAGCGGATACATTACCGGTTTCACCGATGCTTTCTTCGAGACGATATCCGGATTCACCACAACGGGATCCACCATAATAAAGGATGTCGAGATTCTTCCTCACGGACTTTTGTTCTGGCGTAGCCTGACCCAGTGGATAGGAGGATTGGGTATCGTATTCTTTACCGTCGTGGTACTGCCTGTCTTCGGTGTCGGTGAGAGCCAACTGTTTGCCGCAGAGGCTATAGGCCCGAGAAGACGGAAACTGCATCCCAGGATAGGCATCAGCGGACGCTGGATACTTACAGTTTACCTTATCATAACTGTCCTTTGCACAATCGCGCTCAGAATATGCGGGATGGGACTGTTCGACAGTGTAAACCACGCCCTGTGCACTGCCGCTACAGGAGGTTTCTCCACCAAGAACGCAAGCATAGCCTTTTTCAACTCCCGCAGCATAGAGTATGTGCTGACGTTCTTCATGTTCATCTCGGGCATCAATTACGGACTGCTCTTCTTTGTGGCATTCAAAGGAAAGATCCATAAGCTCTTTGAGGATACCGAATTCAAATGGTATGTATCCATCATTCTGCTCTTCACCGTGATAGTATGTGTCAGCCTGTACATATCCACTCCATACGATGCCGCCGATTCATTCCGCAACGCTCTGTTCCATGTTACAGCCATAATAACCACCACAGGGTTCACCACGACCGACTATACATTGTGGCCTCCTTTCATCTGGATGATAATAGGCCTCTGTATGTATCTTGGAGCCTGTGCAGGCTCCACATCCGGAGGAATGAAAGCCATCAGACTGGCCATCCTCATAAAGACCATGCGCAACGAGTTCCATCGGATCCTGCATCCGAACGCCGTCATTCCTGTCAGGATCAACGGTAAGGTCATACCCCAGTCCACAAGGCATAGTGTCCTTACCTTCAGCCTGTTCTTTCTGGCACTCGTCTTTTTCGGCTGGTTTTTCTATCTCGCCATAGGGGTTGAAATAACCGATGCATACGGAACCGCCCTCTCATGTCTGAGCAACATCGGACTGACAATCGGAAACCACGGCTGCAATATACCGTGGGATGACATGCCTGTGCTGGGCAAATGGTTCTCAGCCTTCCTTATGGTTGTCGGCCGGCTGGAGGTCTTTGCTGTCCTGCTGTTGCTCACCCCCTCTTTCTGGAAGCATAGATAGGAAACGCTTCATATCTTCACGCATCCTGTCATAGAGTCCGCAATCCCGGTAATGCGTGTTCTTCCGTATTGCCTCGGCAATTCCCATCTGACTGTGCTGATAGGCGCTTAACTCATTGCGGTACTGCTGGTCATGCACGGCAAAACGGCGGATGTCCGATTCCCTCTCCTGCCTGAGCCTGGTGCAGACAGGCGTAAGCAGTTTAAGGATAACATTCTCCACCAGATGATGCCCTTGAAGAAAGAGATAGGTATCCTTTTCCCTAACCCCGAGTCCGGACAGCTCCTCGCCCAACGCTTCCACCTCGGCGACCGCGTCAGGATAATTGGCCTTCAAGGAACTGACCTTGCGTCTGACCCTGTCCGAAGTGGCAAGTATCGCATTCTGCGGATGCCTTATATCCACAGTCTTGAGACGAATGTCAATGTTAAGGTCCTGAATACTGAACAGATTGTGCAGCCGTTTCCGGTAGAACCATATATTCCATACGAAAAGAGGATACACTGCCGTTGAGTACATCTCCATGAAGGCCTCCAGATCCACTATCCTGCGGTCATTCAGAGTACACTGTACACAGATGTTGTGAAGACTGCCGGAATAGCATTGGTAGTTCTCGATGGCGTATGTGTAGGTTTGTATCACGTATGGATTGGATATTATCTCCCTCGATGTGTTGGTAGCCCCCTGAAGCAGCCAGTCATAGTCGCTATCGACACAGGCAATCATGTATTTACCCAGATTCCTGTGCTCTATACAGGAACGAAGAGCCGATTTCTTGCCTTTGGTCAGTCCGCCCTTGTCCGGCAGCATTATCTGGAAATACCAAGATTCGCTCTCGAACTCATCCAGCAAAAGACGCCAGAATGCCACATCGTCATAGCTCTCCACAAAAGCAATGATTCTCCCCCTTTTCCTGTCCGGGAGGAGCCGGTTGGCAGCTTCTATATATCGTGAATTTACGTTGTCAATCAGTCTCTTCATAGTCTGATACCTCCCGAAGGACTACTCATTTGACCGTAATGTCGTTCACTTCGGTCACAGCCTCCATCCATCCGTCCATGATTACTGCCGGTGAATGGGTGGTCATGATAATCTGTACATTCGGGTTCATGTCCCTGACCCTCGACACCAGCTGCTGCTGCCATTCTATATGAAGTGAAATCTCAGGTTCGTCCATAAGCAGCACGTATGGCTGATTATCCTGGACCAGAAGAGTGAGCAGAATGACCAGAAGCTGTTTCTCACCCGAGGAAAGACTGTATGGAAGGAGTCTCACCCCGAACTGGTCAAACAGGATTTCATTGCTGGACCTGACTATTTTCTTGCCGGTGTCGGCAAACAGCTCATCAATGAAATCCATGAACCGGATCCTTGGTCTTGACACTTTCTGAGCCTCCTCTATCTTTTCTGGCTCTCCTGAGGTAAGCAGGTTTATTGTCCGGTTACCTATGTTCACCTGATAGTCAAGATAACGGCGTTGGAGCTTGTAGAGCTGCCAGTCCAGTTCTGAGACCACGCTCCTGTCAGACATCTTCTCCAGCAGATTGCTGTGCATCAAAGGACGGTCAATGCTGCGGATCACATCATAGCGCACCTTATTCCTTCCCTCGGGAAAATATTGTATCGAAACCTCAGGAGCATCATCCTGGGATTCACCTGAGAGATAATCAAGACGAGCCACTGTCTTGTTAAGGATTGTGCTCTTCCCTGTGCCGTTCAGGCCGCTCAGGATATTCACGTCGGGACGCAGGTCCCATACGATGTGCTTCCGTCCCCAGAGCGAATCAATCTCTATACGGCTTATGCCTTCAGCAAATTCGTTCTCCATAATCGTCGTTCAGATTTCCGGTAAAAATACAAAAAATGAGCAAAAAAAGCCACATACATAAGAATCTGTTTCGGCAAGCGGGACAAACTCAAAGCCTTGTCTGAAAGAAATCAGATCTTTAAGCCGTCAAGCAATTCCAGATAGACAGGAACCGCCTTTTCCAGTTCGTCAATACAGACATACTCATCGGCAGTATGGGAACGGGAGGACTCTCCCGGTCCAAGCTTGAATGACGGGCAGGCCAGCACGGCCTGATCGGAAAGAGTGGGCGAGCCATACGGTTCCATGCCCATACCTATTGCCTTGCGTATTATCGGATGGTTCACGCTGATGCCTGAAGAATTCAGGTTAAAGGAACGGGCCTTGACATCACACCACTCCGGCAACACTGCTTTTATCATTTCAAATATCTCATGATTGGAATATAGTTCATTCGTGCGGACATCGGCAGTGAAGGTGCACAAATCAGGGATGACATTGTGCTGCGTTCCGGCGCAAATCATCGTTATGGTGAACTTTACAGGACCGAGCAGTTCCGACGTCTTGTCAAAAGTGAATGAACGGAGTCTCTCTATCAGTCCCGTCGCACGGTAAAGAGCGTTTATTCCCTCGTTCCGTGCAGCATGGCCCGCCTTTCCGTGAACGGAAAAATCAAGCACCATCAGGCCTTTTTCCGCTATGGCAGGCTGCATACCCGTAGGTTCACCTATCAGAGCGACATCAATATCCGGAAGCTCTTTCACCGCCAGTTTCATACCTCCGGTTCCATTCACCTCCTCCTCGACGGTTGCCAGAAAGAGCGGATTATAAGGCTGCGACTTGCCGTCCAACTGATAGAACGCATATAAAAGGGACACAAGCCCTGCACCGTCATCATTGCTGCCCAGTCCGAACAGCTTACCGTGCTCCTCAACAGGTGTGAACGGGTCTTTAGTCCACCCGGCTACCGGTTTTACCGTATCCATATGGCTGTTAAGCAGCAACGTAGGTTTAGCAGGATCGAACGAACGGCCATAGCACAGCAAATTCAGCCCGATCTCCTTAGGGACATATCCGTGACGCAGCATATCGGCCTTGATCAAAGCTGAAGCCTGCTCCTCTCCCCGGGTTATAGATGGAGTTGCTATCAACTGCCTAAGCAGTGAAAGCATATCACCGAATGAGTATTCCATACCGCAAAGATAGTGCAAGACGAGAGAAGAAAAGCAAATTCAGCCGGTTTTATTCAGAGACTCAGCCTATCTGATGAAAAGGCAAAACCGGACGTTCTATCATGCAGATCCGCCTTTGTCACGGGCTGTAAGTTCGCCTATCATGCTTATACAGAACGGTAGAGCCAGCATAAAGGTGAGCACGTCAGCCGTGGCCATAGTGGCTTCCAGTCCCTGCAGGCCCCAGATGGCGGGCAGAATGAAAAGCGTGGGATAGAACGCGAAACCGTGACGGCTCATGGCCAGCAGAGTGGCCCTGCCTGTACGGCGGATATTCTGCAGAAGCATGTTCGTTGGAGTAGTCAGGCCAACTAACGGAAACGCCACGCACTGCCAACGCAATACCGTGGTCCCTATCCTTATGAGTTCCGGATCCTCATCCCGGAAGAAAGAAATAATCTCCGGAGCAAATATCCATCCCAGTGTAGAAGTAACCAGCAATATCACAACACACATGCCTATGGTAAACAGATACGACTCCTTTACCCTGCCATATCTTTCGGCTCCCCAGTTGAATCCGCAAACCGGCTGGAACCCCTGTCCCACACCCAGTATCACTGCCATTGCAGTCTGCATGACACGCGCCACTACCGTAAAAGCGGCTATGGTGGACGCCTCTTGTCCCTCAAGTGCATAAATGGCGGCCGCCCAGTTCATACAGATAGCCGAAACGCTGGAAAGCGACTGCCGCATAAGCGAAGGCAGGCCACCAGCCCCAATCTCACGGAAACGCTCCAAGGAGGGCGCAAAATTGCGCAGACGTATATGCACATTGCCTTCAAAGGTAGTGGCCCACAACAGCAGGCACCATGATATGAACTGGCTTATGAGTGTGGCCAATGAAGCACCACTGACTCCCATTTCAAGATGGTTTATCAACAGCCAGTCAAAGAAGATGTTCAGCACTGCCCCCGCGGCAATGCCTATCATGGCCAGCATGGCATTGCCCTGAAGACGTAACTGGTTATTAAGCGTCATCTGTGACACCAGGAACGGAGTGGCAATCAGGATCCACTTGAGATAAGCATTTGAATAAGGCACCACATCAGAAGTCGCTCCAAGCAGCCGGGAAAGCGGAGTCATAAAGCAAAGGCCCGATGCCATGAACACCAGACCCATCAAGAATGCCGACAAAAATCCGGTTGCAGCCATTCTTCCGGCACCCTCAGTGTCACGCGCACCGAGAGCACGGGACATATAGTTGCCGGATCCGTGTCCGAAGAAGAATCCGGTTGCCTGTATTAGTGACTGGTAAGCGAATGCCACCCCGACACCTGCAGTGGCAACCGTGCTGATATGGCCTACGAACCAAGAATCGACTATGTTGTAGATGGCCGATATGCACATACTGATTATGGTAGGTACGGCAAGACTGAGCACCAACCTGGGAACAGGAGTCTCTGTCATACGCTTGTACCTAAGCTCACTCTTCAGTATGTCACTCTTTGTACCTTGCAACCTGCACTGTTTTCTCTATAAGCGGAGCAAAAATAATACAAGCCTCGGGATAAAAAACACTGCATTCAGTATTTTATCCCGAGGCACGGTTTATTTTATCAAAAAAAAGACCGAATAACCTTTTTTATACGCGACTATACGGAAGAGATTGCCTGTAATAATCCATGCTCTGTGCAGTCCATGTCATTACTACGCTGTAATGACCGTCCACCTGTGAACGTGAATAGTCCAGGAATACCTTGAGTGACTTGTCAAACAGTCCAGGTGTCTCTACAGAGTCACGCAACAGCAGAGTACACATAACACAGTATGCAGCACTCTCCATCAGACGGCGGCCACAGAAATCATTCACCTCTGTCTCCTTCTGGTCTGTCACATGGGCCGTCATTTCATCAAGCCTGGCAACCATATCGGAAATGGCCTGTCTGGCAGCAGAGTCAGGAAGAGTTACAAGCATATCCTTCACGAACCGCGAATAGACACCGCCGGTAACATAACGCAATGCCGCCACCACCTGAAGCTGAGTTGTACCCTCATAGATGGAGGTGATCCGGGCATCGCGGTACAGACGTTCGCAGGCATAGTCACGCATGAATCCCGAACCGCCGTGAATCTGAATGCTGTCGTATGTGTTCTGGTTGGCGAACTCACTCGTCATTCCCTTGGCAATGGGAGTCAAGGCATCGGCTAAACGGCTGTAACGCCTGCTCTCCTGTCGCTCCTCCGCAGTAAGGGTGCGTGTCTTGGCAATCGCATCAAGTGACTTGTAGATATCAACGTAACGTGAAGTCTCGTAAAGCAGTGACCGAGACGCCTCGATCTTGGCTTTCATTACAGCCAGCATCTGATATACAGCCGGGAATGTGTCAATGGGACGCCCGAACTGACGGCGTTCTGCGGCGTATTCCACAGCCTCACGCCATGCGGCATCCTGAATACCCACGCTCTGGGTCGCTATACCAAGACGTGCGCCGTTCATGAGTGACATCACATACTTGATAAGACCTAAACGGCGTTCACCGCACAGTTCAGCCTTGGCGTTGTTGAACACAAGCTCACAGGTAGGTGAACCGTGGATACCCATCGTATCCTCGATACGGCGGACGTTCACGCCGCCGTCACGCTTGTCATAGATAAAGAGCGAAAGACCGCGGCCATCGCTGGTACCCTCCTCACTGCGGGCCAGCACCAGATGAATGTCGCTGTCACCGTTGGTTATGAAACGCTTCACGCCGTTCAGTCTCCAGCAGCCGTTCTCAGGATCCTCAGTAGCCTTGAGCATCACGCTCTGCAGGTCACTTCCGGCATCGGGTTCTGTCAGGTCCATTGACATTGTGGCTCCTTCACTGGCCATTCTGAGGTACTTCTCCCTCTGTTCAGGGCTCCCGAATTCATTGATGGTATCGGCGCAAGACTGCAGGCCCCATACGTTCTGGAACGACGCATCGGCACGTGAAATCATCTCGCAAACTGCGCTGAATACGGTTACCGGCATATTCAGACCGCCATACTGACGGGGCAGTCCGAATCCGGACATACCGGCCTGATGCATGACCTTGAGGTTCCGGGCTGTACCGGCTGAGTACTGTACGCGGCCACCGCTGCAGTGTGAGCCTTCGCGGTCCACAGCCTCGGCATTGGGTGCAATAACCTCATCGCATACGCTGCCGGTAAGCTCCAGCACACGGTCAAAATTGTCCATTGCATCGGCAAAACCGGCCGGTGCATAGTCATACTTTTCAGCCTCAGTATAGAAGTTCTCCTTAAGTTCCACTATGCGCTCCATAAGCGGAGAGTTCATGCGGGCTTTCAGTTCAGGGGTATCCTTATAGTTGTTCATTTTGAAATCTCCTTTAAGTTACGGATCATTTTGGGGATCACATCCTCTACGCGGCCTGTCACCACATAGTCGGCTATTGTATTGATGGGAGCATCAGGATCCTGGTTGACAGACATGATGAGGCTGCTTTCACGCATACCTGCTATGTGCTGGATCTGACCCGATATACCGCAGGCAATGTAGAGCTTGGGCCTTACGGTAATACCTGTCTGACCTATCTGACGGTCATGGTCCACAAAACCGGCATCAACGGCGGCACGGCTTGCACCAACCTCGGCGTGCAGGGCCTCTGCCAATTCGAACAGCATGTCAAAACCCTCACGGCTGCCCATTCCGTAACCGCCGGCTACTACTATGCCGGCACTGTCCAGATGGTGTGAGGGTTTCTGCATGTGGCGCTCTATCACGCTGACAGCCAGATCGGCCTGACTTACGTAATCCGCTACCTTATGCTTTACAATATCACCCTTATAATCTTCCTTTAGAATCTCATTCTTCATCACTCCCTGGCGTACGGTTGCCATCTGGGGACGATGGTCGGGATTGACGATGGTTGCAATGATATTGCCTCCGAATGCGGGACGTATCTGATAAAGCAGGTTCTCATAGACCTTGCCTGTCTTCTTGTCCTCATACTCACCAATCTCAAGGTTGGTGCAATCAGCTGTAAGACCGCTACCCAGTGCCGATGAAACCCTGGGGCCAAGGTCACGGCCGATAACCGTTGCACCCATCAGAGCAATCTGCGGCTGCTCCTCCAGGAACAGTTTTACCAGAATTGCAGAATGAGGTGCAGTGGTATAAGGTGCCAGGCATTTGTCATCAAACACGTGCAGCACATCAACTCCGTAAGGGATAATCTGTCTGTCAATACCGTCAAGTTCACTTCCTATTGCAATAGCCTCAAGCTTTACGCCCAGCCGGCTTGCAAGTGAACGGCCTTTTGTGAGCAGTTCCTGACTGACGGGAGCCACCTGGACACCCTCCAGTTCACAATATACAAATATGCTGTTCATGGCTTATCCTATTATGTGGTTTACGGCCAGTTCCTCAATAAGAGCAGCTATATCGGCATCACCTGCTCCATAGCGCTTGCTCTCCTTGGCCTGAAATACTATGTTCTCTATCTTCTTTACCTTGGTGGGCGAACCTGACAATCCGCACTTGACGGGATCAGCGTTCACATCGGCCACGGTCCATGCGGGAACCTCGTAGTTCTTGCGCCCCATCAGCAGCTTGGCGTTACGCGGGCGGCAAGGGGCTGCGCTTCCGTTCACAGTCAGCACACATGGCAGCGGGGCCTTTACCGTCTCCACACCTCCGGTTATAACGCGCTTGACAGTAACAGACTTGCTGTCTATATCCAGAACCTCCTCTATATATGTGATCTGGTTCAGTCCCAGTTTCTCGGCCACCTGAGGGCCTACCTGAGCGGTATCGCCGTCTATTGCCTGACGACCGCCTATTATTATATCGTACTTGCCTGTCTTGCGGATGGCGGTTGACAAGGCGTATGATGTGGCCAGAGTGTCGGCTCCTGCAAACAGACGGTCTGTAAGCAGATAACCGCCGTCAGCACCGCGATATACTCCCTCCATCACTATCTCTTTTGCTCTCTCCGGACCCATTGTAAGCATGGTCACTGTACTGCCGGGAAAACGGTCCTTTATGGCAAGGGCCTGTTCCAGGGCATTGAGGTCTTCCGGGTTGAATACAGCCGGAAGTGCGGCACGGTTGATCGTGCCGTCGGCATTCATGGCATCCTTACCCACCTGACGGGTATCGGGCACCTGCTTTGCCAAAACTATTATATTGAATTTATCCATAGGTCTTCAAAATCATTCCTTAAGCATGGACTTCTGATTACTGCGCTCCAGATGACGGAACTCAGAGTCGGTCTTGACCTTTGCTATTGTAGCAATCACTGCGTTGTATAGTTCACCGCCCTCGGTGTAATCACCCGGGCAGGCAAAGTTCACGCGGCCCCTGTGTACCAGGTTGCGGGCCTGAGCACGGCTTGACTCGTTGCCGGGCTTATATATGGCAATTGAGTGACCGCCTTCAGTCTTAACAATCCGCATACTGGGTATATCGGTCTCGCCGTCTCCAAGGTAAATCATGTTCTGGAAAGGAACGGGACGTCCCTCATCGGGCATCGAATCATTTATCTGGGCATTATTCCAGATCTCATGTATGCCCTTGTTTATCATGAATATGAACTGGGTCTTTGATGTGAAATCCACTGCCACGGCCGGCCATACTGCCGCATCGTTCTCATACATGAACGAGCAGGCGTATATCTGCCTGAAGTATTTTGCAATCGATGTCCCCTCAATGAGTTCCTTCAGGCCCGATGATATTATGTAGTGCTCTATGTTCACCCCCATCTCGGCCCCCTTGCGGTTAATCAGCTCGAACCACTGCTCCACTCCGGGGAAGAAACCTATTCCGCGTCCGAATTCCACGAATTGCTGGCGGCGGATGCTTATGCCGTTCTCCTTGGCCTTATCCACCATGAGTTTCATATAAGCAAGGATTGTACTGGACTGCTGTTTCTCTGCAAGACCATGTGATGCCTGCCAGAATGACTCCTTGTCGGTGAGTCCTATGGCGTCCATGAAATCGTACTCCTGCATGTATGACGGTGAGAGGGTTCCGTCAAAATCATACATAAGGGCTACTGTAGGTCTCTCCATATTTTGCTCATTTTGGGACTGCAAAGATACTTCTTTATCATGCCTCACCTCAACCTGCACACATTCAAACAGGTTGCAATTGCACAATCTTTCCTATTTTGTATAACCTCCGCCGAACCTTCATTTGGGGACACAACGCTCCGAGGCTACTGCGAGCCCCTCCGGATCCTGAACGGCGAACTCCTCCGTCTTAGCCACCTATGGTGTCTAATCGTCGACAAACAAGCGCCGTTCTTAACGGGATCCTCCGTGGGCTCTCCGCTTACGCCTCTCCACGATGGTCCCCAAGCTGAAGGTTCGACTCCTGCAAAGAGAAAGATTTCTGATGTTTTCTGATTATTTTATTCGGGGTACTATACCCTCTTTTTTGTAGGATTCCAGATTTTCAATAATTCCCTGACGCATGGAGGTGTTGTCAATCATATCGTCAATAAACCAGTTCTGCCTCTCATAGACCATGACCAAGGTCAATTGGCGGTCATTGCAGTTATGGATATTGACAGTAACCTTAGCCTTTTTTCCGGAAACCATATCCACTTTGAGAACCCGGGCCGAGAGGTCGTCACACCAGTCCTGGCCCCAAATCCAATGATCGGCATCGTGTATAATGGGCTCACCCGACTGGTTTTCCAAACTGCTTATCAAATCATGCAGATGAAAAAAGTCTTTTGAAAAATACTGTGTGTCAAAATTATATCCCAATGGCGGATTCCTGGACTTGAGATACTCGGAAAAGACATGTTTGTACATACTGTTTACGCGATCCTCAATCTCCTTTTTCTTGACATTGTCAATTGAATCGGACAATGACCAGTACTCCACCCACTTCTGTTCTTCTTCTGGCAGATCCTCTATCTTGGCCTTATACTCCGCGTCGGGGATATACCAGACCGTGGATTCATAAAAATCCTGCAGTTCTTTTGTCTTGAAAACGTATCCGCGGTAAGCAAACGGCAGGTTTCTGAGAATACGGCGTTGCTCCAAAGCGAACAGATCATTATAGATTGCCCTTCTTTCAGACCTATAATTCATAGTGAAAGGCTCATATTGGAGCTTACGAGAATCAATAAAAGATTCAGCATTGAAAGACTCGATGTAATCCGGATCAACGATGTTCCACAAGCCCCATGGGTAGTCAAAGGTTATAAGAAGTTCTCCGTCAGGATGGAAATTCTCCTTATGGAATCTGATATTGCCATGCTGAATATGGAAGAAAATGCTGTCCTGCCTGACCTGATACGGAAGTGTGCCTATTGTATATTTGCCTGTACCCTGTATCTCCCATTCATCTGCACTTTTGTAGAACCCGGGGGAAATATGGAAAGACGTATGGTCAGCCATGTTGACGTACAGCGTAAAATCATCAATCTGATGGTTGGCCCACCTGTTGGCTGCAGTAAGTATATAGTAGAACTCTGACGTAAAGCCATTGCGTTCATATGAGATGTCAAAGTCGTATGTGTGCTGAATGACGTTCAGTCCGGGACGGAACATAGCTTTGAAGTGATAGACATACAGCGGATGTCCCACTGGTCCGTCATCACCTTGAGCCAACCATTCTTCCAGAAACAATTCCTTGGGGATGGCACTCTTTATTTTCCCGTCCTCATAATACTCCGGATTCGACAGATAATTCCATTTCTCATCATATCGGGACACATGGGCAACCTCATACGATAGCGGTTCTCCGTTCAAAACCACCTTGAAATTGCTCATATACGGATGTTGAGGGAACAGTCTGACCGATTGTTCATTGAAATAGGTATCAGGAGCGGCCGCCTCAAACCCTACAAGCACCTCTTTCTGATCTGCGGGATTGAAGAACTCATAATAGACCGTAACCTGAATCTTGTCATCAACCCGGTTCAGCGTCAGAACCTCTTTCTTTACACTTATATCAGTTTCGCTGATGGGAATCAGCTGGTTCCCCTGAGTGTAAAAAACACCGTCATTGGCATACGCATACACTGCCCATATACCGCATAACAAGAGAACAAGGACCTTTTTCATAACGGATTACATATTAGAATTGTTTTGCAAACTTACATAAAATCCATCGGTTTATGCCCGCTGACGTCAAGAATCTGTTTAAATTTTTTCCATAAAAAAATCACTGTCTCCGTTAACGGTTTACGATTGGCTATTGAAGCTATGCCATGAACCTGTCATCAAGGAATCAACAGGGAGGAGTCTCCGTAACTGAGAAAACGGAAACCGTGAGAAAGGGCGTAGCTGTATATCCTTTTCCAGTCACCGTTTACAAAGGCCGAAACCAACAGGAGCAGAGTGCTCCGGGGCTGATGGAAATTAGTTATCATCATCTTGACGATGTGGTATTTGTAGCCCGGAGCTATTATTATCTGTGTGCTTGTCTTGAGTACATCCAAATGATGGCGGTCAAGATAATCCAGTATGCATCGTAGAGCCTGGACTGCTGTCATTGTGGGGTTGGTCTCGTATGGAGTCCACTGATTGACATGCATCTCCTCTTCAGTCGCATCGGGATGAGCACTAAGGTAAACGCCTATGTAGTAAAGGCTTTCCAGAGTGCGGACCGATGTTGTTCCTACAGCGATGGTTTCACCGCCGTGCGCAATCAGCTTTTCTATAGTGGAACGCTTGACAGCAATGAACTCAGTATGCATCTCATGCCCGCTGATTTTCTCCGATTTCACCGGACGGAACGTACCTGCACCAACGTGCAGAGTCAACTCCTCACGGTCAATGCCATGGGCATCAAGATCCTTGAGTACCCGTTCTGTAAAGTGTAATCCCGCAGTCGGAGCTGCAACGCTGCCCTTGATCTTGGAATAGACGGTCTGATATGTGGTCTTGTCACTCTCCTGTGACTCACGGTTCAGATATGGTGGAATAGGTATCTCGCCCACAGCCTCCAGCAGTTCGGCCCAACTTATTTCTCCGTCCCAGCTGAAATCAATCCTGTGGCTGGTCCCGTGGAGAGTCCCGCGACGAGCCTCAAGCGTTATGGTATGCTCGCCTATCTGAATAGTGTTGCGTAAAACCGGTGTATCCTCCTTCCACCTTTTCAGATTACCCACCAGGCAATACCAGCTGCATCTTTGAGTCTGAGTGAACATAAGCTGATAATCAGATGGTTCAGCCGGCTCCAGAAGGAAAACCTCAATCAGGGCTCCTGTTGACTTAGGCCCACCAGTAGCCTCTTTGCGGAAATGGAGACGAGCCTGAATTACCTTGGTGTTGTTAAAAATCATCAAGGCACCTTGGGGTAGATAATGAGGCAGGCTGCGGAACACATCCTGACTTATCTCTCCATGCCTGTAAAGTAACAGTTTGGAACTGTCCCTCTCAGCCAACGGAAACTTTGCGATCCGCTCATCAGGCAAATCGTAACTGAAATCGCTGATCCTGATATGTTTTACCTGCTCCTCCATTTTCAGCCGCAAAGTTAGGAAGAAATCACGTAGTTATTGCAAGAGTAAATACACTGACTTTAACATCCGGTACACATTGTTCAATGGCATCGACCATGGAACAGAGTGTTGCTCCGGTAGTTACAACGTCATCAACTATAAGGATATGTTTACCTTCCAGTGACCGGATATCAGTCACATCAAAAAGGCCTTGAGCATTACTCCAGCGCTGGAACAATCCCAAACCGGCCTGGTGTATCTTGTCAGTCTTGCGTATGACAGCTTTGTCTATGACCGGAAGACCTGTAACCGTATTAATACCCTGTGCTATATACATGCATTGGTTATATCCCCTTTTACGCATTTTTCTCCTGGTCAGAGGAAGAGGAACAATCATATCAACATCGTCAAAAAAGCCCGTTTCATCAAGCTTTTTGGCGCCGATTGAAGCAAGCCAGGAACCTACGTCAGGATGTCCCCAGTACTTTAGATGAAACAGTATCTTCCTATAGTCGCTCTCCTTGTCATATTGAAGCATGGAGGAGGCCCGGACAAAAGACCTTTCACCCAGCAGGACCGTCTCTGTCCTGTTCAAGGTATTCCTGTCATACTCCACGACAGGCATACCTATATAGCAGTTTATACACAGATGTTCCTCTGAAACACTAAGCCTTCTGCCGCAGACCTTGCAATATCGGGGCAGCAGGAAATCAGTAACGGATGACAATATTTTCATGGCCCTCAATCCTGACTGTCAGAAAGTCTAAGGAAACTGCTGACAAGCGAAGGCTCAAACCCCCGGCTGCATATCCGCTTCATGAGATACATGTTCCGCTCATATTCATCGGAACCCTTGACCGAAAGCCGTAAAGAATCGGCCACGTCCTTGAGTGCAGCGCAATAATCATCCGGATCTATTGATGAAATGGCCTCATCTATGATATCTTCAGGAATCCGTTTCTGCCGGAGAGCATAAGACATTTTTATACGTCCCCATCTGGCAAGTCCCAATTTATCATGGACAAAAGCTCTGGCATACCGGCTTTCGTCAATGTATCTCTCTTTCTCAAGCTGCTCCAGTATATGACAGATTGAAAACTCGTCTGTCTGATGTCTTTCAAGCATCGCCCTGACCTCGCTTCGGCAGTGTTCTGCAGCCGTACAGTATCTATAGGCACGTTCCAACCCTTCTTTTTCAGTCATAAGTATCAGTTTATATAAATCAGGATATACATCTGACAAAACGGGGTCTGCCGGAAATATCATTCCGCATTTCAATATTACCATATCCCCTGTATTTGAGCATAGGCACCATTTCATCGGCATATAGCGGGTTAATCTCGAGATAAAGCGCACCACCTGGCGATAGATGTTCACGGCCTGTTCCGGCTATTACCCTGTAAAAAAGAAGCGGGTCATCATCGGGAACGAACAAGGCGGCATGAGGTTCATAATCAAGGACCGTACGCTCCATACCGGCTCTCTCTGACTCTGCTATATAAGGCGGATTGCTTACAATGACATCAAAGACACCGCATTCCTTCCATTCCATACCGTCAAGGATATCAACCATACGGAAAGTGACTTCCGTACCATTCAGCCTGTTGTTGCATTCTGCCAGATCAAGGGCATCTTCACTGATATCCCATCCCTCTGTTTTCCAGTCCGGAAACAGATGTGAGAGAGTGACGGCTATACAACCGCTGCCGGTACCTATGTCCAAAAGCCTGCCTGCCTTCATGCCTTTCAAGTCCGAAGCAATCCACTCCACAAGCTCAGAAGTTTCAGGACGGGGGATAAGAACCCTTCTGTCAACGCGGAAGGTAAGGTCGCACATGGGAGCGCTCCCAAGGACATACTGCAAAGGTTCACCTGAAGAGAGCCTGCCTAAAGCATCATCAAGACGATGCATCATCCCGGGACATATCCCGACATCCGCTCCTGTATAATACGATATTCCGCTTATCCCAAGATACTCCATACAAAGAGCCCTTCGGACATACTCCAGTTCCGATGGACTGAAAATGTCTTTGAGCGAACGGTCTATATGTGCCTTGATTGTTTTCATGGTATGCAGGTTTTCATCTTGCCCTGACGGTAACAGTACCCTTAAGCGTAGGATCGACAACACCAGGTATCTCAGAGTAACCTCCCACCTGATATGTCATATAACCTTCCTTCGTGGGCATACTCATATTCAGGGTCATGCGGAACTGGATATTGTATGTCCCGGCCGATTTCGGGACAAAACGTACCGAAGGAAGGAACTGTTCCGGATCGACAACAGTCATGCTCGCAGTATTCCTGCTCACCGAGAAATCCCTGTAATAACCCATGGGAATGGGAGGTTCCAATAAAGAAAGCGTGCCTCCTGATATCTCCCATTCACACTTGGCACGGTAGTAATAACTGCCAAGGGATTTTGCTCTCACCTGAAGGGTCAGTGTATCACCCGCAGCAGGGTCGCTCTCAAGACAGATGATGGAGTCGTATTGTGGGGGAACGGAATATTCTTCCTCCTCACACGAACAGAATGCCACCATCGCAGCTATAACAGCCGATACAAGAAACAATCCGGATTTCATCATAAAGCTATGCTATTTCAAGTGCAACTTTCATCATATTGGTAAAACTGGTCCGACGCTGGTCGGTCGTAGCGTATTCTTTACGGACGAGCTGGTCGGAGATTGTACAGATGGTAAGAGCCTTCTTGCCTGCAGCGGCAGCATTGATATAAAGTCCGGAAGATTCCATTTCAACGGCCTTTACGCCAAACTTTCCCCATTTCATCTGTTTGGCGGATTCATCATAGAACACATCCGCACTGTATATATTTCCCACCTGGAACGGGAACCTGTTATCCCGTGCCACTTGCACGGCATCCTCAAGCAGACCGAAATCTGCAATAGGTGCAAACCTTGCAGGGAAGCCATACTGATGTCCGTAATCCGAATCCGTACAGGCCGCCTGCGCGAACAACATGTCTCCGATGTTCATGTCATCGGTCAAGGCACCGGCGGTTCCGATTCTTATGATGCGCTCGACGTCATAGAAATTGAACAACTCATAAGAATATATCCCGATGGACGGGATCCCCATTCCATGTCCTTGAACCGAAACCCTTTTACCTTTGTATGTGCCGGTATAACCAAGCATACCCCGTATCTGGTTATACAGCATCGGACTGTCCAAATAGGTCTCGGCTATGAACTTTGCACGGAGCGGGTCTCCGCACATGATCACTGTCTTGGCTATATCTCCGTATTCGGCAGAGATATGTGCCGACGGAGTCTGTTCCTTACTCATATCATTCCTTTTTTTCAAGTGCCGGTGACACCAGGCAACCTTCCATGTAATCAATCTTTTTGACCATATCCCGCGGAGGAGCCACAACAACCTTATGTCCATCCACGCTTATACGTCCCTCAGCAAACCACTGCAGAGCCTGCGGGAATATGCGGTGTTCCATGCGGTGGATCTGTGCCTCAAGTTCATCAATCGTCCCGTTCACCGGTACCGCAGCCTGGATAATGACAGGTCCGGCATCCAGTTCAGGAGTGACAAGATGCACCGAGCAACCCGTTATCTTCACACCGTGTCCGTATGCATCGGATATTGCAGTGGCTCCCTTGAAACTGGGAAGAAGAGCCGGATGCAGATTCAGTATCCTTCCTTCAAACGCACTGACGAACACCTCACTCAGAATTCTCATCCACCCTGCAAGAGCCACGGTATCGACGTGATATCTCCTGAGGGTTTCCACCACCAACGCATCATATTCCGCACGGTCCTTATGCCCTTTTGAGGGTATTATCTCTACCGGTATGCCGAATCTGTGCGCACGGGCTATCACTCCCGCGTCCTCCCTGTTCGTGAACACCACGGCCACCCGGGCATCAAGAAGTCCGTCACGGACCGCTTCGATTATCGCCTGGGCGTTGGTCCCGTTGGCCGAAGCCAATATCGCAAGTGTAATCATCGCTTAAAACTGTTTCAGCAGCCAGTCCATGGCCGAGCCTTCGGAATAATCATCAAGCAGCGTAACCCAAGAGAAATGGTTCAGTATTCCGCCCACACCGAACTTCTTCATGTAATCATCAGAATAAATTGTAATCCTGTCGTCCTTGGCACCCAGTCTCTTGCGGCTATCAAAATATACGTGTGAACTGATCACCTTGCATGTCTGGTCATCCTGTGCATGCACAAAATAGAGCGGTGTGGAAAGGAACGCCTCCAGATTAATCCTGGACGGAACCATCTCCGTCCCGTTCCAACGGTATACATCACCCTGGAAAGCATTGGTCACATCATCGGTGAACTGGCCGTCATACTTCTCGGTCGCCATGTGGATAGGTACGATGGGATCCATTGCGCAGCATGGGATTGCAGCCTTGAAACGGTCGGCGAACTGCATCATGAAACGCATGGTGCAACCGCCGCCGCTGCTTGCTCCGGCACAGAAAAGCCTGCTGCCGTCAACAAGTCCCTGCTCGATAAGGGTGTCGATGAAAGCCATCTGCAAAGCATTATTGCGGTCGATCAGCTTAATCTTCTCCGGAAACAGCGAAGCACTGTATGAGTAGTTCTCATTCGCCAAGGCAAACTCAAGGACTGCGCACTTGACACCCCTCTGAGGCAACGCGACCAGGCCCCGGTTTGCTATTATCGTTTCGAGAAGCGGCTTGTTGTACTCACCGCCGCCGATCTGCCATACCAGCAGCGGAACATTCTTCAAAGGCTCGCCGTTCTCATCTTTGGGTAGCCAAAGCATATACTCCCGAGTCAGTCCGGCATATGTGAAGCTGCCGGTTATGCAATCGTCGATAATTGCAGTGGAACTCTCTGTAATATCCTTCCTGGTTATGGTCAAACCTGCTTTCTCACATTTAAGTTCCCAAGGTACCGAACGGAAGTTCTGGCCCAGACGGCCTTCATCGCGGAACGGACGGAATCTGACCCTTACCCTGTTACGCTTTATCGATATGGATATCCCGTCATCGGCATAGTCCTGCGCGAACTCACCTGTACCCGGATCATAAGGAGTCCCGTAGGTGTTGCCTGTCAACTCGAAATCAGCGGCAGTCAAACCCTTCAGGACAGAGCCGTCCGGAACAGCTATATCCAGGGAATCAACCATATACCCCCAATCTCCCACACTGAGATAGCCTTTTACGCCCGGCTCGGAATCAGACTGGCAGGAGACGGCAAGGAACGGAACTAAAGCAGCTAAATAATACAGTTTTTTCATTTCTTTCCTTTATATTCCTAAGTATCCGCGAACTTACAAAAAATCCTCCATACTTGCACGGCACAAAAAAAGAAAGATGATTCCGGATTTAAAGGAACCATCTTTCCTGATATGATTGTCAAAGGATTACATCATGCCATCCATGCCGCCCATCCCGGGATTCATGGCAGGCATCGGTTTGTCTTCCTTTTTCTCCACAATCACGCACTCGGTGGTCAGGAACATACCGGCTATCGATGCGGCGTTCTCAAGAGCCACACGGGCCACCTTGGCCGGATCCACCACACCTGCCTTCATCAAGTCCTCATAGCGGTCATAACGGGCGTTGTAACCGAAGTTGCCGCTTCCCTCTGCCACCTTCTGGACTACCACGGCTCCCTCCTTGCCTGCATTGAACACGATCTGACGCAAAGGCTCCTCTATAGCACGACGGATAATCTGGATACCGGTCTGCTCATCGGCATTCTCTCCTTTCAGTTTGTCAAGGGCGCTGATGGCGCGGATGTAAGCGACACCGCCACCGGCTACGATACCCTCCTCGATAGCTGCACGTGTTGCGCACAGAGCGTCATCCACGCGGTCCTTCTTCTCCTTCATCTCGGTCTCGGAAGGTGCACCGATCTTGATAACCGCAACACCGCCTGACAGTTTGGCAAGACGTTCCTGAAGCTTCTCCTTGTCATAGTCACTCGTGGTAGTCTTGATCTGGGCCTTGATCTGTGCGACACGGTCGGCAATCTTCTGCTTTTCACCTTTGCCGTTCACGATTGTGGTATTATCCTTGGTGATGGTAATCTTCTCAGCTGTGCCGAGCATATCCATTGTAGCCTGCTCCAGCTTTACGCCGCGCTCCTCGCTGATCACGAATCCACCGGTCAGAACGGCTATATCCTCAAGCATCTCCTTGCGGCGGTCACCGAATCCGGGAGCCTTGACGGCACATATCTTAAGGCCTGAACGCAGACGGTTCACAACCAGGGTGGTCAGGGCCTCAGAGTCAACATCCTCGGCAATGATAAGCAAAGGACGACCGGTCTGGACGGCAGGCTCCAGGATAGGAAGC
>JAGAEZ010000061.1 GCA_017612875.1 Bacteroidaceae bacterium | reverse complement strand
ATGATAACCGACAGGCCTTGATACTCAATCTCCTCACGCAGGGTGCGTGTAATCTCCTCCATGTTCTGGGGCAGCGGAACCACTACCTTAAGGTGGTCGGGATCTACACCCATGCCGCGGCAGATAGCCTCATACTTGTTTGTTCCTGCCGAATCCTGTCCGCCGGTCATACCGGTGGTAAGGTTATCGGATATGATTATTGTGATGGGAGAGTTCTCATTGACAGCATCCAGCAGACCGGTCATGCCGGAGTGGGTGAATGTGCTGTCACCTATGATGGCTACTGCGGGGAACACGCCTGCATCGGCGGCACCCTTGGCCATGGTGATGCTGGCACCCATATCCACGGTGCTGTCCAGTGCTTGGAAAGGAGGAAGGGCACCCAGGGTATAGCAACCTATATCACCGAACACCTTGGCAGTCTTGTAGTCCTTGAGTACAATGTTGATGGCCTCATATACGCTGCGATGGCCGCAACCCTGGCAGAGGGCGGGCGGACGTGCCACAACGTTCCTTGCAACTTCGGGATGTGGCAGGGGGGCCAGTCCTAATGCGGCTTTCACGATGTCGGGATTGAGTTCACCCTGACGGGGCAATTCACCGGTCAAACGGCCTGTAATCTTGCAGTCAACGGGCAGAATTCCGGCCACCTGCTCCTCAACGAAGGGCTGTCCGTCCTCAATCACCATGATAGAGTCACACTGTTCGGCCAGAGTACGTACGGTCTCTGCGGGTATGGGATACTGTGATAATTTCAGTACAGGGAAAGGAATGCCTTCGGGATAGCACTCTGAAAGATAGTTGAAAGCGTTGCCGCAGGCTATGGCACCCGTCTTGAAGCGCTTGGCCTGAGCCTTGAAACTGTTGAAAGGTGACTCTACGGACAGGCGCATGATCTCGGGCTGACGTTCCAGGAGCGAGGCGTAGCGGCGCTTGGCATTCACAGGTAGCAGTACCCAGTCACGGTTACCCGATACGGGGTTCAAGGCATTCTGTTCACGCTTGGGTCGTGTAGCTACAACGGCGCGTGAGTGGGCCAGACGGGTCACGGTACGCATCAGGACCGGCAGTTTGAGTGACTCTGACAGGTCGTATGCGTATGACATCATATCGTATGCCTCCTGCTGTGATGATGGCTCCAGAACCGGTATCAAGGCAAACTTGCCGTAGAAACGGGTGTCCTGCTCATCCTGTGACGAGTGCATCGAGGGGTCATCTGCCACGAGTACTATCAGACCGCCGTTCACTCCGGTGATGGATGAGTTGACGAACGGGTCTGCAGCCACGTTCATGCCTACGTGTTTCATGCAGACCAATGCGCGTTTTCCGGCAAATGACATTCCGAGAGCGGCCTCCATGGCTGTCTTCTCGTTGGTGCACCAGCGGTTATGTATCTTTTCACCGGGGTTCTTCTTGCAATAACCCTGTATGTATTCGGTTATTTCAGTTGAGGGTGTTCCCGGATAGGCATATACGCCGCTCAGTCCGGCATCGATGGCACCCTGCGCAATGGCTTCATCGCCAAGCAATAGCTTTTTCATATTAACAGTCACTTCTTTTTTCAGGAGCACAAAAGTACTTATTTTTTCACTTCTTCGGCATCCATCAGCGATGTCGATGCACGCACGGTAACCTCGCGGTTGTAGCAGCTGAACATCTTATCGACGCTCTCCTTCTCCTTGACCTTGGAGAATAGGCTGACAACAGGGACAATAACCAGACCGGCCACCATCGAGAGCACGCCGGCGTTGATGGGTGAGCTGAAGAACGGGCTTATGAATGTGGTCTTGGTGAATGTTCCGTACATGCAGCCGCACATGATTGCCACGCCTACGATGAAGCTGGCCCATACCGATGCCTTGGTAGTCTTTTTCCAGTAGAGTCCGTACAGGAACGGAGCCAGGAACGCACCTGCCAGCGCGCCCCAGGAAATACCCATCAGCTGTGCAATGAATGTAACGGAGCTCTTGGCCTGGATAATGGCCAGGACTGATGACACTGCAATGAAGAACACTACTAACAGGCGTATGGAGAGCAGCTGGGACTTTTCGCTCATGGTCTTGCCGCCCTTGGCCATTGCAGGCCTGATTATATCGAGTGTAAGTGTTGAACCCGATGTCAGGACCAGCGATGAAAGTGTTGACATGGATGCCGAGAGCACCAGGATTATGACCACACCTATCATGAGGTCAGGAAGTGTCTGGAGCATGGAGGGAACTATGCTGTCATAGACGGGATTGCCGTTCGGTGCAAAGTCAATGACGTTTCCGTAAAGACGGCCGAATCCACCGAGGAAATAGCAGCCTCCGGCCACGATTATTGCAAAGAAGGTGGAGATGAAAGTTCCCTTGCGTATGGCGGCCTCGTCACGGATGGCATAGAATTTGCCCACCATCTGGGGCAGGCCCCATGTACCGAGTGATGTCAGCAGCACCACACCTAACAGATATATGGGCTGGGGACCGAAGAACGATGTGAAAGCTCCGTTCAGTGCGGGGGCGGCTTCGCTCGGTATCTGTGAGAGTTTCTCAACGGCTGCCGTGAAACCGCCGTTTCCGTTCAGAACAGACAGTATGACAGCCACAATACCGATGAGCATTATCATACCTTGTATGAAATCATTCACGGCAGTTGCCATATAACCGCCCACCAGCACATATATTCCGGTCAGAATGGCCATTCCGAGAACGCACCAGCTGTAGTCGATGCCGAACGAGAGTCCGAACAGGCGCGACAGGCCGTTGTAGAGGGAGGCGGTGTAGGGAATAAGGAACACGAACACAATCACTGACGCTGCCACTTTCAGGGCCTCGGAACCGAAACGCTGGCCGAAGAAATCGGGCATGGTCGCGCTGTGAAGATACTGGGTCATGAGCCGGGTACGGCGGCCCAGGATCCTCCATGCCAGCAGTGAACCTATCAAGGCATTGCCCAGACCTATCCAGGTGGCGGAAAGACCGTATTTCCAGCCGAACTGTCCCGCGTAACCCACGAATATCACGGCCGAAAAGTATGATGTGCCGAATGCGAATGCGGTAAGCCACGAGCCTACCTTCCGGTCACCCAGTACGAATCCCTGTACGTTTGATGCACTTTTGCGGCAGTAAATGCCCACGCCGATCATGACGGCGAAGAACAAAATCAGAATGAGAATCTTTAAAAACATGGTTAATTAAAAATTTGGTATATTTATAAAAAAAGGGAATGAAGAACTCATTCCCAACCTTGTATAAGTGAAAGCCCCTTCTGTGTGGCCACGCTCTCGGCCTTTTCCAGACTGGCGGGACGAATTATGAGCACCAGCTTGCCGTCCTTGTGGAAAGTGTAGAGGTAGCTGATGGAGCAGCCTCCTGATGTGAGAGCATCTATGGCATCGGCGAATGAGGCGGTGTCGGGATTCACCTCAATTGCAAGAACCTCGTTCAGGTTCACCAAGTGGCCTTTCGCGGACAACAGTTCCGCTGCTTTCTTCTGGTTTGAAGTGATGAGGCGCAATATACCGTATTCGGTCGTGTCGGCCACCGAGGCGGCCTGTATCTCTATGTTCTGGTCCTTGAGGGCGGTCAGGATGTCGCTTAGCTTGCCGCGCTGGTTCTCAAGGAATATTGAAATCTGCTTTATGGTCTTCATAATGTCCTGATTTTTAATGGTTGTTACGCAAATCATTCACTCTCTTGGCCTTGCCGTCGGACTGCGGTATAACACCCTTGCCTACGAGTTTCACCTTGGGCGTGAACAGTAGCTCGTCCTTGAGGCGGCGGGTTATCTCCTTCGTCAGGTTCTGGAGCATGCCGAAATCATCGGTGGATTGTGCCAGTTCAGCCTCGATGGTCATCTCGTCATTGTCACCGATGGTCTCGATGGTGATGAGATAGTCGCTGGCAAGTTCCGGGAACTGCATCAGTATCTTCTCTATCTGGATGGGATATAGGTTCACGCCCTTGACAATGAGCATGTCATCGCTGCGGCCCTGGAAACGGGCCAGACGGACATGGGTGCGTCCGCAGGGGCAGTCACCAGGCAGGATGCGGGTAAGGTCACGTGTGCGGTAGCGGAACAGCGGCATGGCCTCGCGGTTCAAGGTGGTGAGCACCAGTTCGCCCAGTTCGCCCTCCGGAACCGGTTCCAGAGTCTCGGGGTCAAGGATCTCAACGATATAGTTGTCCTCCCAGATATGCATTCCGTTCTGTTCCTGGCATTCAATAGCTACTCCGGGGCCGCACATTTCGCTCATACCGAAGTTGTTGTAGGCCTTGGCACCCCAGATCTCCTCAATACGTTTGCGCTGTGCCTCGGAATGGGGCTCGGCACCTATAATGAGAGTATGTACTGTGGTATTGCGCGGGTCAATCCCCTCTTCAAGGAAGGCGGCAGCGAGCCGTGTGGCATAGCTTGGTATGCAGTGCAGGGCGGTGGTGCCGAAATCTGTTATGAACTTGACGTGCCGCTTGCTGTTGCCTGCGCCTGCTGGTACCGTCAACGCTCCGAGACGCTCTGCAGCGTACTGTATGCCTAAGCCCCCTGTGAACATCCCGTAGCCGGACGTGTTCTGTATGATATCGGTGTTGCGCAGACCGATGCAGTACATGGAGCGTGCCATTGCGTCGGCCCACTCGTCAAGGTCCTTTCGGGTATGCAGAATTACTGTAGGATTACCTGTGGTGCCGCTCGATGAGTGCAGACGAACCACCTTGTCAAGAGGCACCGACTTGATGCCGAAAGGATATGTGGTGCGCAGGTCGTTCTTGGTCGTGAACGGAAAACGCTTTATATCCTCAACGGATCTGATACTATCGGGAGTGATTCCCAGTTCCTTGAATCTGGGAGCGTAGAAAGCGCTTCCCATAGCTATCTCCACGGTTTTCTTGAGACGCTCCACCTGAAACTGCTCCAGTTTCTTGCGAGGCATGGTCTCAATCTCCTCGTTCCAGTACTTGCTGTTCATTACTATTGTCATTATTTATCGTTATCCGTTCAAAAACAAGACCCGCCTCATTGTGGGGCAGGTCTATGATTAATATTATGAAGTCCATGAAATCATACCTCCTTGCCCCGCTGTCAGTCGCGGTAATAATAATAGTAATAGGAGGTGTAGAACGATTCCATTGTCATCTTTCAAAAAAGCAGTTGCAAATATATGCACAAATCCCGGTATATCCAAAACTTTTATACATTTTTATAGGATTTCCGCAAGTTTGTCAAGCAGGAAATCCAGTCCTTGGTCGCTCAGGCCTGCATAGTAGCGCAATACCTGTTCCTGTCCGACACCTTTCCGGAGCATCACGTTTCCCGTCATCCGGCTGTTTGTCTTATCGTCGGCCTCCGGCATTACAATGATTCCCGTGATTCCGTCCGGGTACTCAACCGCATATCCGTTGTCAATCTCCGTTATTTTCCCGGTATCGGCCGTAGTCAGTCCCGCTGCCACGTTGAGTAATTCAAAATCACCGGCATAATAGTCTATCACAGCCATTATGGGACTGTCATGGAAGAGTGTTATCTGCTTGTCCAATGATATGGGTGCGTCGAGTATCTCCCAGTTGTCGTACCGGAGATGAATGATGAGACGCTCTTGGGTCTGAAGCAGAATCTCTGCACCGGAGATTCCGTTTCCCGGCTTGTAAAGACCGCTTGTGCCCATGGGACAGGAAGCCCCGTATCCGAGTCCTTCAGTGTCTGCGGGCATTTGAATGGTTTTCCCCTCCTTATTCCTGACGTAAGCCCGGAATGCAGGATTGTCGTCCCTCTTCCCCTTGGAGTCCATGTCAGTCCGGAATTCCAGGAGCCCGTTGTTCCATGCGACTTCGTTCCTGCGGACTTTCATGCCGAATTCCGTGCGTGGAGTGCAGCCGCCCAGGGTCACCGCCAAAAGCAGAAAAAACAATGCCCTTTTCATTTCCCTGAGTATGCCAGTGCGTAGGTTCTTATCTGTTTGAGCATGGAGAGCAGGCCGTTGCTGCGGGTAGGTGAGAGATGCTGTGTCAGTCCCACTGCTTCGATGAAATAGACATCGCTTTCAATGATCTCCTTGGGGGTATGACCTGACAGAGCCTTGATGAGCATCGCAATAAGACCCTTTGTGATGATAGCGTCGCTGTCGGCCTGGAAAAAAAGCAGTCCGTCCTGCATGAAGGCATGGAGCCAGACCCTGCTCTGGCATCCCTCAATAAGGTTGTCCTCAGTCTTGTAGCGTTCGTCAAGCGGCTCAAGCCCGTTTCCGAGGTCAATGATCATCTGGTACTTGTCCATCCAGTCGTCCAAGATGCTGAACTCCTCGATTATTTCATCCTGAATATCGTTGATGCTCATGGCTTTTCGTTATAAATTACATGCAGGAGGGTCTCTCCCACAGCCTTAAGGACATTCTTGTCAATATTGCCGATATTGTCCTGCAAAGTGTGCCATGTAGGCCCGAAACTGCTGCTGCCCGCCTTAGGCGTGTAGGGCACGATGTCGATTGCGGGAATCTTGGCTATGGCGTTTATGAAATAATGGTCATCGGTGACGTATGCGCCGCTGACTTTCATGAACAGGGATCCGTGCCCGAGTTCCAAGGCGGAGTTCCAGACTTTATCCACAACCTTCTTGGCGTACATCTCGGAATACCTCTCCACACAGAATCTGGCACCCTTTCCCCCTACCATGTCAAGCAGAATGGCATAGCGTGCCTTGTAATTGTCCTTGTGAGGGTTGGATGCCCAGTATTGGGTTCCCAACCCCCAATACTTTTCGGCATGTGCGCCTTTGAAGTCTTCGCCGGGCCCCCAGTCCTCGGCATCAAAGAAAATGCAGTCAACCCCTATCTCGGGAGCCTTAGCCTGAAGCTGGCGGGCTATCTCGAGTATTACGCCTACACCGCTGGCACCGTCATTTGCACCATCCACAGGCGTCTTCCTGTTTGCGGGGTCCGGGTCGTTGTCGGCCCAGGGACGGCTGTCCCAGTGTGAGCAAATTATAATGCGGGTGGGGTTGTCAGGATTATAACTGCCTATGATGTTGTAGCAATGCAGTTTTGTCTCATCGAAAGTAACTGTCTCGAACTCCTGGACGGATGTATGGGCTCCTGACTTCTCCAGTTTGGCTGTCAGCCATGCCGCACATTTGCGGTGAGCGTCCGAGTTCGGTACGCGCGGACCGAAATCAGTCTGTGACTTGACATAGCTGAATGCGCTGTCGGCGGAGAATGCAGGCGCGGATATTACCGGAGCGGGAGCATCCTTTTTCACGCCGGTTGACTTATGGCCTCCGCATGATAATGCCATAGACAGCAGCAATATGGTTATGAACAGGTTTCTCATACTTCAGCGGTTCAGTTTCCAGGTTGTTCCCTCCTTGGTGTCCTTTATCTCGAATCCCAGGGCGGTGAGTTCGTTGCGTATCCTGTCGCTCGTGCCCCAGTCCTTGTTGGCCTTTGCTATGGCACGCTGTTCCAGCAGCATATCCACCACCTTGCCGAACGCCTCTTCGCGGTCGGACCCTCCTCCTTGCTCTGCCTTGATTCCCAGAATGTCAAACAGGAAAGTGCCGAACAGAGCCTTGAGTTCCATGATGTCCTCTCTTGTGAGGGCGGCGTGTCCGTCAGCTGCCTGGTTTATCACTTTGGCGGCATCGAACAGGTGGCTTATCACGATGGGGGTGTTCAGGTCATCGTCCATGGCCTCGTAGCATTTACCCTTGAAATCCTTCACGCTTACGCTGCTTTGGTCGGAAGGCTGTATGCGGTCAATGGCCGTGTATGCTTCCATAAGGCGTGACATGGCTTTTTCGGCTGCCTGCAGGGCATCGTTGCTGAAATCCACCGTGCCTCGGTAGTGGGCCATAAGGATGAAGAACCTTATGGTCATGGGACTGTAGGCCTGCTTCAGGTTGGGGTTCTGGCCGGTAAAGAACTCGTTAAGGGTTATGAAGTTGCCCAGTGACTTGCCCATCTTCTGGCCGTTGATGGTAATCATGTTGTTGTGCATCCAGTAGTGCACTATGTCATGCCCCTGACTGGCCACAGCCTGCGCAATCTCGCACTCGTGGTGCGGGAAAATCAGGTCCATGCCGCCTCCGTGTATGTCAAAACGCTCACCCAGATACTTGCGGCCCATGGCGGTGCACTCGCAGTGCCAGCCGGGGAATCCGTCGCTCCAGGGTGAGGGCCATCGCATTATGTGCTCGGGCTGGGCCTTCTTCCACAGGGCAAAGTCGGCGGGGTTACGTTTTTCCTCCTGGCCGTCCAGTTCGCGGGTGGTATTGAGCACATCGTCCAGATTACGTCCGGAGAGTATGCCGTAGTGATGGTCCCTGTTGTACTTGTTCACGTCAAAGTAGATGCTGCCCTGACTCTCGTATGCATAGCCGTTGTCAAGTATCTCCTTGACCAGCTGTATCTGTTCTATGATATGACCCGATGCGTGAGGCTCTATGCTGGGGGGCAGCACGTTCAGTGCCTCCATAGCCTTGTGGTAGCGCAGGGTGTAGTACTGTACCACCTCCATAGGCTCCAGCTGTTCCAGGCGGGCTTTCTTTGCAATCTTGTCCTCGCCCTCGTCGGCATCGTGTTCCAGGTGCCCTACATCGGTTATGTTGCGTACGTAACGCACCTTGTAGCCCAAATGCTGCAGGTAGCGGAACAATATATCGAATGTGATGGCCGGGCGGGCGTGTCCGAGATGCGGGTCACCATATACGGTGGGGCCGCACACGTACATTCCCACGTGCGGCGGGTTTATAGGTTCGAACAGCTCCTTTTTACGTGTGAGCGTGTTGTAGATTGTCAGTCTGTGTTCCATAATCAATTGTGTAACGTGTTTTCTATAAGTCGGAGCAGCCGTTCAACGGCGTTCTCCTCAGGGATATTCTTCTCTATGCACTCCTTGCCTTTGTACAGGCTTATCTTACCGCGGCCTGCGCCCACGTAACCGAAATCGGCGTCAGCCATCTCGCCAGGTCCGTTCACGATACAGCCCATGATGGCTATCTTGACTCCCTTAAGGTGAGAGGTGGCGGCTTTTATGCGTGCAATTGTCTCTTCAAGACTGTAAAGTGTCCGTCCGCAGCCCGGACAGGAAATGTACTCCGGCTTGCTGAAACGGATGCGTGCACCTTGCAGTATGGCATCCTCGGTGGAACGTATCTGTTCAGCAGTCATGTTGGGGTTGCTCAGCTTAAGTTCTTTTGCCTTGCCGTCAATAAGCAGGGCTCCGGCATCCATTGCGGCGTGCAGCTGGAAATCCTCAGGCACGCTGTCATTGTAACTCAGTTGCAGGACACCGTTCTCTATCCGTGCCGTTGCCCTGACCTTCGCGCTGCGCACTGCATAATCAACCAGCTTGCGTGCCACCGGAATCTCGCGCTCCGGAGCCTCGGAGAGTGAAACCCGGATGGTATCGCCGATGCCCTCGGCCAGCAGCGCGCCTATGCCGATGGCGCTCTTTATGCGCCCGTCCTCGCCCTCACCGGCCTCAGTCACGCCCAGATGGATAGGGAATGCCATCCCCTCGCGGTCCATCTCCTTGACAAGCAGGCGTACCGTCTCTATCATGACCACCGTGTTGCTGGCTTTGATGGATATCACCACATTCATGAAATCCTGCTCCACGCAGATACGCAGGAACTCCATGCAGCTCTCCACCATTCCGGCAGGGGTGTTGCCGTAGCGGCTCATGATACGGTCGGAGAGCGAGCCGTGGTTCACGCCTATGCGAATGGCTGTGCCGTGCCCGCGGCAGATTTCCAAGAACGGTATGAAGCGGTCCCGGATACGCTGTATCTCCTGAGCATACTCGGCATCGGTATATTCCAGATGCCTGAATGTACGTGCCGGATCCACATAGTTGCCGGGGTTGATGCGCACCTTATCCACAATCCGAGCAGCCACATCGGCCACGGCGGGGTTGAAATGGATGTCGGCCACAAGCGGGGTGTCGTAGCCGCGTGCCCTCAGACCTTCCTTGATAAGGCGCATGTTCTCAGCCTCACGGGTTCCTTGGGTGGTCATGCGCACCAGCTCGCCGCCAGCCTGGATGATACGGATGGCCTGCTCTATGCAACCCCCGGTATCCATGGTGGATGTGGTAGTCATGGACTGCAGGCGTACGGGGTTGTCCCCGCCTATTGCGATGTCGCCCACCCTGACGCTGACAGTTTTCCTGCGGCTGTATGCGGACATGCTTAATTGGTCTTGAAACTGTATTTCACCTGGGCCAGTTCCTCGTTGGCCTTGACAATCTTGTCTTTAAGTCCTTCCTTCTCGGCACGCAGCCTTGCGGCGAGTCCCTCATCGGAAAGAGACAGTATCTGGGCAGCCAGGATAGCCGCGTTCTGGGCTCCGTTGACACCCACGGTTGCCACAGGAATGCCGGGAGGCATCTGGATTATGGAGAGCATGGCGTCCAGACCATCCAGCATACCCTTGATGGGCACTCCTATCACGGGAACACAGGTGTTGGCGGCTATCACGCCAGGAAGGGCAGCCGCCATCCCCGCCGCCGCAATGATGACCTTAATTCCACGGTCTGCGGCACCACGTGCGAACTCCTCCACCTCGGAAGGTGTGCGGTGGGCGGAGAGAGCGTTCATTTCGAACGGAATCTGCAACTTGTCCAGGAAGGCAGCCGCCTTCTCCATAACGGGCAGATCGGAAGTACTGCCCATGATAATACTAACTATAGCTTCCATAATAATTCTCTCATCAAAAAGTTTACCTCCTTCTCATCCTGGCCACCGGAATCCCGATCTGTTCCCGGTACTTGGCCACCGTGCGCCGTGCCACCTTGAAACCGCGTGCCGAGAGCATGTCGGCCAGTTGCTCGTCAGTGAGCGGGGCTGCAGGGTCCTCATGGCCGGTCAGTTCCTTGATAATCCTGTGAATCTCCTTGACCGATACCTCCTCGCCGCTTGTGCTCTTTACCCCGTCGGTAAAGAAGAACTTCAGGGGAAAAGTTCCGAAACAGGTCTGGACGTATTTCCCGCTCGTGGCGCGGGATATTGTCGATATGTCATAGCCCGTGTCGGCCGCGATATCCTTGAGCACCATAGGCTTGAGTTGTGATTCGTTACCTTCCAGGAAGAAAGTCCGCTGTCTGTTTATGATGGCCTGCATGGTGCGGGTAAGGGTCTGTTCACGTTGCCTGATGGCCTGGATGAATCCCCTGGCTGAATCCAGCTTGCGCTTTATGTAGAGTGCGGCATCGCGCTGGCTGCTGTTACCGCTCTTGATCTGGTTCTCCAGCATCTCGGAATATTCGCGGCTCACCCTCAGTTCGGGAACGTTGCCGCTGTTCAGGCTGAAATGGATATCCTCATCATAATTGTCCACTACAAAGTCAGGGATTATATGCTGATGAGTGCTTCCGGCTGACTCGCCGAGCGAACTTCCGGGACGCGGATTCAGCTTGCGCAGCTCGTCCATGACCGCTTTTACCTTTTCAGGACTGAGCTGCAGCCTGGCCCCGATCTTCTCGACGCGCTTGTGCGTGAAATCATCGAACATGGTGCCGATCACTGTCTCCTGGAGCGTCTTGTCGGCGGAGTCGGGTTTGCGGCGTATCTGGAGCAGCAGGCACTCCTGCAGGTTCCTCGCGCCTATTCCGGCCGGATCGAACTCCTGTATGACCTTGAGCACCTGTTCTATCTCCTCGACAGAAGCGTCTATGTTATGGTAGAAAGCCAGGTCATCGGATATGGACTGCAGGTCCTTGTCAAGTATCCCGTCATTGTCGATGGAGCCTATTATGTACCGGGCAATCTTTAACCCGCGTTCGTCAAGGTCCTGCTCTCCGAGCTGTTCGTTGAGTATGTCATAGAAAGATACGGAATCCGAGACAGGAATCTCCGTGGCCGGGTTCGATGGAGCGGAGTGGTCATACCAACCGTCATCATCGTAGTCATAGTCGGGGGCGGAGTCATAGGCAGGCTCTTCCTCATGTAAAGAATCATCGCCGGACCCGCCTTCATCGGAGTCAGAGCCGGAGTCCGGGGTGAGCCCTTCGGACATAGCGCCGGGACCGGCTTCGTCAAGGGCCGGATTGTCATCAAGTTCAGTACGCACCTGCTCCTCAAGTTCCAGCGTGGATAGGGCCAGCAGCTTGGCCTCCAGCACCTGTTGGGGTGACAGGGACTGTACCTGGACCTGTGACTGGGTCTGGACCTGTGACTGTATGTTGCCGAACTCTGACATCATTCAATCAATAATGGAAACTGCTTCCTCCGATGAACTCGCGCACAAGCGATGTGGGAGGCAGTTTCTCGCTCGGAATTGTCTTGAAGAGCCTGAGCAGCTCCCTGAGTTGGCTCGCCTTGGCATATTCCGGGCAATCCTGCGGGACATCGGCCAGAATCGGGTCAACCATATCCTTTATCACGGCTATCTCAAACAGCATGGCCGAGTTGAACATCACATCTGCATTCTCCTGGTTGGGGAAAATCCACTTCTCCTCACCGGCACGGACGGATGGCCAGCGGCTTATGGTGTCGCGTGCGGAATAGGCGCGGTATTTGTGGTCACGTATGATGCGGCGCAGCAGCCTGTTGTCGGTCGATGGGATATAGTTGTGCTGGTCTATGCGGATGCTTGTCAGAGCCGATACGTATATCAGGAATTTCGCCTCGGACGGAATGTCGGGCATGAGTTCCGGATTAAGGGCATGTATCCCTTCTATGAGCAGGACATCGTTCTCACCCAACTGCATCTTGGGGTATGTGAACTCCCTGATTCCGCCCTTCCGGAAATTGAAGGTGGGCGGCTGTATGGTCTTGCCCGCCAGGAGGTCCTTGAGCTGGCTGTTGAAATAGGGCAGGTCTAAAGCGTACAGTGACTCGAAGTCATGCTCTCCGTTCTCGTCGAGCGGAGTATGGTCACGGTCCAGGAAATAGTCGTCAAGCGAGAGGACCTTGGGAGTGATGCCGTGCGCCAGCAGCTGTACTGACAGACGCTTGCTGAATGTGGTCTTTCCCGATGATGAAGGGCCGGACACCATGATGAGCTTGAGGCCCTTGCCCTCGTTGCGCCTCTCCACTATCTTGTCGGCTATATGCACTATCTTCCTGGACTGCAACGCCTCGGCAATATTAATCAGCATAGTCGATTGTCCGGACATGACTGCCTTGTTGAGCTCGCCGAGAGTGGAGAATCCCAGGATGTTCATCCAGTCATGGTGCTCGTTGAAGATTCCGAACATCTTCGGTTGGGGGATGAACGGTTCAAGATGTCCCGGATTGTTCCTGTCGGGCAGTCTGAGCAGGACACCGTCGCCCATGGGTTCCAGACCGAACACCTTAAGGCATCCGGTGCTCGGAGGTAGGATTCCGAACAGGAAATCGGCCTTGTCTTCCAGTGTGTAGTATGCTGTGTAGATCCGTCCTGTCGTTTCGAGCAGTCTGACCACATCGTCACGCCCGGCCTCTTTCATCAGCTCGGTAACCTGTGAAGTATGTGCCTTGTGGTGCACGAACGGGATGTTGCGCCCTATGATGCTGCCCATGCGCTCGTTAATAAGGGATACAGTGTCGTAGTCTATCTCCTTTCCTATGCTGAGTTTGCAGTAGATTCCCTTGGATACGGCGTTGGAAACGCTCACCTTCCCGCCGGGAAAAAGCTCGCTGACAGCCTTGGACAGGACAAAAACCAGTCCGAGGGTATATACACGTGCCCCGAAGGTGTCGGTACCGTCCAGGAACTCCACATCGGCATTGTCATAAATCCTGTCGGAAAGATTGCAGAGCTTGCCGTTGGCCAGGGCACAAAGAGGGTTGCCTTTCAGGTTGATTTCCAATTGGCTGAACAGTTCCTGAAAAGTAATTCCCGGTTCTGCCGTGACTGTGCAGGTCAGATTTTTGATATAAATATCCATACGATTGATCCAGATTGGTTTTTATTGAGAAACAAAGGTACTAAGAATCTGAATAGATTCTAAAAAAAGTCCTAACTTTGCGGCTCTGAAAATGTATATAAACCAAAAATAACATCAGAATGAAAAAAATCAATCTTTTGGCAGCAGTTGTGGCAGTAGTCATAATGTCTGCCTGTGGTAGTTCAGTTCCCGGCAAGGTGGTCATGAACGATGCCGTTGACACTGTTTCATATTCAATCGGAATGGGACGCGCCGTCCGTGCATACAAGAACTCTCTCCTCCAGTCAGGGATTGACTCAACAGTCATGAAATCATTCGTCAAGGGTTTCCTGGATGCAGCCAAGAATACCGATGACCAGTCCAAGCTCGCTTACAGCATAGGTTACGAGATCGGTGTGAGCGAGATGAGTGAGGCATACGAGGGACTCAACGGACAGATGTTCGGCCAGAACAGCGGAACCGAGTTCAACCGCACGAACTATCTTAAGGGATTCGTGGACGGTATGATGAGCAACTGGAACATCATGTCATTCGAGGAGGCCGATGAGACTTCCAACCGTCTCTATGAATATTTCAGTGACCTGCAGTATGTCCAGAACCGCACCGAGGGTGAGGAGTATCTTGCCAAGAAGGAGAAGGAGGAAGGCGTAAAGAAGACCGAAAGCGGTCTGCTCTACAAGGTCCTGAAAGAGGGAACAGGCCCTAATCCCACATTGGACAGCGAGGTGACCGTCATCTATCGCGGCTCACTTGTCTCAGGCAAGGTGTTCGATGACTCCAAGGGTTCAACCGTCCATTTCCGTCTGGGGAATGTCATCCAGGGCTGGCAGGAAGGTCTGCAGCTTATGAACGCCGGTTCCAAGTATGAACTCTACATCCCGTATGACCTGGCTTACGGTGAGCGTAACACAGGTGAGATTCCTCCCTATTCAGCATTGATTTTCGAGGTTGAGCTGGT
>JAGAEZ010000060.1 GCA_017612875.1 Bacteroidaceae bacterium | reverse complement strand
GAGGTGGGCTATAGCACGGACCGGAGCAAGAGTGATTATCTGGACAAGGCCAGCGGAGGCAAGCGTTTCAACGCCGGTGCAGAGGTTTCATACCAGTCATCGATAGGGCTGGGCGCATCCACCAGTTGCAGCTACAACCGTCCGTTCGGGTACGAGATGGAGTCGGCCAACCGCCCTGAGTGCCTGTGGAACGTATCGGCCGAGTACAGCTTCCTCAAGAGCCGGCAGGCTACGCTGAGCCTGACCTGGCGTGACATACTCAAGTCATACAACGGTTTCTCTGCATCGGTGTCGGGCACAAGCTGGAACGAGAGCCGCACGTTCGGCGACACCTCCATGTTCATAATCTCCTTCAGCTACCGTTTCAACGATTTCCGTTGAACCTTTATCTGAGTCATCTGGTGCAGCATCCTTCACGGAACAAATCAAAACAGGTTCATGTAAGAAGGAAAAATTGTATTTTTGCAACATGAAAATAATTCTTTTGTCCGGAGGTTCCGGTAAACGGCTGTGGCCTCTTTCAAACAATGCCCGTTCCAAGCAGTTCCTGCAATTGCTTGGGAAACCGGGGGGAGGAATGGAGTCTATGGTGCAGAGAGTGGTGCGCCAGATACTTGAGGCTCGTCTCACCGACAGTATCACCATCGCCACCAATGCTTCCCAAAGCGATATAATCCTGAATCAGTTGGGTGAGGTGACCGAGGTGGTCACCGAGCCTGAAAGGCGTGACACATTCCCTGCCATAGCTTTGGCGGCTTCATATCTCGCGCTCGAAAAGAAGTGCGCGATGGACGAGACGGTGGTGGTCATGCCCTGTGACCCATATACCGGGGCAGGATATTTCGAGACAATCCGATATATGGCCCAGGCTGTGGAATCCAATGTCGCGGAGATGGTACTGATGGGAATAACGCCTACATACGCTTCCACAAAATTCGGCTATGTGGTACCCGTAGCCAAACCGGATGCCGCATCGCACGAGCCGGTCATGGTCAAGCGGTTCACCGAGAAGCCATCGGCCGAAACTGCTGCCCGGCTCCTGGAGGAGGGAGCGTTGTGGAATGGCGGGATATTCGCTTTCAGGTTAGGCTACATTATGCAGATAGTCCGTAAATATATGGACTACGGTTCATTTGCCGAAATACGTTCTGATTACGGGAAGTTGCCCAAAATCAGTTTTGACTATGAGGTCGCAGAGAAGGCCTCTTCAGTGGCAGTGATAGCATACAATGGCGAATGGAAGGACCTGGGAACCTGGAACAGCCTGACTGCTGAGCTATCGTCCGCTACCATCGGCAATGCCAGCACGGGACCTGACTGCGAGAATGTCCATGCCATAAACGAGCTGGATATACCCATGTTCGTGAATGGTGTCAGCAATGTTATAGTGGCTGCCAGCCCTGACGGTATTCTCGTATGCGGCAAGGAGTATAGCGAGACACTCAAGAGCCATGTCGAGGCATTCCAGTCGCGCCCCATGTTCGAGGAGCGGCGATGGGGTACATACCGCGTGCTTGACGACAAGCAGTTATCTGACGGAATATGGTCCCTGACCAAGCTCATGATCATTGAGCCGGGCAGGAACATAAGCTATCAGCGTCATCTGCACCGTTCCGAGACGTGGACCGTTATTGACGGGGAAGGCCTGTTCGTACTGAACGGTAAGGCCCGCAAGGTAGGCCGCGGCGACGTGGTCTGCATACCCTGCGGCGACCTGCACACAATAAAAGCCATCTCCAGGATCTCTTTCATCGAGGTGCAGATCGGCACGCAGCTGGTGGAAGAGGACATTGAACGCATTGGATTTGACTGGAAATCAGTCCGTGTGGATTGACGGTTCCATTGTCCGGAACCGGTATTTTTTGTCCCTTGAAGATTATCAGATAAATCAGATAAAGATATGTGGTGCAAATCCGTTCTCAAACTGCTGCTTGTGCTGTTTCCTGCCGTGACGCTCAGGGCACAGGTCTCGCCCAAGATGGGCACTGACAACGCCAATCCCGTGCTGGATTTCCTCTTTACCGCGGACCCTACATCGGTCGAGTATGAAGGGCGCCTGTACGTATATGGGACGGGTGACCACGAACAGTATGAGAAAGCCGAAAAGAACGGGTACGAGAAAATAAAGACACTGGCCATGATGTCAACCGGTGACATGGTCAACTGGACATACCATGGACTGATTCCGGTCGGTGAACTGGCACCCTGGATTATCAACTCATGGGCTCCCAGCATAATTTCCCGGAAAGAGTCCGACGGCAAGACTCATTTCTACCTCTATTTTTCAAACAGTGGCTACGGTACAGGGGTTCTTACAGCTGAATCTCCGGTAGGTCCCTGGAAATCACCTCTGCAAAAGAGTCTGGTCGATGCCCAGACACCCGGTCTTGGTAACTGTGACGTGCCTTTCGACCCGGGTGCTGTCATTGATGACGATGGCAGGGGCTGGATAACTTTCGGTGCACGCCATAGCCGCATTGCAGAGCTGGGCGATGACCTCATTTCAGTCAAGAGCGCGTATGTGCCTCTCCCGGCCCAAAGCCATTTTGAGGCTAATGAGCTGAATTATATCAACGGTACATACGTCTATACCTACAACCTGGACTGGGAGGACCACAATGACTGGACCCTGTCCGACGAGAAACCGCCCCGTTGCTGCATGAGCTACATGACAAGCCGCACTCCGCTTGATTCGACCTCATGGCATTACGGGAACATGTACCTGAAGAACCCTGGTGATTTCGGCTATTTCGAACATAGTAACAACCATACCCATCTGCACAGGTTCCAGGGTAAATGGTATCTGCTTTACCACACCTTGATGCTGCAGAAATCATTCGGTACGAGGGGAGGATTCCGAAGCATCTGCGTTGACGAGGTCCATGTCGATGAGGAGAGTGTCCACATTGATGAATGTACAGCAACTGTCAGGGGTGTCAGCCAGACCAGGAACCTTGATCCCTACATGACACAGCAGGCCGAGACATCGGCTGCCACGCAGGGAATCAGGTTCAGCCAGGGTGACCGCGCGGGCAACATGACAGTGGAGCGTGGTACAATGTCAATAACCGCTTCCGTGCCGGAACAGGGGATAATCGAGTTGCGTGGCGTGGATTTCGGACGCAAGGCAAAGGCCTTCAAGGTGAAGGCATCGGGTCAGGGTATGATCAAGGCGTGCCTTGATTCGCCCGACGGACCGGTCCTTGCAGTGATTTATACCGACGGGGCAGTGATGAAGGATTTCAGCACAAGGTGCAGGAAAGACAAGTCATTCGCCGGAGTCCACAGGCTCTATTTCGTCCTTACCGATGATGTGGTGTTCGACGAGTGGTCATTTTCCGGCAGGAAGTAGGGGAGGAGCCGGAAAGGTTGTTGAAAACCTTTTGAATGAATAGCGTGTCGCTTGGTGCGAATACGCTATTTTTGTACAAAATGACGCAAGGGTTGACTTGGCTGAGGCTTCCGGAGGGCAGTGAGGAGGGTTGGCGCAGACTGGTGTTCTGGCTGGCACTTGAGGAGTGGGCGGTGGAGAACGCTCCTGGTTCTTTTTTTGTATGGAACGTCCGTCCAACGGTGATATTCGGCCGTAACCAGGACATGGAGGCTGAGGTCAACGTGCCGTACTGCCTTGAGCATGGGATAGAGTTGTACCGCCGCAAGAGTGGTGGCGGCTGTGTCTATGCCGATGAGGGCAACCTGATGCTGTCATATATCACGGAATGCCCTGATGTGAACAAGGCTTTCGATGAATACCTGTCCAGGCTGGCCGATGCCCTGCGCAGTTTTGGACTAGATGCCGTGCGTACCGAGCATAACGATGTGCTCGTGGGGGGCCGCAAGGTGTCGGGCAATGCCTGCTACGCCACCAAGACCGGCTGCATTGTCCACGGCACGCTTCTCTATGATACTGATTCCAGCGAGCTGGAGCGTGCCATAACGCCGTCAAGGGAGAAACTTGAGAGCAAGGGAATCAAATCGGTAAGGCAGCGTGTGACCAATCTGAAAGATTGTGGAATACTTTTTGGATTTGATGAATTGCGAACCAAACTAATTCATTATTTTTGTAAGGATATGCAGTTTTTAGGCGCGGAACAGTTGAAAGAGGTGCTTAAGACGGAGGAAACCTATCTTGACGAAAACTTTATAAAATATGGCCGAAGAAATTAAAAAGACCTGTCTGTACGCCAACCACGTGGTTTTGGGTGCTCAGATGAGCCCGTTTGCAGGCTTTGACATGCCCATCCAGTATGCGGGCATAACCCAGGAGCATCTGGCAGTTAGGAACAAGGTCGGTATGTTCGATGTGTCCCACATGGGTGAGATATTCGTTAGCGGCCCCGATGCCGAGCGTTTCGTGAACCACATCTTCACTAACAATATCTCGGGATACCAGCCCGGCAAGATCCTGTACGGAATGATGCTGTATCCTAATGGGGGATGTGTGGATGATCTGCTTGTATATCGCGAGTTCGAGCCGGACAGCTTCCTGCTTGTGGTTAACGCCGCCAACATAGAGAAAGACTACGCCTGGATGCTGGAGCAGCAGAAAGGCTACAACGTCAGGATAGACAACCGATCGGATTCATGGGGTCAGATAGCCATCCAGGGACCGGAGGCGGAGAAGACCGTAGTGGGCCTTTTCGGCCTTGACTGTGCTGAATCCCTTGGTTTCTACGAGTACTGTAATGCCGTGTACAACGGCCACCGCCTGATTGTAAGCCGCACCGGCTACACCGGAGAGGACGGCTTTGAGCTCTACGCCACCCCGCAGGACACCGTGGAAATCTGGAACCGCCTTGTCGGGGCCGGAGTGCAGCCCTGTGGCTTAGGTTGCCGCGACACCCTGCGCTTCGAGGCCGGTCTGCCCCTGTACGGCGATGAGTTGAGTGCCGACATCAGCCCCATAGAGGCCGGCCTGGGAATGTTCTGCAAGCTGGACAAGGCCGAGTTCATAGGCCGTGAAGCCCTTGTAGCGCAGAAGGAGATAGGCGTAGAGAAGAAACTGGTCGGAATAGAAATCAGTGACCGTGCCATACCCCGCCACGGTTACCCCGTCGAGCTTGAAGACGGCACTGTAGTAGGCGAGGTCACCACCGGATACCACAGCATCAGCCTGGACAAAAGCATCTGCTTTGCCCTTGTTAAACCTGAGTTTGCTCCGTTAGGAACAGCTCTTTGGATCCGCATTCGCAAAAAAGTGTTCCCCGGCATTGTTGTCAAGAAAAGATTCTACCAAACCAATTATAAGAAATAACTAAAGCTTGCAGACCCTATCTCTTCTGCGTTACAGAGCGAACTTAAAAAAATAAATATGAGTAAGATTGTTGAAGGATTAAAGTACAGCGAGACCCATGAGTGGGTAAAAGTGGAAGGTGGCATCGCAGTCATCGGAGTAACGGATTTCGCCCAGAAAGAGATGGGAGAGATAACCTACGTGGATTGCCCCGATGTAGACGATGAAGTGGAGAAAGGCTGCGAGTTCGGCGCGTTAGAGAGCGTAAAAGCCGCCAGCGACCTGTTCTGCCCCGTAAGCGGAACCGTAACCGAGGTTAACGAGGAGGTTGTTGACGATCCCAAACTGGTTAACGAAGACGCATTCGCAAACTGGATCATCAAGGTACAGATGAGCGACGCATCAGAGCTTGACGACCTGATGGATGCCGCTGCATACAAAGCGTTTATCAAGGAGTGATGGCAGGTTTCCAGTATTTCCCGCATACCGATGATGACATTCGCGCCATGCTTGACCGCATTGGCGTGAATAGTTTAGATGACTTGTATGCCGACGTGCCGCAGGACTGCCTCTACAACGGCGAGTACGACCTGCCCGACGCAATGACCGAGCAGCAGGTGCGCGATTTCTTTGAGGCCCTGGCTACCAAGAATCCCAAGCTAAAGGTATTTGCCGGAGCCGGAGCGTATGACCACTACACTCCCGCGGTGATTCCCTATATCACCCAGCGCAGCGAGTTCATAACAGCCTACACCCCCTATCAGTGCGAGATCTCCCAGGGCACGCTAAGGTACATATTCGAGTACCAGAGCATAATCTGCACGCTTACCGGAATGGACGTAAGTAACGCCTCAATGTATGACGGCCCCACAGCTGCAGCCGAGTCCATGCGCATGATGGTGTCCCAGGCCAAGAAAAAGAACACCGTGCTGGTATCAAACACCCTCCTGCCGCAGGTAAGAGGCGTGATAGCCACATACGCCAAGTATGCCGGCATAACCATAAAGGAAATTGCCCAGGAGAACGGCCAGACATCAAAAGCCGCTCTTGAAGCGTTGATGGCAGAAGGCGATGTGGCCGGAGCGATAGTGCCTTCGGTTAACCGCTTTGGAATAATAGAGGACCTGACAGGATTCGCCGATGTCCTGCACGCGGAGAAAGCCCTGTTCACTGTATATTGTGACCCGTCCGCTCTTGCCGTGGTCAGGACACCCTCGGAATGGGGTGCCGACGTGGCAGTGGGTGACGGTCAGCCGTTGGGGATACCTCTCTGCTACGGAGGCCCATACGTGGGCTTCATGGCTTGCAGGAAGGACTATATGCGCAAACTCCCTGGCCGGATAGTGGGAGAGACCCGTGACAAGGAGGGCCGCCGTGCATTCGTGCTCACACTTCAGGCCCGCGAGCAGCACATCCGCCGCGAGAAAGCCACCAGCAACATCTGCTCAAACGAGAGCCTCATGGCACTCTGGGTAACGGTATATCTGTCACTCATGGGCCCCGAAGGAATGAAACAGGTCAATGACCTGTGCTACCAGCGCGCCCACTATCTGTATGACAAGCTCCTTGAGATCGGACAGTTTGAGCCCGTATTCAAGGATGCCGTATTCCTGAAAGAGTTTGTGCTCAAGTCAAAAGCGCCTGCCGCCCAGGTTCAGAAGAAACTGGCCGATGCGGGTTTCTTTGGAGCTCTTGAGACCGAGGACGGCTACGTGAGTTTCTGCGTCACCGAGAAGCGCAGTTATGAGGATATTGATGAACTTGTAAAAGCGCTCTGACTATGAAATACTACGACAAACTTATATTCGAGTTAAGCAAGCCGGGACGCGTGGGCTACTCTCTGCCGCAGACTTGCAGCAAGTGCGCCGATACCAAGGCGATTCCCGCGGCACTGCTTAGAGGCAAGGCACCTGAGCTGCCTCAGGTAAGCGAGGTGGATGTGGTGCGCCACTACACCAACCTTAGCCAGATGAACTTTGGTGTCGATACCGGATTCTATCCGTTGGGCAGCTGCACCATGAAGTACAATCCCAAGATAAATGAGGAGATTGCAGCTATGCCGGCATTCGGTGCAATCCATCCTTTGCAGAAGGATGTTCCGGGTGTGGAAGCTGTATATGAAGGACTGGACAAAGCGCTTGCTGCCATAACCGGCATGAAGCACTTCACCTTCAAGCCCTGCGCAGGAGCCCACGGAGAGCTTACAGGCCTGATGATAATCCGCGAGTACCAT
>JAGAEZ010000059.1 GCA_017612875.1 Bacteroidaceae bacterium | reverse complement strand
CTCGGGGCCGTCAACTTGCAAAGATAATACAAGCCGAGAGGAGAAAAAAGAAACTTGTTTGTTTTTTATCCCGAGGCGAAGTTTATCTTCAAGCACAGCTTAAAGATACAAGCCGAGAGGAGAAAAAAGGAACTCGTTCATTTTTTATCCCGAGGCGAAGTTTATCTTCAAGCAAAGCTTAAAGATTAAAAAAGCGGGACACTCGTCCGCTCATTTTGATAATCGGCAAATAGTCCTTAATTTTGTAACCTGAAAACAAGCGATACTGAATGAAAGGAAATCCTGCATTGGACAAGAACACTGTCGAATTTGTCACGGTGGCCGCCGAATACTGCGTTTTCATCGGGAACTCCGGCGAAAAGGAAAAGGGGGAGCTTCTGGATGTGCTGTCCAAGCTGCTTCCTTTGTTGTATCTGAAGGCGTCCATGCTTCCTGACACGGCATCCGACGGGCTTTACCTTGAGGAGAGCGTGACAGAGCCGGAGTATGATTCGGTCCGTTCCGCCGTGAGAGCCGTTCTGGCCGATGACGATGACTATCTTGAGGTTTTCGTGGAGGAGATGAGGTACAGCGATACCCCTGTCAGGAAGTCCGTGTCTGAGGACCTGGCGGATATCTACCAGGCTCTGAAGAACTTCATTGTCTGTTACCGGAGCGGTCTGGAAGAGGTCATGACCGAGGCTCTTGCCGTATGTTCGGAAGGATTCCGCACCTATTGGGGGCAGACCCTCGCCAACACCCTCCGTGCCGTCCACAGCGTCAAGTACCGGCAGGACGACAGTCAGGACTCTTGTTTCTACAGTTCAAACGGAATTTATGATTGAGATAGAAAGCAGACTGGACAAGTCAAGACTGGCGGTCCTCCCCAAGGTGATATTCGATGGCTTTATAGAGGAGATAGATTCCGTTGAAAAGGCGGAAAGGGCCATAAGCGAGCTTTCCAGGGAAGAGGTGGTAGGCTTTGACACCGAAACCAGACCCTCGTTCGAGAAAGGGAACAACCACAAGATAGCCCTGCTGCAGCTCTCGACTGCGAAAAGGGCGTATCTGTTCCGGCTGAACCTCATAGGTATTCCCGACTGTGTGGCAGATTTCCTGTCGGACACGAAGGTGATAAAGGTGGGACTGTCGGTAAGGGATGATTTCTGCTCGCTCGGTTCAAGACGGCGGATCAGTCCCGGCGGTTTTGTCGATCTTCCCGATATATGCGGTGAAATGGGGATTGAGGAGAAGGGACTGCAGAAGATATTCGCCATTCTCTTCGGCCAGAGGATTTCCAAGAACCAGCAGTTGAGCAACTGGGAGATAGAGAGCCTGACCGAGGGGCAGCGGCAGTATGCTGCCATCGATGCGTGGGCCTGCCTGATGATTTATATGCGGCTCAAGGAGCTTCAGGCTTCAGGTGACTACAGGATTATTAGGGATGAGACAGAAGAAAGTAATACTGAAGCGAGGTAAGGAGGAGTCCCTGCAGCGTTTTCACCCTTGGATTTTCTCGGGCGCGATTGACTCCATCCAGGGAGAACCTGATGAGGGCGATGTAGTCGATGTCTATACTTCGGCAGGTGAGTGGATTGCCGCCGGGCATATCCAGATAGGGAGCATTGCCGTCCGTGTCCTCACCTTCGAGAGGATACCGGTCGATGGGGAATTCTGGAGGAACAGGCTCAGGACCGCATTCGCCGTCCGGCGCTCGCTCGGGCTTGTTGACCGCAAGGACCATAACATCTACCGCCTGGTCCACGGCGAAGGCGACAGCCTCCCGGGACTTGTCATTGACATATACGGGCACACGGCCGTGATGCAGGCGCATTCCGTGGGTATTCACGTGGACCGGATTGCGATAGCGGAGGCTCTGACGGAGATAATGGGCGACCGTATCTCCGGCATATACTACAAATCGGAAACGACCCTTCCTTTCAAGGCCGACATAGAACGGACAAACGGATATATAAAAGGTGGTCAATCGGATGACATACCGCTTGAATACGGACTCCGGATGCCTGTTGACTGGATAGGAGGGCAGAAGACAGGTCTTTTCATCGACCAGCGTGAGAACCGTGCCTTGCTTGAAAGGTTTTCCGAAGGACGCAGGGTATTGAACATGTTCTGCTATACGGGCGGCTTTTCACTTGCCGCGCTCAGGGGTGGAGCCGCACTTGTGCATTCTGTGGACAGTTCGGCCCGTGCTGTGGAGATGACGGTGAACGGAGTAAAGGATAACTTCCCCGACGATACCAGGCATTCGGCCTTTGCACAGGACGCGTTCCGGTTCCTGGACGGAATGGAGCCGCTATACGACCTGATAGTCCTGGATCCTCCTGCCTTTGCCAAGCACAAGGACGCTCTGAAGCACGCTCTGATAGGTTATAGGCGCCTGAACCAGAAGGCATTCGAGAAAATCCTGCCGGGTGGAGTCCTGTTCACTTTCTCATGCTCCCAGGTGGTTACCAAGGAGCAGTTCAGGATGGCGGTGTTCACCGCCGCCGCCGCTGCCGGCCGTAATGTCAGGATTCTGTACCAGCTGCATCAGCCCGGAGACCATCCTGTCAACATTTTTCATCCCGAAGGCGAATATCTCAAAGGGCTTGTCCTGGCTGTAGATTAGTTTTTTCAGGCTAAACGGGCGTAAAATATTAAAGAATGTTAATTTCGAGAAAATAATTCCTGAATATTTATTGCATATAAATTTATCACATATCTTTGTCATGTGTTTTTCATGGTATTAGATTTAAATGAAACGGGAGGTGTCGTGAGATACCTCCCGTTCCGCTTAAATACTTTCGGTCCGACCGTCATTTCTTCTTGAAGAGTCCGCCCAGGATTCCGGTCGCGCTGCCGAGGATGGAGCCTCCTCCCTTGTTGCCTCCCTGAATTGCAATCAGCAGGTCTTTAAGGTCAATGTCGCCGTCACCGTCCTGATCTTTCACTATGTTGGAAAGTTTTCCCATCACGGTGGGAATCAGTCCGCTAATGGCCGAACCGGATGAACCCAGATTGAGCTTGTTCATGACATTTTTGGTGAAAAGCTGGGTGGCAAGTGCCGTAACCGGGCTTGAGGCAGCATTGGTCTTGCCGGTCACCAACTGGGTTATCTGGTCTATGCCCCCTGACTTGGCGGCTGTCTGTTTGAGACTTCCGAGAACAGAGTCGGTCAGTCCTCCGAATATCTGGTCCTTAAGGCCTGACGGGATATCAACACCTCCTGCCGCTGATTTAACCTGCTGCAGAATCAAATCGTTAAGTGATGCCATATAGTTGTTTTTTTAAAGGTTTGTCCGCAAAAATAATAAATTTGGTTTCACTATGGCAAGATATTCATCAGAATATTGTTGCGGAACAGTTCCGAATCGTGATTTTTGTTTAAGTTTGCAGTGATGGAGATGAAAGTGGAATCAGGGACGTACGGGCTGCTTAAGTTCAGGCTCAGCCTGATGGTTTTTCTTGAGTATGCCGTCTGGGGTACATACCTTATATCTATAGGCATGTTCCTGTCCAGTGTCGGTCTCGGGAGCCGTATCGGATGGTTTTTCGCCGCCCAGGGAATCACTTCGCTCTTCATGCCGGCCCTTTGCGGCATTATTGCGGACCGCTACCTACGTGCTGACAGGCTTTTGTCGCTGTGCCATACAGTGTCGGCGGTTTTCATGGGCATAGCCGCGTTGTCATGCAGCAGGGGAGACTACGGTTTCCCGAGTATCTTTATCCCTTTCTCGATGGGTGTGCTGTTCTTTGTCCCCACAATCTCCCTTTCCAATACTGTCTGCTTCAGCCTTATTGAAGGGCAGGGGCGGGATTCCGCCGTAGAGTTCCCCCATATCAGGGTCTGGGGTACTATAGGATTCATCTGTTCCATGTGGGCGGTGAACTTCATGGGCATATCCACATCGTACAGGCAGCTGGTATTCAGGACAGTCATGGGTTTTGTCATGGCACTTTACTGTCTCTCGCTCCCTTCATGCGGCAGGGCGGGAAGAAGTGCCGGCCAGGGCTTGGCGTCGGCGATGGGGTACAAGGGCTTCCGGCTGTTCCGCCGCAAGGAGATGGCGCTGTTTTTCCTGCTTTCCATGGGATTCGGGGTTTGCCTCCATATCTCGAACGGGTTCGCCGGGCCGTTCCTTGACAGTTTTGCCTTGGACGATGAGTATGCCGGTTCGCTTCTGGTGGGCAACTCCATGTTCGTCCTCTCTCTGTCACAGATATCCGAGGCTCTTTGCGTGTTGTTGATACCGTTCTGTATCAGGAGGTTCGGTGTGAAGAGAGTGTTCCTGGCCGCGGCCCTGGCGTGGATGGTGCGCTATCTCCTGCTTGCGTTCGGGAATCCGGGAGGCGGGGCCTGGATGCTTGTCCTCTCCATGGTGATGTACGGACTCGCGTTCGATTTCTTCAATGTGGCCTCATCGATCTATGTTGACAAGAACACATCGCCTGACCGGCGTGCGAGCGCGCAGGGGGTGCTCGTCATGATGACAAGCGGTTTCGGCGCATCGATAGGGATGCTTGCGGTGCAGTACGTCGTGAACCTGTTTACATACTCTCAGGGTGTCGGGGGCAGGTTCTATACGCTCGGGAACTGGCGGGGGGCATGGCTCGTCTTCGCAGCCTTCGCTCTCCTGCTTTACATATTGATGAAACTTTTGTTCAAGGAAACGAAGGATCCGGAAAATGGAAAGGAACAGCAGGAAGATAGAGCTTGAAGTGGCGGAGATCCTGAACAGGATGCCCTCCGATCTTGCCTTGGTGGTTATCCTGAGGGAGAAGGGAGGCACACGCTGCCTTCCAGTGCTCGTGGGACCTCTTGAGGCGCAGGCAATAGCGGTCACCCTCTATAACCACAGAATGCCGCGCCCCGGTATCTATGACCTGTTCCTCAAGACTCTCAGTGCCTTTGACGGCACTCTGACCGAGGTTGACATTTACCGTATAAAAGGAGGAATCTTCTATTCCCACCTGTTCGTGGAGAAAGAAGGCAACATGACATACATCGACAGCCGCACTTCCGATGCGCTTGCCCTTGCGGTACGCAGCGAGGTGCCCGTATATATCGAGGAGCAGCTCCTTGACGGCAACTGCATAAGATTGGAGTCGAACGGGGCGTATTCCCTGCCGATAGCCACGGCAAGCACCAAAGTCCTCAAAGAGGCTATGGCACAGGCGGTTGCAAGCGAGAATTATGAGTTCGCCGCGAGGTTGAGGGATGAAATCAACAGTCGCGGGCGGGAGGACGATTCCGATGAGAAAATCATATAAATAAGGTATGTGGACCTTCTACGCTCCCGAAATATCGGATGACATGGAACTGCCTGCCGAAGAGGCCGGGCACTGCATACGCGTGCTGCGCATGACAGAGGGAGACAGGATCCGGCTTGCCGATGGAAAGGGCTGTTTCTACGATGCCGTGATAAGCGCCGTGTCAGGCAGGCGCTGTATGGTGCATGTAGCGGGATGCGAACCCCAGCCACCGCTCTGGAGAGGGCATCTGCATATAGCCCTGGCCCCCACCAAGCTGATGGAGCGCAATGAGTGGTTCGTGGAGAAGGCTGTGGAGATAGGTGTGGATGAGATAACTTTCCTCAAGACAGAGCACTCCGAACGTGACGTGATAAAGATGGAACGTATAGGGAAAATAGCTGTGTCGGCCATGAAGCAGTCGCAGAAAGCCAAACTTCCTGTACTGAACGGCATGACCTCTTTCCGGGCATTCGTGGAGCGTGGTTTTGAAGGTGACAAGTTCATCGCGCACTGCGGGCAGGAGAGTAAGGACCATCTCAAGGATGTGATTGTTCCCGGGCATGACGCTCTTGTGCTGATAGGTCCGGAGGGCGATTTCAGTCCGTCGGAGATTGATTCGGCGCTGAAGGCGGGATTCAGGCCGGTTTCGCTCGGGCCGTCACGCCTGCGTACCGAGACCGCCGCGCTTGTGGCTGTGCATATAATGAATCTGGCAGGACAGTAGGGTATGAGGTATTTCATGTATCTGGAATTTGACGGAAGCGCATACAGCGGGTGGCAGATACAGCCGCACTCCCCTTCGGTGCAGCAGAGGCTTGAGGAGGCGTTGGCGCTGTTCCTGCGCGAGGATGTGGCGGTGACGGGTGCAGGTCGTACCGATGCAGGTGTCCACGCATCGGAGATGGTGGCGCATTTTGACCTTGAAGCCCCTCAGGAATGTGGCTGGATGCGGAACAAGCTCAACGGAATACTCCCTCCGGACATCGCCGTACACAGGATTGTGCCCGTAAGGCCCGATGCACACGCCCGTTTTGACGCCCTGTCAAGGACATACAGATACTACGTGACGATGCGGAAAAGCGCATTCCATCGGGATTATTCCTGGTTCCTTCCCAATGAGCCTGACTTTGGACTCATGAACAAGGCTGCGGAACTGCTCATCCCGACGACGGATTTCACCAGTTTCAGCAAACTGCACACCGACACCAGGACCAATGACTGCCGTGTGACCGAAGCGCTGTGGGAGCCGCTCCCCGACGGACGGCGGGTGTTCACCATAACGGCCGACCGCTTCCTGAGGAACATGGTGCGTGCCATTGTGGGAACGCTCATGGAGGTGGGCCGGCATAAGCTTACGGTCGATGGCTTCAAGCAGATAACAGACAGCAGGGACCGTTGCCGTGCAGGTGATTCCGCACCTGCTCAAGGCCTGTTCCTGCACAAGATTGTTTATCCTGATAACCTTTTCGAGATATGATTAGAAAGTTATTGTCCATATTGCTCCTGAACGTTCTCACAGTCTGCGCGGTTCATGCCGGTGACTTGCGCAAACTGTTCATAGACATGCCCGATTCCATAATGCCTACGCTCACCAGGAGCGAGCGCATGGACTTCCTGGACTATCTGGACAGCGGCATGAAAGCCCGTGTAAGGAACAAGCTGGGAGGGGAGAGCGTGATGACATCGTTCTCTGACAATTCGATTACGGTCATGACATCGCAGTCAGGCAGGCTGGAGATGGTGCTGTTTCCCTTCAAAAGAGGCAGGAACCTGATTTGCATCATCAGGACCGTCACGGCCCGGTTCGAGGATTCGCGCCTGTCATTCTACAACGAGGACTGGACTCCCGTTGACAGCAGGAAGCTGATAGCACTCCCGCAGTTTGAAGATTATCTGACTAAGGAGGCCCTGAAACAGGATTCCCTGCCGGAACTTAAGGAGCAGTCCTTGCTGAGGCTGCAGTCCGCGACAGCCGTTGACGGCGGTCTTGAGTTCCGATATACCTCGCTTGATTACATCGGGGAGGATGCCGACCGCTTCAAGTCATGGTTCAAGACGGAGCCCGTCAAATATGATTGGAACGGAAAGCGTTTCAGGATGAAAAAATGAAAGCCGATGCGTTTGCACCGGCTTTCATTTTTATAGTGACTATCACTTGCCTCCGCGGCTCTTGGCGTAGCGGCTCATGAACTTGTCCACGCGTCCTGCGGTATCGACCAGCTTTGACTTGCCGGTGAAGAACGGGTGCGAGGTGTTAGAGATTTCAATCTTGATCAGCGGATAGGTCTGACCTTCGAATTCGATTGTCTCCTTGGTGGCGCAGGTAGAGCGTGACAGGAAGCAATCACCGTTTGACATGTCCTTGAATACTACAGGACGGTAATTGTCGGGATGAATACCTTTTTTCATAATCTATCTTGTTTTTAATTACTCCATTAAGTTTCTGCCGGATATAGGCGGAAAATGTTTATGGGGGTTTCAGCGCGCAAAGATACGGTTTTTTCCGATACGCGCAATGTTTTCCCGTTAAAAACTTATACGTCTATCGTTATTGTGTG
>JAGAEZ010000058.1 GCA_017612875.1 Bacteroidaceae bacterium | reverse complement strand
TGCCTGGTTTGGGACCAGGTGGTCGAAGGTTCGAATCCTTTCATCCCGACAAAAAAAGAAGGCTTGACGGCCTCCTTTTTTTATCGGATGAAAGGATGTATACCTTATAAAATCTCGTACGCTTTAAAGCACTTGACAAGCTTCTCAGTTGCTATGTCTATCTGCTCCTTGGTATGTGTTGCCATAAGTGAGAAACGAATCAGAGTATCCTCCGGGGCGCAGGCCGGCGGGATGACAGGATTCACGAATACGCCCTCTTCAAACAGCATCTTGGTTATATAGAAAGTCTTGTAGAAATCCCTTATATAAAGAGGTATTATGGGAGTCGAAGTATTTCCTATCTCGAATCCCGACTGACGGAAGTTGTTCAGTGCGTAACCGGTAAGCTCCCACAGACGGGCTATACGCTCCGGCTCGTTCTTCATTATCTGCAGGGCGGCACGGGCGGCAGCTGTGGCGGCCGGAGTGTTGCTGGCACTGAATATGTAGGAACGGGAATGGTGACGCACCCAGTTGATTATCTCCTTGTCGGCGGCAATGAAGCCTCCGATTGCTGCAAGCGATTTGCTGAATGTGCCCATGATTATCTCTACCTGGCCGGTCAGGCCGAAGTGGTTGCAGACTCCGCGCCCATGGTCACCCATGACACCAAGTCCGTGAGCCTCATCAACCATGACACAGCAGTTGTATTTGTCCTTTAGAGCCACTATCCCGGGCAGATCGGCCAGGTCACCCTCCATGCTGAACACCCCATCGACCACAACCAGTTTAAGCGGATCGGGCTCACAACGATGCAGGGTCTTCTCAAGCGACGCCATATCGTTGTGCCTGAACTTAAGCGGCTTGGCAAAAGAGAGACGGCGGCCATCCACTATCGATGCATGGTCCAGTTCATCACAGACTACATAGTCATCACGCCCCATCAGGCAGGAGATAGTTCCCAGATTGGTCTGGAAGCCTGTAGAGAATATCATGGCATCCTCCTTGCCCACAAACTCCGCAAGCTCGGCCTCGAACTCCTTGTGCAGGTCAAGCGTGCCGTTCAGATAACGAGAACCGGCGCAGCCTGTGCCGTATTTCCTGGCTGCCTCGACAGCAGCCTCAATGACTTTCGGGTGGTTGGTCAGGCCCAGATATGAGTTGGAGCCGAACATAAGGACCTTGCGGCCCTCCATTATCACCTCCGTGTCCTGCTTGCTTGAAATACATCTGTGATAGGGATATATACCTTGCGCCATTCCCTCCTGCGGAAGGGTATATGCCGCGCATCTTTCGCTTAGTTTGTTCATATCGGCGCAAAATTAGTCAAATTACCGATTAGTGCAATCTTTTTATCTATCTTCGCAACCGGATTATATCCGTAAGCAATGAATGTCAAAAGGAAAGCTCTGTTCGTTTACAATCCTATTTCCGGAAGCCGCAGACTGATACCTGTGGTTCCCGTTATCGAGAGGTTCGTAAACACTGACCTTTATGATTTCAGCATCATCACCACAGAATACAAAGGCCACGCCACCGAACTGGCACGCGAATATGCCGCACGGCATTACGACACAGTAATTGCCGTAGGGGGTGACGGGACCGTCAACGAGGTCGGTTGCGGACTTATAGGGACAGGTACCGCGCTGGGCATAATACCATGCGGCTCAGGCAATGGTCTGGCACGCCATTTAGGCATACCCACAGATCCGTTCAAGGCAGTAAAATGGTTGGACAAATCAATTTTCACTGACATTGACTACGGGATGATCGGGGACCAGCCTTTCTTCTGCACCTGCGGTGTGGGATTCGACGCCAAGGTGAGCGACTCGTTCTCAAAAGCCCGTTCACGCGGGGTGCTCACCTATCTGGAGAGCATAATGAAGGAGATAGCCACCTACCGGAACGAGACCTACAGGCTGTCATTCGATAATTCGAGCGAGACATTCGAGGCTTTTTTCATAACCTGTGCCAATGCTGACCAATGGGGAAACAACGCCTACATAGCCCCCACGGCATCCCTCCAGGACGGTATTCTGGATGTAATAGCCGCACACCCCTTCAGTGTGGTCGATGCCCCGCTGATAGCTTTCCAGCTGTTCAACAGGCAGATTGACAGGAACCCTAACGTGAGCGTACGCAAGTGCCGGCACCTGACGATAACCCGCAATCAGGAAGGGCCGGCGCACTATGACGGCGAACCGGTCATGCTCGGCAGGGAGATACATGTGGAAATAAAGCAGGGAGGGCTGAAGGCTTTGATCCCGGACAAACGTCGGGGCATTTAGAATCTGTCCTTAGAAACAGACTCTCAGGAATTCAGATAAAAATTATTTACAAGATTGATGTATTCCGGAGTCTCTTTCCCGGCAGGTCCGCATATTGACAGGAGATCAGTCTGCAAAGTACGGCATTTCTTTCCGAACGCCAGAAGCGCACGTTTGGGCGGCCTGCCGGTAACGGTCACGACATCCGTCCTGCGGCACAGGTAAAATCCTTCCATAACGGCGCACTTAGTGAACATATCTACAGCATCGTACGGCAGGACCACACAGAGCAGGCCGTCAGGAGCAAGCAAACGTACGGAACTGCGCGCAAGTGTCTCGTAACTGAGCGAGTCATTGTGGCGTGCAGTATTGCGTCCTGTATCGGGACTGCGCAACGAATTGCGGAAATAGGGCGGGTTACATACAATCCTGTCAAAACCGGATCCGGCGGTGAAAACGGCGATATCAGCATTTATCACCTTAATGGTTCCGGACCATTCCGAGCTGTACGCATTCTCGGCTGCCTGCCCCGCCGCATCCGGATCAATTTCCACAGCCACAACGCTTTCCGCACCTCTCTGTGCAGCCATGAGAGCTATCAGCCCTGTCCCGGTGCCTATATCAAGCACACTCATGCCCGGTTCCATCGGGAACCAGGCCCCTAAGAGCACCCCGTCGGTACCCACTTTCATGGAGCACCTGTCCTGTTCTATCCTGAAACGCTTGAATTCGAAAAAACCATTCGGCATAGGGCTCGGGAAATCCGGATACAAAAGTACTTTTTTTGTTTTATTCACGGGTTTTGGGAGCGCAAATAGCGGACATAAGCGCACAAATACCTAAATTTGCAGATTATTTACAGAACTACAAAAGTTATCTATGTTTACCAAGAGACATCAGGAAGAAGAGGAATCATACGACGAGTCAAATCCGGCTTTCTCCATGATAGCCGATTTTGACGGCAATGAAAGCGGACTATTCGAATCAGATATGGACGATGTGGTGGCGGTGCTCCCGCTGCGCAACATGGTGTTGTTCCCCACTGTTGTGATGCCCGTGACCGTTGGCCGCAATTCGTCACTCAAGCTCATACAGAATGCCTCGGCCGACGGCAAATCCATTGCTGTGTTCTGCCAGAAGGACCCCGATGTGGAGAATCCAGGCATGAACGACCTCTATGCAGTGGGTGTACTGGCCAAGATTATACGTGTGTTCGATATGCCGGACCAGTCCACAACCGTGGTGCTCCAGGGATTGCAGCGCATAAAGCTGCTCAGCATAATCAACGACCGCCCGTACATGGTGGGTACTGCGGAACTGTTCCCTGAGGTGCTGCCCCCGACCCGCAGCAAGGAGTTCAAGGCTATTGTGGATTCCTGCAAGGATGCCGCAATCAAATACGTCAAGCTGTCGGACAACATCCAGCCGGATGCGGCATTCGCGCTCAAGAACATATCCAACGGACTGTTCCTCATCAACTTCATCTGCGCCAACCTGCCGTTTGACATCAAGGACAAGGCGCGTCTGCTGCGCGAGGGCACCTCCTCAAGCCGCGCGCTGACTCTGCTCTCCCTGCTTAACCGCGAGATCCAGCTGGCCGAACTCAAGGTAAGCATCCAGCGCCGGACCCACGAGGACATCAACAAGCAGCAGAAAGAGTATTTCCTGCAGCAGGAACTCAAGAACATACAGGATGAGCTGGGCGGAAGCGTGCAGGACCAGGACATAGAGGAGATGCGCCTCAAGGCGAGTCAGAAGAAATGGAGCGACGAGGTCCGCAAGATTTTCGACAAGGAGCTCGTCAAGCTGGAGCGCACCAACTCCCAGTCACCGGACTACAACGTGCAGCTGTCATATCTGCAGACCGTGCTCAGCCTGCCTTGGGGCGAGTACACCAGGGACAACCTTGACATGGAGAACGCCCGCAAGGCGCTTGACAAGGACCACTACGGACTGGAGAAGGTCAAGGAACGCATTCTGGAACATCTGGCGGTCATGAAACTGCGCGGAGACTTCAAATCACCCATCATCTGTCTCTACGGCCCTCCCGGTGTGGGAAAGACATCGTTAGGCCTCTCCATAGCAAACGCCCTGAAGCGCAAGTACGTACGTATATCATTAGGAGGACTGCACGATGAGGCCGAGATACGCGGACACCGCAAGACCTACATCGGAGCCATGCCGGGCCGTATCATCCAAGGTCTGGTGAAGGCAGGGTCATCAAACCCCGTCTTTATTCTCGATGAAATCGACAAAGTCAGTCAGATGACCAACCAGGGGGACCCCTCGTCGGCCATGCTTGAGGTGCTTGATCCCGAGCAGAACAGCGCATTCCACGACAACTACCTGGATATCGACTATGACCTCTCGAAGGTGATGTTCATTGCGACCGCCAACAATATCAACACCATCCCTGCCCCGCTGCTGGACCGCATGGAGCTTATTGAGGTCAGCGGATACATTACCGAGGAGAAGATTGAGATTGCCAAACGCCACCTGATACCCAAGGAGATGGAGGCTAACGGTCTCAAGAAAGGCAGTCTCTCCATCGGCAAGGCTGCCATCGAGTCCATAATCGAGAACTATACCCGTGAGTCGGGCGTGCGCGAACTGGACAAGAAGATAGGCAAGATATGCCGCAAGACCGCGAGCAAGTACGCGACTGACAGTGATATGGGCAAAATGACGGTGAAACCGGATGATTTGAAGGATCTTCTCGGCACCCGTCCTTTCACGCGCGACAAGTATCAGGGCAATGAATATGCCGGCGTGGTGACAGGACTTGCCTGGACTGCAGCAGGCGGCGAGATCCTGTTCGTGGAGACCAGCCTTAGCCGTGGCAAGGAGGGCAAGCTCACCCTCACCGGCAATCTCGGCGACGTGATGAAGGAGTCGGCCATGCTGGCTATGGAGTACATACGCGCCCATGCCAAGCTGCTCAGTCTTGACCCGGCTGTGTTCAACTCATGGAACGTGCATATCCATGTACCCGAGGGCGCCATACCCAAGGACGGTCCTTCGGCCGGCATCACGATGGCCACCTCCATCGCATCGGCATTCACACAGCGCAAGGTCCGTCCCCATTTGGCCATGACCGGTGAGATAACGCTCCGCGGCAAGGTGCTGCCCGTAGGCGGCATACGCGAGAAGATACTCGCTGCCAAGCGTGCCGGGATAACCGATATCATACTCTGTTCCGAGAACAGGCGTGACATTGAGGAAATCCCTTCAGAATACCTCAAGGGCGTTGAGTTCCACTATGTAAGCAGCATAAGCGAAGTGTGGAAGACTGCCCTACTTGACGAGAAGGTGGCCGATGCCCAGGAGATAGTCCCGTTCAGTCAACCCGAAAAGTAAACGGTACGAGGTGAAAGGATTACGGTTTGAACTTCAGCATACCGACGGCACGAGCCATGCAAGGGCCGGCAGGATCGCCACAGACCACGGTGTCATAGAGACTCCCGTCTTTATGCCTGTAGGTACAGTGGGTTCTGTAAAGGCCGTCCACATGACTGAGCTCAAGGAGGACATCAAGGCGCAGATCATTCTGGGCAACACATACCACCTCTACCTGCGCCCCGGGCTGGAGATTCTCGAAAAGGCTGGCGGGCTGCACCGTTTCAACGGTTTTGACCGCCCCATGCTTACCGACAGCGGCGGGTTCCAGGTGTTCTCCCTTACCGGCCTCCGCAAGATGACCGAGGAGGGCGTGACATTCCAGTCACACATAGACGGCTCACGGCATCTGTTCACTCCGGAACGCGTCATGGACATAGAGCGCATAATAGGAGCCGACATAATGATGGCTTTCGACGAGTGCTGCCCGGGCACTGCCGAATACAAGTACGCCAAGCAGTCCATGGAGCGCACCCACCGCTGGCTGGACCGCTGCATACAGCGTTTCAGTGAGACAGAGCCCAAGTACGGCTACCATCAGGCACTGTTCCCCATCGTGCAGGGCTGTGTGTACAGGGACTTGCGTTCAGCATCGGCCGAGTATATCGCATCGAAAGGGGCTGAGGGCAATGCCATTGGCGGACTGGCCGTAGGTGAGCCCACCGAGGTGATGTATGAGATGATTGACCTGGTGCACGGCATCCTGCCTCAGGACAGGCCACGATATCTTATGGGCGTGGGAACTCCGGCCAACATCCTGGAGGCCATTGCATTGGGCGTGGATATGTTCGACTGCGTCATGCCCACCCGCAACGGCCGCAACGCCATGCTGTTCACCAAGGACGGCATAATCAACATCCGCAACAAGAAGTGGGAGGATGCGTTCGAGCCCATAGAGACTGACGGAGCATCCAGGTTGGACACTCTCTATACCAAGGCCTATCTCCACCATCTGTTCAAGGCACAGGAGTATCTGGCGCTCATGATAGCCTCCGTCCACAACCTGGCGTTCTATCTGTGGCTCGTGGGGGAGGCCCGCAAGCATATCCTTGCCGATGATTATCACTCCTGGAAGGATATTATGGTCAAGCGCGTCATGCAACGCATATAAACAGGAACGGCTATGAGGAATCCATTCAGACACAGACTGCTGAACCGGCTTGACTGGTACATTATCAAGAAGTTCCTGGGAACATACTTCTTCTCGATAGCACTGATCATTGCCATTGCCGTGATTTTTGATTTCAACGAGAAGATTGACAAGCTTAAGGAGGCTACGGCAGCCGAGATAGCATTCGACTATTACCTTAACTTCATCCCCTACTTCGCCAATCTTTTCAGTCCGCTTTTCGTTTTCATCGCCGTGATATATTTCACGTCCAAGCTTGCGGAAAACTCCGAAATCATTGCCATGTTCTCCACGGGCATGAGTTTCAAGCGGTTGATGATACCATACATCTTATCGGCTGCACTTATCGCCTGCCTGACCCTCTCCCTCGGTTCGGCGATAATCCCCAAAGCCAATGCCAAGCGAATAGCATTCGAAACCCATTACATGAACCGTAAACCGAGGGCTAACGGCACGTCAAGCATCCAGCTTGAAGTGGATGAAGGCGTTATAGCATATATGGACCGGTTCGAGGTATATAACAACATGGGATACCGCTTTTCCCTCGACAAGTTCGAAGGCAAGAAACTGATCTCCCACATGACTGCCCGCACCATCTACTACGACACACTGAATACGGAAAGATACCACTGGATTGCCAGGAACTACATGATCCGTGACCTTTCCGGCGAGATGGAGACCATAAGCCAGGGTGCAGAACTTGACACAGTCATACATTTCGAGCCTGCTGACTTTCTGATTACCTACGGCCAGGAGGAGACAATGACATCCCCTCAACTCAAGGAGTATATCCAGAGGCAGAAGAACAGGGGATTCGGCAATATCCGTGAATTCGAGATTGAGTACCACAAACGGTACGCCATGTCGTTCGCATCATTCATACTTACCGTCATGGGAGTCTCCCTCTCAAGCCGGAAACGCAAGGGAGGAATGGGGCTCTATCTTGGAATAGGCCTGGGATTGAGCTTCGGATACATCCTGTTCCAGACAGTCTCATCCACATTTGCGGTATCAGGAGTAACCTCAGCCTTCTGGGCGGAATGGCTTCCCAACATCGTTTTCCTGATAATTGCTGTCATACTTTATTTAAAAGCACCAAAATAAACCGTTTCACCGTGAAATTTGAAGAATTCGATTTCCAGCCGGCGCTCCTGGACGCCATAGATGCAATGAATTTCCAGGAATGCACTCCCATCCAGGAGAAAGCGATTCCCCTACTGCTTCAGGGACGGGACCTGATCGGCATAGCGCAGACCGGCACCGGCAAGACGGCCGCCTACCTGCTGCCGGTTTTGGACAAACTTTCCGATGGCGGTTACCCCGAAAACGCGGTGAATTGCCTCATTATGGTGCCCACCCGCGAGCTCGCACAGCAGATAGACCAGCAGGTGGAGGGTTTCTCATACTTCACAAACGTATCCAGCACCGCCGTCTATGGAGGCAATGACGGCATCCGTTTTGAGCAGGAGAAACGCGGCTTCGCCATGGGAGCCGACATCGTGGTCGCTACTCCCGGCCGTCTTATCAGCCACATCAGTTTAGGCAACATAGACCTGTCCAAAGTATCGTTCTTCATCCTTGACGAGGCCGACCGCATGCTTGACATGGGTTTCTACGATGACATCATGCAGATTGTCAAGCAGCTGCCAGCCAAACGCCAGAACATGCTCTTCTCGGCTACCATGCCCGATGAGATCCAGCGCATGGCCCGCACCATCCTGCATGACCCGGCCGAAGTCAAGCTGGCCGTATCCAAGCCTGCGGACGGAATCCTGCAAGCCGCCTACGTGTGCTATGAGGTGCAGAAGCTGCCTATCATACAGAGCCTTTTCAGCAACAATGCGCCCAAGAGGGTTATAGCATTCGCATCGTCAAAACTCAAGGTAAAAGAGATAACAAAATCCCTGCGTCGATTAGGCCTGAACGTAGGCGAGATGCACTCTGACCTTACCCAGGCCGAGCGTGACGAGATAATGCACAAGTTCCGCAACGGCCACATAAACGTGCTTGTTGCCACCGATATAGTATCACGCGGAATAGACATCGATGACATAGATCTGGTGATAAACTTTGACGTGCCCCATGACCCCGAGGACTACGTGCACCGCATAGGCCGGACCGCCCGTGCAGGTGCCGAGGGCTGCGCCATCACCTTTGTAAGCGTTGATGACCAGTCGCGCTTCCAGCGCATTGAGAAGTTTCTGGGAAAAGAGGTTTACAAGGTTCCCATCCCTGCCGGACTCGGCGAGGCTCCGGAGTACTCTCCTGCCCGCCCGAAATTTCCTCACAAGGGGAAAGGAAGATTCTTCAGAAAGCCTAAAACGAAGTAAAAAGGATCCCAAGCGAGCGAAAAAACGGGAGGTATGGTCTCGGAAACCGTCGCCACCCTCGGCGCGTTAGGGAGGGACCCTAAACTTTTTGTGATAGCAAAAATAAAAAAAGGAAATCCCATTGGCCAATGGACAATGGGATAGCGCGAAGCGCGTAGTTTCCGAGACTATACCTCCTTTTTTTCCTTTAATACTGTTCCTTCTCGTTAGGGAAGTCCTGATTCTTGACATCTTCGACGTAGTGGCCTACGGCGTCGGTGATTGTCTCGAACAGGTTGGCGTAGCGACGCAGGAAACGGGGGCTGAAATCGTTGTTCATGCCCAGCATATCGGCACAGACAAGCACCTGACCGTCAACACCGCCGCCGGCACCTATTCCGATAATAGGTATTGACACCTCCTTTGCCACGCGCTCAGCCAGAGTCGCGGGAATCTTCTCCAGCACGATCGAGAAGCAGCCTACCTCCTCCAGCTTGTGTGCGTCGGAAATGAGTTTGGCAGCCTCGGCCTCCTCCTTGGCGCGTACGGCGTATGTGCCGAATTTATTGATGGATTGGGGGGTAAGACCCAGATGTCCCATAACGGGAATGCCTGCGTCGATTATATGACGGACCGAAGGCAGGATCTCCTCACCACCCTCCAGCTTGAGGGCATCGGCATGAGAGACCTTCATTATCTTGATGGCGTTGGTTAC
>JAGAEZ010000057.1 GCA_017612875.1 Bacteroidaceae bacterium | reverse complement strand
AATGAAACGGACACTAACTATTCTGGCTGTTCTGGCAGCTGTCTCTTTCGGATTCACATCCTGTAACAAGGACGATGAGAAAGAAGATGAATCCATGAGTCTCAAAGACTATGTCGGCACGTGGAAAGATTCCGACGTAACCCTCAAGATTGAGGAGAACGGATCGTTTACCTCCACTGTAGGCAATGTCATGTTTAAAGGCGTTTGCTCCCTGACTGCCGGCAAAATGAAGTTCACTCCTGAGGGGGAGGAAGCCTATGAAGTCGAACCCAAGCTTCTGGGTGACAATACTGCCCTCGTGTTCATTGACGGTGATTCAAAACAGCGCGGTTTCCAGCTTTTCTTCAAGGACGGTGTCACTGTCAAGTCCGGCAAACTGGGTAACGGCAGGTGGGATGCACCGCATGACGGGGTGAAGCCGGCTGATGAGAACAGCGTTTACAACGACTACTGGATTTCCCTGGTAGTGGACAATAACGTGGCGGACCTGTATGTCCTTGCATGGGGTTTCCATGTACGTGGAACCTATACCCATGAGAACGGCTCGTTCAAATATGACAGTCCGGCATTCTGGCAGGGCATTTACCGTTATGGCGACAGCTTTGGCTGGAGTGCATACGGTGCCCCCGGTTCATACGATCCTGAAGTGCATGGCCAGTATGTTGATGACGGTGTCGCTAACATGAATCCCCAGACCTTCCAGTTGAAGCAGCCATGGTATTTCGAGCAGGGTGATCCTATGCACAACTATGCCCCTGTAAGCAATATAAGGCTTGTCGTTTCGGATGACGGCAAGGAGGCGTACTGCTCCACTGCCGGACTGACATTCTGGATGTACAAAAGATAGTCGGGACACTGGCGTCAGGCCTTCTCGCTGAGTTCGAGCCAGCGCATGGTTATGATGTCGGTCCTTTCGATGATTTCACCTATACGGGCTGATTTGGCCCGGAGCAGGTCATACGGAAGAGTGCCGCTGTTGAGTTCTTGCTCAATGGCGGCTTTTTCCTGCTCTAACTGCTGGAGTTCAGCCTCTATCTGCTCCATTTCACGCTTCTCCCTGAAGGTGAGTCTGGCGCTTCGCGCGTTTTGGCTTTGCTTTTGGCTGTCATCCTTGTCATCCTGATGGCTTTTGGGGCTGCGCGCGCTTTGCGCCTTCTCCTTATCCTCCCTGAGGACTTTCCACTCCATGTAGTCGCTGTAGGATGACGGGAAGTCGGTGATGCGGCCGTCTCCCTCGAAAACCAGCAGGTGTCTGGCTATCTTGTCCATGAAATAGCGGTCATGCGAGACCGCAATCAGACATCCCTTGAACTGTGCCAGGTATTCTTCAAGGACCTGGAGCGTCATGATGTCCAGGTCATTTGTTGGCTCGTCCAGGATAAGGAAGTTGGGGCTCTGCATCAGGATGGTGCACAGGTAGAGCCTGCGGCGCTCGCCTCCGCTCAGCTTACTCACGTAGCTGTACTGTGTCTTGGGCGGGAAGAGGAACTTCTGCAGGAACTGGCCTGCCGACATCCGGCGGCCGTCATCGAGCATGATATGGTCGGCTATGGCGGTTACTACATCTATCACTTTCGCATCTTCAGGGAAGGAGAGACCTTCCTGGGAGTAGTAGCCTATCTTGAGGGTCGCCCCTCGCGAGATAATCCCGCTGTCGGGCTTTTCAATGCCAATAAGCAGTTTGATGAAGGTGGATTTGCCCACGCCGTTCTCACCTATTATGCCTAATTTCTCGTATCGGCTGAACACGTAGCTGAAGTCCTTCATTATGACCTTGTCCCCGAAAGACTTGCTCAGGTGCTCTATGTCGAATATCTTCTTGCCGATGTATGACGCCTTCACGTCGAGCGTCAGGTTCTGTTCGTCACGACGGTGCTGCAGACGCTCTTCAAGCTTGTGGAACGATTCCTTGCGGTATCGGGCCTTGCCCCCGCGTGCACAGGGCATACGGCGCATCCAGTCCAGTTCGCGGCGGTAGAGGTTCAGGTCGCTTTCCCGCTGGGAGGATTCGGCATCCATGCGCTCCTGCCGTTTCTCTAAATAGTAGCTGTAATTACCAGAGTATGAGTATGCCCGGAAATCGTCAATCTCTATGATTCGGTTGCAGACGCGGTCAAGCAGGTAGCGGTCATGGGTGACCATAAGCAGCGTAAGGCGGCTGGCTGAGAGATAGTCCTCCAACCACTCGGTAACAGCCACGTCAAGATGGTTGGTAGGCTCGTCGAGTATCAGGAAATCGGGCTCAGTCATAAGCACCTGTGCGAGTGCAACACGCTTGGCCTGGCCACCGGACAGTTCGGATATCGGCGTGTCAAAACCGGATACGCCCAGTTTAGTGAGCAGCTGGCGGGCCTTGAGCAGTTTCTCGTCATCGGCTGATGGACAGCAGGCGTTCAGTACGGTTGAGTCCTTAGGGAATGAGGGCGTCTGCACCAGATAGGCGGTCCTGATGCCGCGACGGAAGGTGATTGTGCCGCTGCGGTAATCCGCAAGGCCGGCTATCACGTCCAGGAGAGTGCTCTTGCCCTGTCCGTTACGGGCTATCAGACCCACCTTCTCGCCTTGGTTGATGTTGAGCGAGAGGTCATCGAAAATCACCCTGTCACCGAATGACTTGCACAATCCGTCTATCTGCAGGAAACTCTCCATGAAATCTTTCTCTTGCCGTTGAGCGGCAAAAATACTGATTAGGATTGGAAAAACCGCTATCTTTACGTCGCTATGAAAGAATATCTGTTTACAACCGTACTCGAGACCCGTGACTATGAATGCGATGTGCAGGGCGTGGTGAACAACGCCAACTATCAGCACTATCTGGAATATACCCGCCACAAGTGGCTGCAGAGCCGTGGACAGTCGTTCCGGCAGTGGCACGAACAGGGCATTGACGCAATGGTCTCGGAGATTAACATAAAGTACAGGAACCCCCTGCACGGACAGGAGGAGTTCCTGTCTTGTCTTAACCTGCGCCGCGAGGGGGCCAGATTCATATTTGAGCAGGATATATACCGCAAACAGGACCTTAAGCTATGCGTGCAGGCCACCGTCACGATTGTGAGTGTGGTGAACGGACGCCTGGGCAGAGGCGATGAGATTGCCTTCCTGTTGGAATCCTGATAAAGAGAAGCATAGTTATGATTATAGGGAATGGGATACTGAGCGCCGTGATAGAACTGCACGGAGCCGAACTGTCCAGCCTGAAGAAGCGGGACAGTGGAGAGGAACTGATATGGAGTGCCGACAAGGAGTATTGGGGCCGTCATGCACCGATGCTCTTCCCGATAGTGGGCAAGGTGTGGAACGGGGAGTACCGAGTGGGTGACATGACTTTCCGCCTGCCTCAGCACGGTTTTGCACGTGACCTGGATTTCAAGGTACTGTGCCATGACGGCGAGAGTGTGACGCTTGCCCTGGAATCTGATTCCGGAACCCTGAAGGTCTATCCGTATCCGTTCCGGATTGAGGCTGCATACAGGCTTGAGGAAAACGTCCTGAATGTGGAGTGGCGCATCAAGAATCCCGGCACGGAACCTATGTATTTCCAGATTGGGGCCCATCCCGGATTCAACTACCGCGATTTCAGCAAGGAGGATTTCATCCACGGCTATTTCCGTCTGACTCAGGCCGAAGAGCCCGTCAGCCGGCTGATAGTGGGACAGCTTACCCCCGAAGGCTATCGCAGTGACCAGGCCGGTATGCTGGAACTTGATTCTGATGCGATGCTCCCCATCACTCCAGGACTGTTTGCCAATGACGCCCTTGTGCTCGAGGAACACCAGATAGATCAGGTAATTCTTTATGACAAGGATTGTAACCCGTACATTGCGGTAGAGACACAGGACGCACCTGTTTGGGGCCTCTGGTCACCACCATCAAGGAATGCCCCGTTTGTGTGCATAGAGCCGTGGATGGGCCGGTGTGACACTGATGGCTACACAGGTGACATAGCCGGTCGTGACTACATGAACCGCATAGAGCCGGGCAGGAGCACGGTGTTCAGCTTCCGGATAATTGTGATTCCAAATAATGTTTATTGATCGTTTCTACTGAATCATAGAAACTATAAGGTCGGCCAGACCGGCGGGAGTGTCGGCATCGGGAATCATGACCTGGCCGTTGTAGATGAGGCGGGGAATGGCTCCGAGACCGCTTATCGAGGTCCTGCCGAAGAGTTCCGTTATCAGGGAGATGTATATGTCTATGCTGTCGCTCTCCAATGCTGATTCCATCCGGGAGTCTCCGGTCAGGGCGGCGGCTTTCCGCATGGCCTGTTCAGGGGACGGGGGATACCAGCCTTTCTTCGGGTCAGCGCTGAAATACCACTCCTCATACTGCCTGAACGCCTCGCGGTCAGTGTTCCAGAGTGCCATTCCTATCCGGAGCAGGTCACATGATCCTTGGAAGGAGTCGGGGCCTGGAGGGATGTAGGGATTGCACTCCTGGCTCAGGGCTACCGGGCAGCAGACGAACGCTACGCTGTCATTCATGAGGCTTGCTGTCTCCTGAAGCATGAGGTGAAGCTTGCGGCAGTGGGAGCATTGCCAGTCAAAGAGCAGGGTTATCTTATGCTTGGCGTCGGGGTTGCCTGTCACCGGCATTTCCGAAGGGTCGGGCAGCTGGAGCTGTTCTTCGATGAACCCCCGTTCGGCCAGGCTCCTCGGGGTGGTGAGCAGCTGGACGGCTGCTACCAAGGCGGCTGTCATGACACCAAGCAGAATGTGCAGGACGCGCTTCCCGGCTTTCCTCCTTGAACAGAAGACGATGCAGAGTATTGCGAGGATGATGCCGAGAATATGGGCGGTCATGCAATATGGGCAGAAGGCATGGATGATGTAATGTTGCAAGCCGATGAACCATACGGCACTGCCTGCAATGGCACCGCTCAGGAAGAGCGTCAGGTGGTAGAGCAACCGTTTT
>JAGAEZ010000056.1 GCA_017612875.1 Bacteroidaceae bacterium | reverse complement strand
CGCTTACCGTTACGTGTCTGGAGGAACCAAAGCTTGCCCTCCTGAACGGTGAACTCCATATCCTGCATATCGTGATAGTGGTTCTCGAGCTTTGTCTGCAGGGCATCAAGCTCCTTATAGATAGCGGGCATAGCCTCTTCCATTGAAGGATACTTGGCCTTGCGCTCCTCCTCAGATACGCCTGCCAGGGCAGCCCAACGCTTTGAACCTTCGATGGTGATCTGCTGCGGAGTGCGGATACCTGCAACTACGTCCTCACCCTGTGCGTTAACCAGATACTCACCGTTGAACAGGTTCTCTCCGGTAGCGGCGTCACGGCTGAAGCATACGCCTGTAGCTGATGTGTCACCCATGTTACCGAATACCATAGCCATAACTGATACAGCAGTACCCCACTCATCGGGTATTCCTTCCATCTTACGGTACAGGATAGCGCGCTCGTTGTTCCATGAACCGAACACAGCGCAGATGGCGCCCCAGAGCTGATCCATGGCACTGGTGGGGAAGTCCTGACCGGTGCGCTCCTTGACGGCGGCCTTGAACAGCTTGACCAGTTTCTTGAGGTCGTCCACGCTCAGGTCCTTGTCCAGAATCACGCCGCTCTCCTCCTTGACCTTCTCGATTATGGCCTCGAAAGGATCTACGTCGGTCTTGCTGACGGGCTTCATGCCCAGAACCACGTCACCGTACATCTGTACGAAACGGCGGTAGCTGTCCCATGCGAAGTGGGGGTTGTTTGTCTTCAGGGACAGTCCTTCGACAACCTCGTCGTTGAGTCCAAGGTTCAGAATGGTGTCCATCATACCCGGCATGGAAGCGCGGGCACCGGAACGTACTGAAACCAGCAGAGGATTCTCCACATCACCGAACTTGGAATTCATCAGTTTCTCAATGTGGCGTATGGCTTCCTCCACATCGTCCTTCAGAATAGCCACAACCTTGTCGCGACCGATCTGATAATACTCGTTGCAAACATCGGTGGTGATGGTGAAACCCGGAGGTACCGGAACACCAAGCAGGTTCATCTCAGCCAGGTTGGCACCTTTGCCACCCAGCAGATTGCGCATTTGGGCATTTCCCTCAGCTTGTCCGTTTCCGAACTTGTAAACTCTTTTTTCGCTCATAAATAGTTGAATATGTTATGTTGTTTGTGTCGGAAGAAGTTTTTTCTGTCTTATTTCTCTTTTTTGCGGGTGCAAAGGTACTCTTTTATTTTTAAATAGGTGTATTATTTTGAAATTACTTTGACTACCTTTGCAAACCAAAACCAAACCGATATGTCAAGGAAGAGACATCAGCAGCCTGTAATCGGGAATGTGACCATATCCGGAGTGGCGGCAGAGGGGAAGGCGATTGCAAGAGTCGATGACCTTGTGGTTTTTGTGCCGTTTGTGGTTCCGGGTGATGTGGTTGACCTCAAGATACTTAAGAGGAAACACAGTTATGCCGAGGCGGTGGCTGTAAATATCCGCAGACTCTCCGATGTCCGTGCCGTGCCTTTCTGCCGGCATTTCGGAACATGCGGCGGTTGCAAGTGGCAGAACCTTCCATATCAGGAGCAGCTGCGTTACAAGCAGCAGCAGGTGATTGACAGCCTTACCCGGATAGCCAAGGTTGACTTGCCTGAAATAAGTCCCATCCTCGGGTCTGAGGAGACTGTCCGCTACCGGAACAAGCTGGAGTATTCGTTCAGCAACATGCGATGGCTCACCCCGGATGAACTTGCGGAACTGGACAGTCCTGAAAGCGATGCTCCCAGAAAACAGCCAGGACTTGGCTTCCATATACCGGGGGCTTTCGACAAGGTGCTTCACATCGGGGAGTGCTGGCTTCAGGACGGGATTTCTGACCGTATCCGCAACTCTGCCTACGAGTATGCAGTGGAGCACGATATACCTTTCATTAATCTGCGTTCCCAGGAGGGAGTGTTGCGTGACATGATGGTCCGGCTGGTCACGACAGGCCAGATAATGGTTCTCGTGCAGGCCAAAATCGTGACTCCCGCCGAGAATGGGCTGTTCATGGGACTGATGCAGTATCTTTCAGACAGTTTTCCGGAGATCACGTCGCTGCTGTATGTCATCAATAACAAGTGCAACGACACTTTCGGCGATCTGGATGTGCATGTGTTCCGGGGTGAGGGGTTCATATACGAAACCATGGAGGACCTGAGATTCAAGATCGGCCCCAAGTCATTCTTCCAGACCAACAGCAGACAGGCGTACCGTCTGTATTCCGTGGTCCGCGATTTTGCCGGGCTTGGCAAGGACGATGTGGTCTATGACCTATATACAGGTACAGGGACCATAGCCCTTTTCGTCGCGTCAAGGGCAGGGAAGGTGATAGGAATAGAGTATGTCCCGGAAGCGATTGAGGATGCCAGGGTGAATGCTGCGCTGAACGGTATAGGTAATGCCGCATTTTATGCCGGTGACATGAAGGATGTGCTGAATGCGGATTTCATAGCAGAGCACGGTGCGCCTGATGTCATCATCACCGATCCTCCCAGAGCCGGAATGCACAAGGATGTCATTGACGTCATCCTGTCGGCCGCCCCGGAAAGGATTGTCTATGTAAGCTGCAATCCAGCGACCCAGGCCCGTGACGTGGCTCTGCTTGACTGCGGATACCGCGTTACGGCAGTCCAGCCGGTCGATATGTTCCCGCACACCCAGCACGTGGAGGTCGTGACGCTTCTGGAAAAGCGCTGAGAATCCGGGTCGGTTTTTAGGAAAACACAACTTGCAACGTTTTTGCAACGCTTTTTTCTTGTTTTGTACAGGACCGGGGGCGAACTTTGCATCGGATCCTGTCTGATAAGGCCGCCGATTATCAAAAAGTTGTTAAAGCGGACGACCGGACTTAACAACAGGATAAAATAATTATAAAAAGTGTAGGACAAACGCAACCGGAGGATTCTGATGCTGTTTTTTGCCCTATCTTTGCGAACGAAACAGGAATTGATTATGAAGACTTTGTTTATTAAAAGATTGATCGTTGCCACAGGAGTGATGTTCCTTTCCTTGACCATGAGTGAATCCAAGGCAGCCGATACCATCAAGGTGGTCTCGCCCGAGAACGGTGAAATAATCATTACCCAGCCGGAGTTCCGGGGAGGGATGGCTGCCATGAGAAAGTATATCGATGACAATTTCGTCTATCCGGACGATGCCGCCAAGCGGACTGTCAGCGGAAAGATGGAAGTTGAGTTTACCATTGAAAAGTCAGGTGATGTCTCGTATGTCAATATACTGAAGGGACTTGACTATTCGATTGACGAGGAGGTCCTGAGACTTCTGAAGGCTATGCCCCGTTGGACTCCCGCCACCAAGAACGGGACTCCGGTAAGGTACAAGGTCTCCATGCCGCTCAATATACGCGTGTCCAGAAACAGGAAGTCAAGCACTGCGTTGCAGGGACTTGATGAAAGATGATGACGGGGCCGAAATTATTCCGGCCCTCTTTTTTAACTTTTTCCGTTTTTTTATGTCATTAAGATAGACAGGGACGGTCTTGCACCGGAACAGGTCTGATGTGTCAAACAATAAAAAAAATACCGCTATGAGAAAGATCATGTTATCCGCCGTTGTCTGCATCGCCATGATGCTGTGCGGATGTGGAGATTCCTATCCCACCTACAACAATTACTACGATACATACGAGATTGTACGTCCCGGAATCCAGATGTTCACTGACTACATTGAGGCTCAGGGCAGCAAGTGGCAGACCGAAGGTGTGGAAGGAAAGCCCGGTTTCTACGTCTATCAGTCATTCTCTTTCCCTGAGATCAACGACAATGTCCTTGAGAAGGGCGCGGTCCTGGTCTATATGGTCGATTCCGATGGGCGTGACAATATCCTTCCGTATGTCTATCCCGTAATAAACGAGAACAGCCGTATCCTGATGCAGAACCTGCGTTTTGATGTGGAGAAGGGGAATCTTACCCTGATAATAGAGTGGGAGGATTTCAAGAACTACACCAACCCCAACGAGACCTTCTCCTATAAGGTGTGCATCCTTGAACCGGACCAGCCTAAAAGCTGATCCCTTCCGTTTCAGTGCCCGATAAGAATCAGGGTGGTGGCGCCTATGGTGATGACTGCACCGTCCTCAATCCTGGCACGTTCCTTGTCTCCGAGAATCCGGTTGGACAGGAACGTGCCTGTCAGACTCGGATAGTCACGCAGGGTGTAAGAGATTTCTCCCGAAGGTTCCTTCCTTACATTGATTACGCAGTGACGGCGGTCCATACTGCGGTCTGTCGTGTCGATAGGAATGGTAATGTCATCGCCCGGATTGTAACGGCCGATGACATTGTCGCCCTCAATCAAGGCAAAAGTCTGCCGGTAGGCGAAGACGTTCTCTATCACTTCAACTGAACCGAACCCCGTATCCGGGATCTCTTTGGCCTGGGCGGCATCCTTGCGGGTGGACGTCAGCGCATTGGTTCCTATCTTGATCCTGAACTGACGGCGGCAATTGCTGCACTCGAAGACCAGAGACTGTCCGTTCTTGTAGATAGTCTCGTCAAAGGTGTTGTAATGATTGCATTTAGGGCATCTTATCCTTTTCATACAGATTCAAAATAAAAAAAGCTGACCTGTAAGCCGGGTTCTGTAATGAGATGCAAGACCTCACTGTCTGTCATTAATCTTGACCCGCCGTCACCGGCAGGCTCCGTGGCGTACGCCACGCGCGTTCTACCCTCCGGCTCGGGCGAGCAGCCCTCTGACGCCGGTTTACATGAACTTGCAACTTCCAAGGCACACAGCACCTGTGTCACCACGGGCCTGGTGGGCTCTTACCCCGCCTTCTCACCCTTGCCGTCCGGGACGGCGGTTGTTTTCTTCTGCGCTGCTCAGCCGTTGCCGGCTGCTTCCCGTTAGGAAGTGGAATGCTCTATGTTGCCCGGACTTTCCTCTGGCCCCATGGGACAGCGACAGACCGGTCAGCTTCGGGATTGCAAAGATAATGCAATTCTTTTTTGCCAATTCCGATGCATGCACTAATTTTGCCGTTTGAATGATGAATAATATAACTTTATGATATGAAATTATTAAGAACTTTTTTCGCTCTGATCGCGATATCGGCGGTATGTCCCTGTATCTGTTCCCAGGACAGGAACGGTGGAATCAGTGAATCCATGCTGTCGCGGATCCGTGAAGGTTACAAGGACACTCCGGCCGAAAAGGCAGTCCGCAATGCTCTGGCAGGCCAGTCCATTGCCCTGCTTGCCGTCAATGCCGACAACACTTCGATGATAGACACGCATTTCTCCTACCGTGTCCCCACTAAGGGTATTACTGACCAGCGATCTTCAGGACGTTGCTGGCTCTTCACGGGATTGAACGTGCTCAGGGCCCGTATGATACAGGAATATGACCTCGGGGAGTTCGAGTTCAGCCAGAACTATGTTTCATTCTATGACCTGCTTGAGAAATCCAACCTTTTCCTGCAGGCCGTCATCGATACCCGCAACCTGGATTTCGATGACAGGAAAGTTGACTGGCTCTTCAAGAACCCGATAGGTGACGGGGGACAGTTTACAGGTGTCTCAAACCTTATCATGAAATACGGCGTAGTCCCGAAAGAGGTGATGCCTGAGACTTATCAGAGCAACAGTACCAGCGAGATGCGCTCGATTCTTTCCAACAAGTTGCGTCAGTACGGACTTGAACTCAGGGAACTCAAGCCTTCCGAAGCATCGGCACGCAAGGTGGAGATGCTGACAGACATTTATTCCATACTTGTCAAATGCTTAGGTATCCCCCCGACCGACTTCGAATGGACTCGGTATGACGGCAAGGGCAAGTTCGTCAGCCGTAAGAGGTACACTCCCAAGGAGTTCTACAGCGAATTTGTGGGAGCGGACCTGGAAAACAACTACGTGATGGTGATGAACGATCCGACAAGGGAGTATTACAAGACATACGAGATAGAGTATGACCGCCATGTCTATGACGGCGACAACTGGGTGTATGTGAACCTGCCTATAGAACGTATCAAGGAGATGGCCATATCCTCCATCAAGGACACTACCGCCATGTATTTCTCCTGTGATGTACGCAAGTTCCTGGATTCTTCCAAGGGAACCCTTGACCTGGCCAACATGGATTACAGTTCACTCTTCGGCACGGATTTCTCCATGGACAAGAAACAGCGCATCCAGACTTATGCCAGCGCGTCGTCACATGCCATGACACTGATAGCGGTGGATCTCGATGATGAGGGCGCACCCAGGAAATGGATGGTTGAGAACAGTTGGGGAGCCTCTTCCGGATACAAGGGGAACCTGATAATGACTGACGAGTGGTTCAATGAGTATATGTTCCGTCTGGTCGTGGAGAAGAAGTATGTTCCGGCCGACGTCCTGGACCTCCTCAAGAAGAAACCCGTCATGCTCCCCTCGTGGGACCCGATGTTCCTACCCGAAGATTAACGTTTTTATTATTTGAAACATAGAAGATGAAAAGACTTAGTTATCACTTGCTGGCCATCGTGATGATAGCCGGTATTGTTTCGTGTTCGAAAAAGTATGAGACATTCAAGGGTGACCCCATGAACACGAAGATATATACGCTTAAGAACGGACTGAAAGTCTATATGACAGTCAATAAGGAGGAACCCCGCCTCCAGACACTGATAGCTGTCAGGAACGGAGGAAAGAATGACCCGGCTGACAACACCGGACTGGCACACTATCTGGAACATATCATGTTCAAAGGGTCCGAAAGTTTCGGAACATCGGATTATGCGGCCGAGAAACCTCTGCTTGACAAGATCGAGAACCTGTACAATGTATATCGGACCAAGACGGATCCCGAGGAGCGCAAGGCCATATACCATCAGATAGACTCTCTCAGCTATGCCGCGTCACTCATATCCATTCCCAATGAGTACGACAAGCTGATGGCGGTGATAGGTGCTCAGGGAACCAACGCGTTCACATCGACCGATGTCACATGCTATACCGAGGACATTCCGTCCAATCAGATCGACAATTGGGCCAGGATCCAGGCCGACCGTTTCCGCAACATGGTGATACGCGGATTCCATACCGAGCTGGAGGCTGTCTATGAGGAGTACAACATGTATCTGAATGAGGATTCCGAGAATGCCATCTACGCTATCGATTCTGTCCTCTACAAGAATCATCCATACGGATTGCAGCAGGTGATAGGCACACAGGAACACCTGAAGAACCCGTCCATCACCGCCATCAAGAGGCAGAAGGAGCTGATGTATGTCCCTAACAACATTGCCATCTGCGTCTCCGGTGACTTCGATCCCGACAGTTTCGTCAAGACAATCGAGAAATATTTCGGTTCCTGGGAACCTAATCCGGATATTCCGGTCTTCACATATAAGGAGGAAGACCCCATCACGGAACCTGTGGTGAGACACGTGTATGGAACGGAATCAGAATTCGTGCTCATGGGATGGCGCTGCCCTGGTGAAAAGGAAAACTCCCTTGACCGTGACATACAGAGCATAGTGATCTCTATCCTGAACAACGGCAAGTGCGGACTTCTGGATATTGACCTTATGCAGCAGCAGAAGGTTCTTGCGGCTATGGTGCAGCAATATGACAGGACCGACTACAATGATTTCCTCTTCATGGGGTATCCCAAGGACGGGCAGACTCTTGAGGAGGTCAAGGATCTCGGACTTCAGGAAATAGCCAGGCTCAGGACAGGCGATTTTGACGAGGAACTGATCAAGGCGGCAGTCGCCAATTTCAAACTCTCCAGAATGCGTTCGCTGGAGTCAAACCGCAGCCGCGCCATGCAGTATGTAAATTCGTTCATCAACCGTACTGACTGGGCCGATGAGATAACGCTGCTCGACCGTCTGGAGAAGGTCACCAAGGCCGATGTCATGGCCTGGGCCTCTAAGTATCTGAGTGACAATTCATACGTCGTGGCATACAAGCATCTCGGCGAGAACCCGAGGAGCAACAAGATTGTCGCTCCCGAGATTACTCCCATTGCCACCAACCGTGACATGCAGAGCGCGTTCCTGCAGGAGATATCATCGGCACAGGTCAAACCCATAGAGCCCTCTTTCGTCAATTTCGACAAGGATATCTCGGTGTCGGATATCAGAGACGGCATAGAGTTGCTATACACCAGGAACAAGCGTAACGACATAGCGACAGTCCAGTTCCAGTTTGACATGGGTAACAGCTACAATCCGGCTCTTGATATGGCTTTCTCATATCTTGATTATCTGGGTACCCCGTCACGTACCGTTGAGGAGATAGGCTTGGCGGAATACAAGATTGCCGGAAGCCACAGTTTCTCCGTCGGTGACAACATGCTTACATACTCCGTGAGCGGTCTGAGCGAGAATCTCGGTGATATGGTCGATATAGTGGAGGACCTTATAATGAATGCCATCCCTGACGAGGAGATACTTGCAAACCTGAAGGCCGATTATCTCATGACCCGTCAGATGTCCAAGACCAACCAGAACGGCTGCTGGAGGGCACTCCAGGATTATGTCATCTATGGTCCTGAATACGTCAGGTCCATAACCCTTTCCGATGACCGTCTGATGTCAATGACGTCGGAAGAACTGCTAGGACTTGTGAAGGATGTCCTTACCAAGTCCCATAGGATTCTCTATTACGGTCCTCAGGATGAGAAGGAGGTGAAGAAGATCATGGCAGGACATCACAAGGCTTCTGACAAACCGGCACCTCTTACCAGGAAGTTCACCGTAAAACAGATCGTTACCGAACCTGCCGTTTATTTGGCACCTTATGATTCACGCCAGTTCAACTACATCCAGTATTCCGACCGTGGCGAGAAGTTCTCCATCGATGACATGGCCGGACTCCAGCTGTTCAACGAATATTTCGGAGGAGGAATGAACACTGTGGTTTTCCAGGAGATGCGTGAGGCCAGGGCGCTTGCCTATAGTGCCGGTGCTGTCATGAACCGTCCCTCATACAAGGATGACACGTACAGTTTCTATGCCAGGATCGGCTCCCAGAATGACAAGCTGAAGGCTGCCGTGGAGGCGTTTGACCAGATCATCAATGACATGCCGCAATCCGAAAAGTCGTTTGAGATTGCCAGGAAATCCGTCGAATCGACCTTACGGACCAAGAGAATCACCGGTATGGGATTGCTGAGCAGCTATTTGTCCGCACGTTACATGGGGTTGGACGAACCTCTCGACAGACAGGTTTTCGAGAATCTTCCCTCTCAGGACATGAATTCCCTGCTGGAATTCCAGAAGAAATGGATCAAGGACCGCAAATACGTTTACGCCATTCTGGGTGATCCGGATGACCTTGACCAGGAGTTCCTCAAGTCACTCGGACCTGTTGTCATGTTGTCACTTGATGACATATTCTGCTACAGTCAGGAATGACCGATTGGTGATTATTTGTTAAATGACACCCTGAAAGGTTAATTATTGGGAATAATGCATATCGCAATATAACATTGGCATTTTTCTTGATTATATTTGAATGTGGAAATGTTAAACAAAACCGAATAATTAACCAAAAATTGAGAATAGATTATGAAAAAGACAATTAGAACGGCGTTATATTCGCTATTGTTAATAGGATGCTGCGCTGCCGCAGCAGGTGTGACAACATACATTGTCAACAGTAAGAACAAGACTACGGATCACGTATATGTAACGCAATCCCCTGTGCCGTATTCGTCGGCAAGCAGCCTTTCCATGTCACCTGCCTCAAGGAACCAGCCTGTCGATCTCACCGAGGCGGCGGAAATGACGGTTCATGGGGTGGTTCATATCAAGGCTACGGTAAACGGCCGTACCCAGACTATCCAGGAGATGCCTGATATCTTCGAGTATTTCTTCGGTTTCGGCGGACAGCCGCGTCAGCGCCAGATCCAGAGTCGTCCCCAGGTGGGCTATGGTTCCGGAGTTATTCTGTCAAAAGACGGATATATCGTCACCAACAACCATGTCATCGACAAGGCGGACGAGATAGAGGTCACTCTGAATGACAGCCGTGTGTTCTCCGCCACTCTCATCGGCAAGGACGAGAACACTGACCTTGCCCTCATTAAGATTGACGGTGACGAGTTCCCTGTAATCCCTATGGGTAATTCAGATGAACTGAAACTCGGTGAATGGGTTCTGGCAGTAGGTAACCCCTTCAATCTTACCTCAAGCGTGACTGCCGGTGTGGTGAGCGCCAAGGCCAGGAAGATAGGTATCTACGAGGGCAGCGAGAGCATAGAGTCGTTCATACAGACCGACGCCGCCATCAATATGGGTAACAGCGGTGGCGCCTTGGTAAATGTCAAAGGCGAGCTTGTAGGCATCAACTCCGCCCTTGAGTCTCCTACCGGGACGTATGCCGGCTACGGATTCGCCATTCCAACCACAATAGTCAAGAAGGTGGTGACTGACCTTAAGGAGTTCGGATCAGTGCAACGCGCCATACTTGGAATAATGGGTGGCGATGTCGCCTCCATGCGCCAGCTTGATGAGAACAAGGACAAGGATTTCGGGACTCTTGACGGAGTCTATGTGAGTGAGGTGTCCGATGGCGGCGGTGCACTGGCTGCCGGCCTGAAAGAGGGTGACATAATCACTGCCATCAACGGCAAGAAGGTTAAGACCATGACAGAGCTTCAGGAGACAATCGTCCAGTTCAGCCCCGGTGACAAGGTAGAGGTAACCATTCTCCGTGACAAGAAGACGAGGAAGATTGATGTGGAGCTCAAGAATTTCAAAGGCAATACCGATGTGGTGAAGAAATCCGATTTCGATGCGCTCGGAGCCGCTTTCAAGGAGGTTCCCGAACAGACCCGCCGCACTCTGAACATCGGTTACGGAATGCAGGTCAGCGGATTGAAGGATGGGCTTCTGAGAAAGAGCGGAATACAGCGTGGATTCATAATACTGAAGATCAATAACCGCCAGATCAAGAGCCAGGACGATATCGAACAGGCTTATAACGAGGCTGTGAAGTCACCGGACCAGGTGCTTTTCATAACCGGTATCTATCCTTCGGGACGCAGGGCGAATTATGCCGTAAGCCTTGAGGAATGACGGTTCAGGAACATGATCAGTGATGATTGGTTGGGGCGGCATGTCCGCTCCAATCAATTTGTATTAAAAAACTTGATATTATATTTTATTATTCCTATCTTTGCACCCAATTCGCCCGAATCCGGACTGGCCGAGCGGATGTCACAAAAAGGAAACAATTCACTATCTACTGAATAATGAGGCAATTAAAAATCACAAAGAGCATAACGAACCGTGAAAGCGCATCATTGGACAAGTATCTCCAGGAGATTGGTCGTGAGGAGCTTATCACTGTCGAGGAGGAGGTCGAACTCGCTCAGCGAATCCGCAAGGGTGACAGGGCCGCTCTTGAGAAACTGACCCGTGCCAATCTGCGTTTTGTGGTATCTGTCTCCAAACAGTATCAGAATCAAGGTTTGAGTCTTCCCGATCTGATCAACGAGGGTAATCTCGGCCTCATCAAGGCAGCTGAGAAATTTGATGAGACCAGAGGCTTCAAGTTCATCAGCTATGCCGTATGGTGGATACGTCAGTCCATCCTTCAGGCTTTGGCTGAACAGGCGCGTATCGTGCGTCTGCCTCTCAATCAGGTGGGTTCGCTGAACAAGATAAGCAAGGCCTTGTCGAAATTCGAGCAGGACAATGAGCGTCGTCCGTCACCGGAGGAACTGGCAGAGGTCCTTGACATACCTGTCGAGAAGATTGCCGACACCCTGAAGGTGTCCGGACGCCACATCTCTGTGGATGCTCCCTTCGTGGATGGTGAGGACAACAGTCTTCTGGATGTCCTGGTCAATGACGATTCCCCCATGGCTGACAGGACGCTTGTCAATGAATCCCTTTCAAAGGAGATAGACAGGGCGCTTTCCACTCTGACAGACCGTGAAAAGGACATTATCAGGATGTTCTTCGGAATCGGTTGCAGGGAGATGACCCTTGAAGAGATCGGGGACAAGTTCGGTCTCACACGTGAGCGGGTACGTCAGATAAAGGAGAAGGCAATCCGCCGACTGCGCCAGAATTCCCGCAGCAAGCTCCTCAAATCATATCTCGGATGACCGGATGCCATGCGAACCAGGAACTTGTTTTTGACTTTTCTGTTGACGCTGGCCGTATCGGCTGCCGGTTTCGCCCAGACTCCAGACAGGACCCAGAGTCCGGTCCTGCAGCCGGGTGAAGGTCTCACCAAATCAAGGAAAGACGTTGAGTCCATGCGTAATGACAAGCAGGACAAAAGAGCCAGACAGACCGATGTCTATGTCTGTGCATTGTCGTTCTCGCCTGTCGATTCCGTGATGTTCGTATCCAATATCCAGAAGATAGAGCAGACAATAGTCAAGAACAGATGGTTCCTCGAGGACCGGGAAGTCCTGGAACAGAAGTTTGAGGATTATGTCAGAGGCAGGGCCGGAAACTACCAGCTCTCTTCAATCTTCTTCTCAGAGAAGGAAAAGAGGGTCCTTAAGCAGAGGGAGAGGATAATAAGAAGGAACAACAAGAAAAAGAGGTTCAAGGTGCAATATACCGGAGCTGATTTCAGATTCTAGTATTGCAGGTGAACCGCTATCCTTACACCCTGGAGATCGACATCCGGGGTGTTTCTGTATGTCATCCTGCGAAAATAGCTGATGGACATCAGCTTGAAAATGTTTTCTATTCCGAATCCCGCCTCAATGAAGGGCCGGTCCATTCCGGTACCGGTGGCCATGCTCCGGCCGGAGGGGTACATGAACAGGTTCCCGCTGGAGTCCTTACCGGGGTCATTCCTGTCCGAGAGTGTCCCCCAAGTGCCACGGAAATATGCCACCTCTCTGAGCTTCAGGCTGTTTACAACCGGAATGCGGTTCAGTACCAGTCCGTTCATATACCATACTACATCCCATGTCACATGGCTGTCCATGAAGAACTCCATGGGAGTCATAGTCTCGAAAGTCTCTTTCCTGTATGTATATGAGAGGTTCGCATTCGGTATGAACAGCAAGGGATAGGGAACCTGCCCCCATATCTTTCCGGCCTTGAACATTACATCGAAATATCCCAAAGGAGCTGTCATCAGCCGTTGGCGGTAAGAGAAATCGGCTTTGAGCATGGAGTAGTCGCTTCCCAGCAATCCCTTCTGCGCCACTGTCCCGTTGAGTGTAAATACAGGCAGCTCGGGGGTCTTGCTCTTCCTGTTCCATTTATGCTGGATGAACTTCTCGCCAGGTGCATATCTGAGGCCTATCTCAAGTTCGCTCTGCATTATATCGCTGGCTGCTGTTCCGGAACCGTCGTTCCTGAGCATCGGGATGAACCTGGTGGATTCATTGATACGGTTCCGCAGCGTTCCTGTCAGGGAGAATCCGCTGTGCCGTTCAAGCGTATATGTGAGTTCTGCATTCCTTACATAGCCTATCATGTCGTCCGGGAGTCTCTTGAGCGATAGCAGTGCATTGTCCTTGTTCGTGTAGATATACTGCTGTCCGTACTGGTATATGTCGTCTTCGTACTGCAGTCTCAGGGAATGTATGGGAAATTCGTTCCATTGCTCTTTCTTGGGCTTGAAGGAGTATTCCAACCTTCCGTAATATTTGAACCGGTCGTCATTTACGCCATAAATGAGATATCCTGTCCCGAACAGGTGCGGATTCAGGTATGCTGTCGTCATGCCGCCGAGTTTCAGCCTCAATCCTTCCATCCCGTTCCAGCTGGCAATTGTGTTCACAGGTCCTATATAAAAAGGTGTATTCTCTTCCCTGACGGGAATAAAGCCTGAGAACAGAAGGTTTATGAACTGCTCGGTCCAGTAATAAACGGGTACTTTACGGAGCCTTGCAATCATCTCCTTTACTTCGTCTGTCTTTCCTCCGCCTCTGTTTATGTCGTTATTGCGGTATGCAGCCCAAAACCCTTCGTCTCTCTGGAGAGCCTCTTCAGGCTCTATTATCTGTTCCTGATGGGAGAACGGCTCGCGGTCAACCTCGTCGTTGAAACGGTAGTCCGAGTATGACACCTCCCTCCTCCCGTAGATGCCGTCAAGATAGTTGTATAGTTTCAGTTCCGCCGTAATGCTCTCATATACAAGCAGGCGAGGATGGTCCTTGTCGCGTGTGAACCTCTGTTCCAGATTCATATATTCAATGAAATTCAGATTGATGTCATAAGGGATGTTCATCTGGATCCATTTGACGAAATGTGCTGAATCGGTAGTTATGTAGAGATGTCCGGTGAAACCGAGTGACTGCGGATTCCGCGGTACGAATGAGAGATCGACACATTCTTCTCCGTCAACCGAAAGCGTGTCCATCATGTAGTATTTATAAAATAAGGTGGCGTAGTCCGAAAAAGGACTGACGAACTCGTTGCGGAGGATAAGGACCTTGTCGTTGAACAGATCCACATCCCTCAGAGTGGCATCGGCTGCTGCCTTGACCTCTTCATCGGGAAGAAAATCCTCGACCCCGACCCATTCGCGGCCATGAATGACCTGCTTTTCTCTCCTGGGTTTCATGCGATAATAGTCTGTGGCTACCATTTCGCGGGTGGAGACATTCAGGATAGGCTTGCCCGATACAAGCGATGTGTCAATGTATTCGCTCAGGAACTGGAATTTCCTGAACAGACCCTGCTGCTGCTTTTCTTTTGTGAAGTTGTCAAGAGCCACGACATAGGTCTCGTATCTGTTCCTTGAAACATATTCATTGTTGAAAGGATTATTCTTCTCTTTGTCTTTGATTATCCCTTCAATCAGTTCCACTGCAGGATTGTCCCTGTTCCTGTACCGTTCCCGTTCCGGCTTGATCACCACCTCGTCAAGATTGAATGTCTCGGTCATGAGTGTGACATCAAGGGGAAAAACAGTTCTTTCGGATAGTTCGACGGAATATTCCTTGAATCCGACCGATGATATGACGAGAGTCTGTCCTTCCGTCTGGCCGTTGAATGAGAAATTACCATTGTTGTCAGTAATACATCCGATCGCTAAGCCTTTGAGACGGACAGTAGTGTAGGGGAGTGCGTTTCCTTCGGTATCGTGCACATTGCCGCTGATTCTTATGGCCTGTGCATGGGCCGTAAGAAATGCAGGTACGTATAATGCCAATAATATCAATGCCTTTCTTAACACCATCGGGAAATATCACTTTTATACTGGTGCAAAATTATAAAATAATCCGCTGAGAGGTATCCTGCAAGCCTCAAATACCGATTCCCGAATATGCCGGAAACAGATTGGCGGCTAAGGGTGATTCCGCACGGTTTCAGGTGTGTTGAGAAGTACAGACGTTATTTTTTGAAAAAAATAGCGATTTTGTTTGGCCAGTTTGGAAAGTCGCCATATCTTTGCATCCGCTTTCCGTTAAGGAGGAGCGTTTAACAAGACGATCTTTGATACGATTCCATACAGACAAGTAGTACGACGGACGTGCTTCGTTGAGGTATGTCCGAGGGTAATACGAACCGTCAATTCAGAGAAAAGGAAACAGAGACGGACCTGAGCAAAAAAAGACAGACCGGTGCGTCCCCTAAGAGATGCGTGCTTCATGCACGTTTTTTTATGGGCGTACCCCGTAATACGGTATAGGAATTACAAAGAAGAGTTTGATCCT
>JAGAEZ010000055.1 GCA_017612875.1 Bacteroidaceae bacterium | reverse complement strand
GCCTTCAGCATACTCCCAGACGAGCTATGAGGACTCCATCAAGAACGAGATGAACAAGATAGAACTCCTCAACGGCTCCATGAAGCAGACAATAGACAAGTACAAGAAAGCCGTAATCAAGGGCGATGCCGAATCGATGGCTCTCCTCGGTGTGGAGTGCATGAACGGCAAGAACGTGAAATCAAACATAACCATAGGACTCAACCTGCTTGAGACAGCCGCATTGCAGGATAATGTGGAGGGGCAGTACAACCTGGGCTACTATTTCTTCGTCTTCTGGGCACAGAAACCGGACAATGCCTCATACTTCAGGACCGGTACACGCTGGCTCAAGAAGGCCGCAGGCGCCGGCGACCAGAGGGCACTTGCATGTCTTGCCCGTTTCTACATGGAATACGGGAAATACAACAAGGAGAACTCATACGTGGATGGCTCCATCAAGCTCCTTGAGGACATGGAATCAGTGGATAAGGTGGATGACAAGAACACCACGGTCTTGGATGCGCAGGCCATGCTCGGTACAGCCAATCTCTACAAGTGGCACACCGACAATGACACCGCCGCACTCCGTGAAGCCAAGAAGTGGTACCGCACGCTGCTCACCTCCAAGCTGGAATACCCCGCATACAACACCTACATAGACTCCCTGAAATATGTCCTGAGCCAGGGTATCCCCTTGAGAATTGACCCGATGCCCGATGCCGAGACCATTGAAAAATCCCGTTCCGGCGGTGGCGGATTCGGTGGATTCGGCGGAGGAATGGGCGGATTCGGCGGCGGCGGAGGCTTCCCAGGCGGTGGAGGCGGTGGCTTCCCCGGTGGAGGAGGTTTCCCTGGCGGAGGCGGTAATCCTCAGGGAGGTGCTCCCGGTCCGCAGACCATCCAGGCCGCATTCCCCGGTGGAATGATGTCAATGCAATCGTTCATCCGCAACAACACCAACTATCCCAAGGATCTGGAAGAGAACCGCGTCAGGGGTAACGCTACGGTATCCTTCACCATAGCCCCGGACGGCTCCATCATGAATCCTACAGTGACACGCGAGAGCGATGTGCACCTCATCAACCAGGAGGCTCTCCGCACCATCATGATCATGCCCGACTGGATTCCTGCCGAGCGCGAAGGACAACCCGTAGATGGCCATAGCCAGGCATCCGTCAACTTCGGCGGCGGAGGTGGCGGCGGCATGGGAGGCTTCGGTTTCTGAACATCTTCCCGCTAACCAGGCGTCCGTAAGAACGGCCCTTCCGCCTGATTTACATAAAGTCCGGCCTGTTCGTTGATTTTGACAAACAGGCCGGACTTTATACGAAGGTCAACCTTCCCCGAGGACACTATCTTGCCGGTTCGATTCCCAGCGAGGGTACAAAAAAGGCGGTCATCGGGACCGCCTTTTTTTTGATGTCATGCTTTATCGTAATAAGGATGATAAGGCTCCGTCTGTAGTTAGTGACAGAGTCCAGACATCGGCACTGTCATCAACCGGGACACCATTTATCTCTGTCGGAGTATTGAAGGTATAGATGCTAGTCTCTCCCAGGTCAAGTCGGTATGCTTCAAACTTAACGCTATTGAAGGCTGACACCAGTTCAACCAAAGACATGTAATCTGATCCTTCCTTAGCTGCTTCAATCACTTTCAGAGTATAAACTCCGTCTGCAATATGGTTTGTGGGATCGCCCTCAACGGTTATTATGCCGCCTGCACCAACTGAAACACTGCTTATCTCAAATGTCTCTTTAGGCATCCATCCCAGATCCATATCTCCCATCTTCATCTTTTCCCTTTTTGCCACTGCTGCGTGATATTTTCCCTTTTCAATGGATGTGACAGGTACCATTGCCACAGAGGGCTTTTCGGGTTCGGGAGCATTTAACGTAAGAGTCATGGGCTCATGAAGGATGGATCCACGTAAAGCAATCGTGCCGTCGGTTGAGTTCCACTCCTCTTCGGTTATAACAGGGAATACTACCTGGAACGGTGTTCTGATCCAGTCACCATGGCGGTCGAAATCCTGGTCAGCCGGAACGCCCTCGATACCAAGAGCCTTGACAACCTTTCCGTTGCCCAGCGTGAGGGTGAAATCGCTACCGACATGACCTGGGACTGAATGAGCCGCATGAGTGTGCATGAGGCAGTTGACCACGGTCTTGTCCTCAAAGAAATCAACACGGTCAGCACGGAAATAATCCTTGACATCGTCGTTGATATGGGTGGTCTTGAGGTTCTCCTGGACATCGAGTTTGATGGAACGGACATCGCTCATGAATGAGTCATCCTCGGCTACCTGGATCATCTTCTTTGTGTTGGTAGGACTGCAGTCATAGAAATCAATTGTCTTGACATCCTTGGGGATGGGCGGGAAATGAAGTGTCTGGACAAAGATACCCATGGTGGGACTCCAGAAGTAGTTGTCCTCAAATCCTTCCATTCCTTCAGTCTTGGTTGCCTTGTAACGTACGCCGTTCACCTCTATCTCGGCATCCTTGTATCCTATTACCCACTGATATTTGGGACGGTTATATGATGCCACCAGAATAAGCTCTTCGGGAGTGTTGATGACCTCTCTAATGCTGTGACCGGCCTGAAGCGGGTCATAGAAAATCTTGGGGTTCTCTATTACCAGACCCTTGCTCTCGTAATCAGAGATTTGTCTGTCCTGCAGTTTATGTACTGCTTCAAAGGCATCAATATTGCCGAAATTCTTTTCAAAGCTGAAGTTTTTGGGGATGATGGTCACTATGTTATACATCAAATTTACTGTGTCTGTCACAAGTGATACCTGGTCTATTCCGCGTTTGAATGCTGCCTTTGAGATCTTGTCAACCTGGGCGGTTGTCATATCCTTGGCGAAGATGGCAATCCCGTGACCGTCAAATACATCCACCCAGTCAAGCATCAGGTTCAGGTCACCGGTAACTGAGGGGTTGCTGCTCTCCGGCATCATCTCTTTCAGTGAGTCGGGTAACATCTCTGAAAATGCCATAGTCAACATTCTGACAAATGTCTGCATAGTTGAGTTGTCCTCATTCTCGCAGTTCATCTCAAATTTGAACTGTCCACCGCCAAGGTCATAGATGGCCGGACAGCGGAACTCAGGCATGGTCATGCGGGTGAGCATCTCGTCATTGTTGGCCACATTGATATGTATGCCCTTGTCGGCCAGCTTGCGAGCCAGCGGATAGACCGTGCTCAGGTCCTTGACAGGTTCAATGTATCTCAGGGTCATGCGGGTTGTCTTTACACCCTTGTACTTGGCCAGGTAACCAGGCACTTCATCGGCCTTCATGTTGGCCGTCACTCCGTCAAAAGTCTGGACTTTTGCACTTCCGTCAGGATAGATCCAGGTCTTGCCGTCCTCGAAGGCAGGCCACTGGAAATTCTTGTCCTGTGCGGTACTCATGGCAGTGTTGAGAATTGCAAACATCACTGCAAACAATGGTATGAACAGAGCTCTGAGTCTGTTCCACCGGTTAGATTCTTTCTTTTGCATCATATCTATACGTTTTTTAAGGTTGGTTTGTCTAAGCCAGCTTGTCATGGCATATCCGCGGCTCTCGGCCACGGCCTGGACCAGCATGAGCTTGTACTGGCGGGCATCGGCCCCTGATTCCAGTACAGCCCGGTCAGCCTGGTATTCATGTATCATCTCCAGCTCTTTCTGGAGCAGATACATTACGGGATTGAACCATTGGAAAAGTTGCATCATGTCTATCAAGAGCAGGTCGATCGAGTGCGCCTTGTGCGCGTGTGACATCTCATGTTTCCAAACAGCCGCATTCTCCTTCTTGAGCCATTCACGCGGCATCATGACATAGTTCATCCAGTTCATGGGCTGGGCTATGTCATCATTCTCAATGACATCGCATTCATCCTGGCGGTCAGCGTAACGGCCGCTCTTTATGACCTTACGGACCGAAATAAGCGACTTGAGCTTGTCATAACTCACCCAAATGAATCCGATGCACCAGACGGCAAACAAGATTATGCAAACAAGTCTGAATTTGTTGAGGGGTGCCGGTTCCGGCTCTGAAACGTCCGGCACCGGATTCATTTGGGAGGTGCGCTCTTCGGATGGCATAACAACGGTATTATTGATTGCAGATACGGTATTATTGATTGCAGATACGGTATTATCCGATGAAATGGCGATATCCGGTGTGATGTGAAAGACATTCCTCACATCATTCACCAAATTATTGCTCCCAACCTGGCAAACAGGCAGGATGAAAGCGAGCGCCGCAATGAGCAGCAGCATCATACGGTTGAAACCGTGGAATGTCTGCTTGCTCAGAGTCAATCTATAAATAAGGTATAATACAGCCGCTATCACGGTTACCTTAAGCTGATATATGAGAAACGCTATCATTGTAGTTTTTTTATTTAAAGTCTTTTTGTCTGTCAGAATCGGTTCTGACCTGTTCCAGTATCCTTTCCTTTCTCAGAATCCGTTCTGAACTGTTTCCGTCTTCTTTCCTTTCCTAGAATCTGTTTGAACTGTTCCAGTGTCCTTTCCTTTCTCAGAATCCGTTCTGAACTGTTCCAGTGTCCTTT
>JAGAEZ010000054.1 GCA_017612875.1 Bacteroidaceae bacterium | reverse complement strand
GCAATATTCCGGAAACAGCTCTTTTCATAGTTCAATCGTGGTGGTAAGGCGGAACTGCCGGCCGGGCATAGGGTAGTTGCGTACCAGCTCGTAGCGGCTGTCAGTCAGGTTAATGCATTCTGCACGCAAAGATAGCGTACAACTTTTCAATCCGAAAGTCTTCCAGAGCGAACAGCCAAGTTCGTAATAGGACGGCATCCGGTACTCAGGACCGTTGTAGCCGTTGCAATAGTACTCTCCGCTGTAGAGCAGGTTGCAGCTTGCGTTCACAATGGGATTCTCCACCCAGGCTACAGCCGATGCCGAATGTCTCGGGGTGTATGGCAGCTGATGGTTCCAGGTGGAGCTCCCGCTGTACGATTTGTCCATTGAACGCTGGTAGGTGTATGATACCAGCAAGGCGGGACGTATGGAGCCCTCGGAATCGCGTAGCTCAAGGCCGGTCTCAAGTCCGTGGGTGGTTACCTGCCCTATGTTCTTCATCATCCAGACTGCGGTATTCTTACCTGGAACAGCCATAATGCGGTCCTTGACGCTGCTGTTGTAGGCATCGGCATATACCGAGTAATAAATATTACCAGCCTCGTTCCCGATTACTATTCCTGCCGATGTTACCGAAGCCTGCTCAGGCCGCAGGTCACGCCGTCCTATCTGCTCAAAGTACAGGTCGTTGAAGGTGGGCAGGCGGAATGTGTTGCTGAATGATGCCCTCAGGTGCACTCCTGCGGCTGGCCAGGCGAGCCAGTTGAGTCCCGCAGCGGGAGAGATGTGGTTGTAGCTCCCGGCGGCTTCACGGAGCTTGGTCTTCTCCCTGGTAATCACATGATTCATGCGGCCTGTGAGCGTGAGCCTTTCGGATGCGTACTTGATTGCAGCGGTGCTGTTCAGTGTGAACCGGGTAGGGCGGGCCTGTTCCGCGCCGTTGCCGTCAAGTCCGGCCAGACGGCCGTCAATGCCTGCCGATGCGGAGAGCCTGTCGGCTATCCTATATAGCATTACGCCGGAGAAATAGCCCTCCTGTTCGGTGTAGCGGTTGTCGGTCTTGCCCTGTGTGTTGTTTACTCTCGGGTCAAGATATCGGGTATATGTTATCCCGTATTTGGCGTTGAACCTTAATGTGAGCCGGTTGTTTAAAGGGGTTGTGAATGTGGATTGCAAAAATCCGTTGCGGTTCCATAGCCGTTCACGGGCAGCATTCCCGTTATAAAGGATGTTGGCGGGCAAGCCTTGCCCGGACTTGAACCAGTAAGCACGTGTGGTGAGGCTTGAACTCCGTCCTATGTCGCTGAACAGTGCCCCTTCTACGCGGATACGCTCCACATCGGAGTTCTCCCTGCGCATATTGCGTGAATCCGCTCCATTGTCCTGGATATAGGGGTAGTCTCCGCTGGTCTTGAGCCATTCGGCCTGCAGAGATACGGAATTGTGGTCTCCTGCCTTGAATCCGCTCCCTACCTGGGCGGACAGGGTGTTGAAGCTGCCGTATTTGGTTCCGGCATAACCGTGTGCTTTCCTGCCGTTCAACACGGGACGGTCCGTATTCAAGCTTATTACCGCCGCCTGTGCAGCAAGTGCTGCCGGCTGGAGCAGGTCGTTGTCCGGGCCGCTCACCATGCGGACGGATTCTGTCTGTGAACCGGAGAACCTGCCCAGGTCTATCTGGCCGGTCTGGTTGTCGGTTATTATGATTCCGTCATACGCAACGGCTGTGTGGGATGCACCCAAGCCACGGACAGATACGGTCTTGAGTCCTCCTACGCCTCCGTAGTCTTTCACCGTGGCTCCGCTGAAATATTTCAGTACGTCCGATACCTGAAACGTGCCTGTAGCCTGCATCAGCCGGGCATCGGCTTTCCTGGAGGTAGATACGGAGTTCGGGTTTGCGGTGTGTCCGGCTGAAATGGTAACCTCCTGAATGGCTTCTGAACGGATAGTGTCAGATAAAACCTGACCCTGTGCCTCCAACCGGAAACACAGGGTGCAGATTGCTGTCAAACAAGTTATTATCTTCAAATCAAAAGCCATTCCGGATCATTACTCTGTCACTGTGAGCTGGTCAAGGCAGAAATAGGCGGGAGTGTTCATTCCATACTGACCGTTGTCGGTCGATGACAGGATGAATGTGATGCGGGTTACAAGTCCGAGCTTCTTTAGATCGACATTCTGCCAGCTATTGACAATATTCTTTCCGTCGGCGAGCAGGAATTCTACCTTGCCAGTCTCCTTCTCACCGTTGTAACCGGTGATTGTGAGTGTGAACTTGTCCTTGTCGGTCCACTCCTTGACCATAGCATACTGGCCGTTCCCGTCATCGTGGTTCTTTATGGCCTGATATGCGTATGTGCTGTTGGTCACATAGCACTCCTTGGCATTGTAGGCCTTTCCGTCCTTGAATGATATCTCGGCCAGCAAGCCGCCGTAAGCTGCACCGCCTGTGTTTGCAGTAAAGTATGCGTTTGTTTTGACACCCTTGCCGGTTATGGCCGAGAGGTTCGTGTAGCCGGGAGTTGTGACATCAGTACCGTTTGTGTAGGTGAATCCTTCACCGAAACCCCAGTCACCGAATGAGTGTGTAAGAACAAACGGGTCAATACTTATGTCCTGACGGAAGTAGTAGCCGGACGGATTTGACTGGTCTGTGCCAAGAAATACATAGCCAGCCTTATCTACGCTCATGGACAGCGTGTATGATTTTACGTCATCGTCCTTGTCACAAGACACAGAAACAAAACCCATAGTGAGGGCTACCAAAGCAAATGATAATACTTTCTTCATTGTAGTATTTTTAAAGTTACTGAATCCCGGCAGTATTGTCGTAACAACTGGATGTACCGGCTGGTCCGACTCCCCAAAAATGTCCTGCAGGTCTTCTGACTTACCCCGGTCTGTCCGCCTTCCCACCCGTAGAGGGGCAGTGGCACTTGTGGTGATGGACATCCCTGTTTTGAGGGCATACAGCAGCGGGTCTGTTCAGGATTCTCACCTGATTCCCTTTTAATCCTCCACTCTGAATGAGTATCGGAACAAGACATTGCAAAATTAGTGAATAAAACAGAATCTCTCCTTTTTTTTGCCGCTTTTTTTAGAATCAACAGATTCTTAATGCAGGAAAGTCTTCAGAAATCCTCATCCAGCACGTATGGCGTGCCGGAAGCCGTTATTCCTGCACCGCTGATGCTGAACCGGCGGCTGTAGGAGTTGTTGTAGAACTCCACGCGGGCGTTGCCCTCCTCATCCGTTATCACGTTGGGGTTCCAGTAAAGCGTGCGGCGGTAGTCCACATCGCCGATGACAGGTCCTGTGGGATAGGCGGGACCGTAGAACTCAACCGGCTCGGAGAATCCCCGGACCATTGTGGTCCTGTCACTCAGGTTCCTCAGATCCTTCCTTGTGGGAAGCTCATGCTCCTCCTTAAGCTGCACGTCAATCAGGAAATATTTCTGGATCCTACCGCGGGGGCCTCCTTCCGGGTTCAAATCCAGCATGTCCATGAAATAAGTGGTGTCCATCTGGTGCCTTTTCTTTTCATTCAGCAGAGGGACAAGAGGATAGATATGCGGCTTGGTCATTGGCTCGTCATAGACCAGGACACTCCGTATGGACATCATGTCCAGTGTGAACGGGTCCTCGATAATGGCGTCGTTCGGGACTTTGTCCCTGTAGTGGACATAAAAGAAGGGCGGGAAATAGAAATCATACCCAAGCTTGTCCAGATACCCGAACAGGCTTGTTGTATATTCCCCCTTGTCAAGCTCCTGAAAGGCCGCCAGCTCCACGTTCCATGCCTTGAAAGTGTCATAGTCAATGAACTGCCGCTTGCCTATTATGTCCACCTCGTCCAACAGAATGCCCTCATTGATGTCTATTACTGTTGCCAGCGTGTCTTCGGGCTGTCCGGTGTCGGACACGCCGGTCTTGGCTGACCTCCTTGACTTATGGCTGTCCTGGATTTTCTCCAGTTCGCTTATGGCCCGGGGTTCGGGAACGCCTGTATAGTCAAGCATTATCCTGGTGTCTGTCTCGTACTTCACCTTGCCGTTACGCTTGCGTGAGGTCAGTTTTATGGACATGCGGGCCCAGTTGTAGAAATCGCTCAGGTCAAACCCGAAATATCCCGTAGAGTCCGTGGTGTATTGGAATGACTCGAACGCGGTCTTGTCGTCATACGGGGTGACGGTGGCCAGTACGTTGATGTCCGGCACCGGTTTATATTTCGAGAACGAAAGTACCTGCCCGTTCACGTTCAGACTGTCCTCAACCCTGTAGCGCTCGCGGAACCCTGTCTGGCCGGTCATGACCTTCCACTCGTAACGCTCCCAGCCCTGCACCAGAGTAAGCAGGTCCAGCGCCCTGCGGTGTATGCTGTCATCGCTCTCCATGTAGTAGTCCGGGTTGTGGATATATCCGCGCAGGTCCGACGAGAGCAGGAGGTTGGACATGAGGTTATCGACACTACCAGTGCCGTAGTCCGCCGCATCCCTCACGGAAAGGCAGAAACGGTCCCTGAGCGGGGTGCCGTCCTGTCCGGTGAGCCTCATGCGTAGCACCTCACGCGAGAAGGGGCTGCGGCTCATGCTGTCGGTAAGGATCTCAATGGAGGGAGGGGTGAACTCCGTGTTGTTGTGGAAGAAACTGCGGGATGACAGTATCTCGCCCTTCTTGCTGTAAAGCGTTATGCGGCACACGCCTATCGGCCATTGGGAGGCATCCATGTCCGTGCTGACGCTTTCCTGTCCCTTCACCTTCTCAAAGTGTATCAGCTCCCCGCGGCAGGTAACAGATATTCCCAGCTCGTCCTCGTTGCGGTCCCCGGTGCGGTATATGTCGGCCCGGATGCAGCTGTCATCCACGATGTTGAGCAGCATGGAGTAGCCGCTCTTGAGGGCTGACGGCAGGCGCACCCTTCGGCTTTTCCCAGACTCGTCGGTGAACAGTACCGTCTGGGCAATCGTGCCTGAGGGTGTGGTCAGGAACGAGCCCATCCCTTCATGCAAGGTTACCGCCTCACCTGCATCGTCCGGCAGAGTGAGCGTTCCTGACAGGGGGAGGCCTGAGGCGTCGGTAGCCTTGAAGGCCACATTGCCCGGCAGTCCGCGCACCAGGCTGCCACCTTCCGGATAGAAGGCCACGTTTATGTTACGGTTCCCGTTATCATCCTCCACGCGTATGGATTCCAGTTCCAGAGCGGCTTTCTTGGGCTTAGGTATAGTGCCTGAACTGAAATCGCCGTCCTTTTTTGGTTTGGACAGGACGGGAAACACCCTGGAAAAGAACGAATCCGTATTGAAATCAAACATGTTCTGCGTGTAGGCCCTGATCTCATAGAACCCGCTTGGATAGCTCTGTATTCCCTTGAGTGCACGGGACTGTGAAGTGGATTCGTCAATGAGGGGAAAAGCTCCGTCACACTGCCCTGCCACAATCTTAAGCTTATGCTGTTTCAGCACCACGCCGTTAGGGGAGAGCAGTTCCACATACAGCACCTTGCT
>JAGAEZ010000008.1 GCA_017612875.1 Bacteroidaceae bacterium | reverse complement strand
GGGTTTGCGCCAGGCCTGTTGCTGTACTTGTTGTTCGCTCAGGTTATCAGATGGAATACTCTTACTGGAAAGTTCGCTCGGGAGAGCCAGAGCATGGTAAACACCCATCTCTTGGGAGCATGTCGCCCTCAGGTTTGTTGACGACCATAGGACGGACAGACCCAGGTCGATGAAGCGGTGATTTGATTTATCCGACATACTAATAAGCTATAGTTCAATACAATACAAAGATAATAACACCTGTCGGAAGCACGGCAGGAGGAGCCTGAAGAATGGAGGGCTTTAGCGTTTTTTAGCTTAAGGCGATAGCAAGTGAATCACCCATGTCATCAGATATCCTGAGCAACATGACCTTTATGTCATACTGGTTCGACAGGGAATTGATGAATGACCGGTCTATCAGGAAGAGATTGTCTCCTACTACTGGGAAGGAAGATAGCCTTGACACCTCAGCATCATTCAACGATATCATGCCTGCCCAATACGGTTTTGGACTTGTCAGTACATAGCAATTATACATCATCGTGGATTGGTTATTTTGTTATTTATTACGGACGAAACTTTGTCGATATGACTGCAAGTTGAAGGTTTCAAGAAAAAATATCGGAAATGAGCAGTTTTTTTCTGAATTCTTATATATATATAGTAGAACTGTCCGTTCAGCCGGATGGACGTTCATAAAATTAACAAATACAATTATGAGAAAGACTTTAATAGTGTTTAACGTCAAGAGCATCACAGCACAGCAGGCGGCTGAAAAGAAAACGCAGTACCGCCATGACAACCGTTGAAAAATGCATAGCAATGCTGAAGATACAACGCCAAGAGATGACGAGCAAGGAATTGCTCGAGGTTCGCAACTGGCTGGACTGGGAGATGCAGGCTGAAAGCTCTGCGCCTATGGAGGAACATCGTTCATCTAGTACCTGGGTGAATGTAGATACTTTATGTGGTATCTTCGAATGCCTCTCGAAAAACAATGTTAAAAACCGAAAATGGCGACAGGAGAACGGATTCCCATGCTATCAAGATGGCCCATGCGCAAAGGTTTCCTTTAATACAGAGGAAGTTAGGGCATGGATAGAGCAGCGTAAAAAAGGCGTCCAGGCACCAAAATGTTAGTCAAAATGTTAGTTTATCAAAAAAGAAATGAGACATTTACAAACTCGTAAGTGTCTCATTATCAGTCGTGGGCGTTGACGGATTCGAACCGCCGACCCTCTGCTTGTAAGGCAGATGCTCTGAACCAGCTGAGCTAAACGCCCGTGCTTTCCGTAAAAGCGGTGCAAAGATAAGCACTTTCAGTCACTGTCAAAAACTTTAATCCGTTTTTTTGACTATTTTTTCACTGTGTGGTGCTTTTGTGGTAATTTTGCGCCACGAAACGAGTTTTAATCAACCGGACAACTCCAAAAACATGGATATGGAAACAGTTCTCAGCGGCATACGCCCCACAGGAAACCTTCACTTAGGTAATTACTACGGTGCAGTGACAAGCTTCATCAAGCTTCAGGATTTGTACAGATGCTTTTTCTTCATAGCTGACTGGCACTCACTGACCACACACCCCACCCCTGAGAACATCCAGAACAGCGTACGGACCATACTGGCAGAGTATCTGGCCTGCGGCCTGGACCCTGAGAAAGCCACCATCTATGTTCAGAGCGATGTTCCCGAGGTGGTTGAACTATACCTTTATCTGAACATGAACGCCTATCTGGGTGAGCTGGAGCGAGTGACCTCATTCAAGGAGAAGGCACGCAAGCAGCCGGACAATGTGAACGCCGGCCTGCTCACCTACCCCACTCTGATGGCATCGGATATCATTATCCACAAGGCCAACAAGGTACCTGTAGGCAAGGACCAGGAACAGAACATGGAGATGGCCCGCAAGTTCGCCCGCCGTTTCAACCAGATGTACAAGGTGGATTTTTTCCCGGAACCGGCATCTTTCTCTCTGGCAAAGGAGGGCGGTATAAAGATTCCCGGACTGGACGGGTCGGGCAAGATGGGCAAGAGCGAGGGTAACTGCATTTATCTGTGTGACGAACCTTCAACAATCCGCAAGAAGGTGATGAAGGCGGTGACCGATGCCGGCCCTCAGGCTCCCTGCAGCGAAAAGCCCGAGGTGATCCGGAATCTCTTTACATTGCTTGACGTGGTTTCGTCAAAGGAGACATACGATTATTTCAACGATAAATGGAATGACTGCACACTGCGTTACGGTGACCTCAAGAAACAGCTGGCCGAGGATATCGTGGCAGCCACCGATCCCATACGCGAAAGAATAAAAGAGTTCTCAAGCAATACGGAACTACTCGATAAGATTGCACGCGCAGGTGCCGAAAAAGCACGCGAAAGCGCTTCCAGGACCCTTCGCGAGGTTCGCCGGATTATTGGTTTCAAAGTGTATTGATAACGTCACGCACCGGTGGCAGCCAAAGCCAAAGCCAACGCCAAAGTAACAAATATATGGGCAAGATAAAGGACGCTGCAAATACCGCGCTGAATGCGGTTAAGACATGGACATTCTGGAAAGAACTGTTCATTATGACTTTCGGAATGATGATATCGGCCGCTGCCGTAAACTATTTCCTGATTCCCAGCAAGCTTATTGTAGGCAGTATCTCCGGTCTGTCAATCGTAATCAGCGGCATTTTCGAGATTTTCAGCATACCCGTCAAGGTATCTTCAATCATCATCATTATCAATGCCATACTCCTGATTATGGCATATCTGCTTATCGATAAGGAGTTTGGCATCAAGACTGTTTATACGGCACTGATTCTGGGTCCGCTCATGGACCTTTGGGAAATGATACTGCCAGCCTCAAGTCTGCTGACGGATGGCAGTACATCCGTAATGGGTGACATCTGGCTGGACCTGTGCTGTTTCGTGCTGCTGCTCAGCGCTGCGCAGGCCATACTGTTCCACATCAACGCCTCCACCGGAGGGCTGGATATCCTGGCCAAGATAGTGAACAAGTACCTGCACTTCGATATCGGAGCTTCCATTTCGGTGGCAGGAGCAATCATCTGCTGCACAGCATTCGCCATCAACCCCTTCCGCATGGTGGTCATAGGTCTCATCGGCACCTGGATAAACGGTGTCGTGGTGGATTACTTCACTGCCAGCATCAACAAGCGCAAAAGGGTATGCATCATATCCGATGACCACGAGGTGCTGCGCCAGTACATCATCAAGGACCTGGACCGCGGATGCAGCCTCTACAAGGTCACGGGAGGATACAGTGACAGGGAACAGACGGAAATACAGGCGCTCCTTACACAGGACGAATTCTCAAGCCTGATGGACTTCATGAAGAAGAACAACATCCACGGCTTCATAACGGCAGGCAATGTGAGCGAGATCTACGGTCTCTGGAAACAGCATTAGCACTCAATCAAACCACTTGGAGATATCCTGAACAGACCGTATGACATATATGGTCCTGGCATCAGGTGTACGTGACGGCATGGAACATGTCTTGAGCGAACGTACAAGTTCCTGCATCTCATTGTCAGACAAACGGCGGCCTGCAGGTATTGCAGCCTTGCGTGCCATGGCAAGGGCCATAGACTCCAACTGACGCTGCATCTCCTGTGTAGGGTTGACCCGGAGATCGGCTATCATGTCAATTATCAGCCGCTCATAATCCTGACCTTCCAAACCTGAGGGTACACCTTGTACGGCCACAGCGCCGCGTCCCATATCGGACAGGTCGAAGCCCAGTTCGGCAAAACGGGGCTTGAGCTCAGCAAAGAGTGCGGCGTCGGCAGCGGAAAGCTGGAACATTTCAGGGAAGAGAAGTCCCTGGGATGCGGCACTTTGATTTCCGGCCTCGGCCATGAATCTCTCATACAGGACCCTTATATGAGCCCTGTGCTGGTCTATTATCATCAGTCCCTGTTCCGATGGCACCATGATGTAACGGTCCGCATACTGATAGGGCTTGAACGCCTCCTCTTCAGGCTGGACGATTGTCCCGCTCACAGGTGTGAACCTGATATCGCCTTCATTGACCTTGTGCTCTATGGCATCGCCGTACAGCTTACTCCAGTTCTCCCTGTTGGAACGCGACTGGACCGGCTCGCCACGACTGCCGGAGAAAGGATTGAAATCAGGATTGTAGCTGACCTTGGGTTGTGTGACAGGACGGGAGTCGTCAAAAACGGGAATATCCGGCATGTCGGCAGTATTGAAATCGATGGTTGGCATCTCCTCGAACCTGCCCACACTCTCCTTGACCGCAGCCATGATGATTTTCCATATAACCTGCTCGTCCTGGAACTTGATTTCTGTCTTGGAAGGATGTATATTCACATCTATCGTATCGGCAGGCACTGTCAGGAACAGGAAATACGATGGCTGGTCACCTTCGGGGACAAGGCCTTCGTAGGCACTCAACACCGCCTTATGGAAATACGGATGACGCATGTATCTGCCGTTCACGAAGAAGAACTGCCTGGCACCCTTGCCGCGGACACTGTGAAGATTGGAGCAGAAGCCGTTCACACTCACTACAGTAGTCTGCACATCGACAGGCAGGAGAGCCTCGTTCATCTTACGGCCGAAAAGGCTGACAATACGCTGCTTTATAGCCGATGCCGGAAGAGAAAGAACCTGCTCGCCCTGATGGACCAGTTCAAACGCCACCTCCGGATGCGCGAGCGCCACCCTTTCCAGTTCATTCATGATATGCCCGTACTCGGTCTGGTTGCTTTTGAGGAACTTGCGGCGTGCAGGTACGTTGTAGAACAGGTTACGTACCGTAAAGGAACTGCCCACCGGGCACACGCACGGTTCCTCCCGTTCCACTTCCGACGCCTTGACCGTAATGGCCGTACCAGTCTCACTGTCGGCTATACGGGTACGCAGCTGCACCTCTGACACAGCCGCTATGGAAGGCAGGGCCTCACCCCGGAATCCGAATGTAGTCAGGGAATACAGGTCATCTGACTCACGTATCTTGGATGTGGCGTGACGCTCGAATGCCAGCCGGGCATCCTCCCTGCTCATTCCGCAACCGTTGTCAGTCACCTGGATGGATGTCCGGCCTGCATCGGTCAAAATAACCTTGATACTGTCGGCACCGGCATCGACTGCATTCTCCACAAGCTCCTTGACAACCGATGCGGGACGGTTCACCACCTCGCCGGCTGCAATCTGGCTCGCCACTGTCTGCGGCAGAATCCTGACCTCCCCCATAGCTTGCACTCAAAAGAAGAACTTGCCGGTCATGAGCCAATGCAAGACAAACAGCAGGGCCAGGATCAGCACGACCGATGTCTGGATGGACATGCGCGGCCCCCCGTTCTCCTTGCGCCTTTTCAGATGCTTGGTTCCCTCAATGAATTTTCCACGGATATTCTCCGGATTGTATGTCTCCTCCGGAAGCATTCCCAGTTCACGTTTGGCTTTCTCCTCCATCTTGGCCAGCCTGTCTTTCCGCTCATCGTAATAGATGTACTTGTGTTCAAAACGGCGCGGTTCCCTTACTGAAAACATTCCCATATCTCACTCTCCCTCCTTTTTAGACAGCGTCGGCAACGGTACTGTCTTGTTAATAGTCTGTTTAAGCTGTTCATTCACTCTCTTGGCCCTCCAGTAATAGACATCACTGCGGCTGAGAGGCCTTAACCGGTCAAACCAGTTGAAATTCTCCAAATACATCTTTTTCTCCTCCAGCTTGCTCATCGGATACATCACTCCGCTCGAACGCCCGTGCACCACAATGCTTTCAACGTTACGGTTCTGGAAATGAATCGTAAGATGCGAGCCTTCAAGGGTGTTCATCCCTATCATTGAGGAGTCCGCGTCATCAATCGGATAGAAAATGGCGAGAACGTTTCCCTTGACATCGGCCTTGTCAATCTCCCCGTCCTTGAACCACGCATACATCTCACGCCCGGTTATCTGGTTGTAATGCAATGAATCATTGTCCTGTATGTAAAGGGCTTGACCTATCACCTCGGCATGTTCCACCGTACTGTCATTCAGATAGAAGATAATCTTCTCCCCCAGTATCTGCTGATTGTCGCTCCACAGAATGGGATCCCTGAACAGGGTAAGGGTGGAATCGGCCGTACAGAACTGGGCTGAATCGGCCACCATCTGGACATCGTTCCTGTAGGCCTTCACTCTGTTGAAAGCCCTCACGTGACGGTTCAGGACAGTGTCGCCGGCTTCGTTGTAGAATGTCAGCAGCCGGAAGGTGTCAGCATGAAGGAAGAGGCTGTCTCCCGCCGAATACTCTATCAGCAAGGCATTGCCGGTCACCACCGCTGAATCGATATCCTGGAAAAAACAGGCATAATCCCCCATGACATCAATCTTGTCGTTGTAGTCATTGATTATGACATTCCCGTATCCATAGACACTCCCGTCACTCTCGGTATATAATATGCTGTCACCTGTCATCCTTGTACTGCCGTCACTCTGCTCAACGACTGACCGGTCAAGCAGGACGGCATCCCTTGAATCGGAGAGGAATGTGCCTCGGGAGGTATGGATGATTCTGTCATCACTGACAATGGTAGCAGGGCTCACTATGAAGGCCTTGTGCAGATCCGTATTGTAGTGCAGGGTATCCGAAGAGAGGTTGTAGTCGGGACTCTCGAGCGTGACACCTTCAATAAACGTGGCCAGCTTTGTCTCGGTTTCGAACTGTCCGTATTCCGAGATTAGAGTACTCTGCTCGTCAAGAAGAGTGCCACCGTCAAAGAACCATCCTATCCCGATATTACGGTCATAATTGAGACTGTCCGTAAGCAGTACCATACTGCGGTTCTCCAGTCTCACGTTGTCCCTCACGCGCAGAAGCCTCGTGTTGCCATCGTAGAAAAGCGAATCGCCGTACATGAAGAGCGTATCCCCTTGTTCGGCACGGACATTGTGGTAGGCTTCGAACGAGTTGGCTTCCTTATAGAAAAGGGCGCTGTCACAGTACATGTACATGCTGTCATGACGGAACACCACGTTACCGGTAAGGATCTGGGCGTCAGGGTTCCTCAGTTTGTCGAACCGCAGGACGTCGGAATTAAGGAGATAGACGAAGCTTGTCTTCTGACCGCCTGTGGAATCAGGTTCCATGACCACGGAGATGGAGTCATTCTCCCCGCCGTATGCAGGAAGAGAAGCCATAAAGGACAATGACAGTATAACCGCAATCCGGGAAACCGCTTTCATGGAATGATTATTGTTTACCCCAACCGGGATACATGAATTCGCAATCGTTCCATCCTTCACTTATCTTGACATAAGTGGTACGCTGTTTCTCCCTGATCCACTTTTCGATAGCCTCCTCACGCCGGATTTCGCTCACAATCCTGTGAAGCTCCTCGTAGTCATCGGCCATTGTGGCCTTGTGACCTGTGATCCTGTTCTTGAGCTTGACAATGGCGCAAACCACCTTGCCGTTCCTGAGCTGCATCGTAAAGGGATCCGACACCTCACCCACATGCATCCGGTCAATGACCTTGGCCACATCCGGAGGAAGCTGCTGCATCTCGTATTTCGAAGTCTTGGGCATACCCGGCTCCGGCTGGTTTGCCATCAGACCGTTATTGTTGCGGGTATCCTTGTCCGATGAATAACTGGTCACGGCACTCTCGAAAGTGTATTTTCCCGAACGGATGTTCTGCGCCACGGTATCCAGCCTTGACAGGCACTCATCGATACTTGACATGGGAATCCTGGGCTTTCTCAGGATATGCCTCACCCTGACCCTGTCACCGAGTCTCTCTATCAGCTGGATGATATGGAAACCGTATTCGGTCTCCACAATCTTGGAAACCTTCTCCGGATCGGTGAGATTGAATGCCACAGCCGCGAACTCCGGCACTATCTCTCCGCGTCCCATGAAACCGCAGTCTCCACCGTTCCGGGCTGACTCGGTATCCTCGGAATAGAGTATAGCCAGGGTGGAGAACGGGACCTCGCCCGATGTTATCCTTTCAGTATATTCCCTCAGGTCACTCTTGACGGCATCGATCTCCTCCTGGGGAATGACAGGATCAAGAGTGATGATCTGCACCTCCACCTGATTCGGGACATAAGGGATGTCGTCAGGAGAGATGTCCCTCATATAACGGCGCACATCACCTGGAGTCACCTTGACACGTTCCATGATTTTGTCACGCACCTTACTCACTATCATCTCGGTCTCACAGGTTTCGTAAAGTTTGAGCCTTAACAGTTCAGCACTCATCTTCCAATACTCCTCCACTTTCTCCCGGGAACCCATCATTTTCTCATAATAATTGTAGCGGTACTCGACCTGATCGTTGACATCCTCCGGACTGACCGTAATACTGTCAAGTTCAGCCTGGTTCAGGAACAGTTTGTTCACGGCAAGCTGCTCCGGTATGATACAGTACGGGTCGCCATCCCAGCGCACACCGTTCATCGATGCTTCCAGACGGGCATCCTCAACCTCTGACTTGTATATCGCCTCATCGCCCACGACCCATACGACCTCATCGATAACGTTGTTTTGGGCCGACGACGTGAAGGAAACACCCTCGAAAACGGCAACCACAGTGCCGAGAACAATATGCCGTAACTTCATCTTTTCTGTCTATGATATTCAATTAATCCTTTGTCAACAGCACTCTGATAGAGTTCCTCCCTTATTTTTCTCATATAACTGACCTCATTGTTGTTAATCAGCAACATACGTACCTTGCCGCGGGCATACTCCAGCGGTTCTGTCCCGCCTTTCCTGAGATATTCGCTCACGTTCAGCAGATATATGTTGTCCTCATCCTTGATCTCAAAGCCCGACTGTTTATCCAGGAGGTCCTCCAAAGGTGTGCCGGACTGCGGCATCATCACCTCTATCTCGGCCAGATTGCGCCAATTGTCATAGAAGAACTCGCACCTCGCTGAATTCCGGATACAGTATTTCTCTATCTCCTCGAACGACTCCTCATCGGTCTGTGTGAACAACGTCTTGATTCTCTGCAGGTCCGGAGCTTTGGCCGGAATCTTCAGAAAGAGTCCCTTGATCAAGGATTCGTTCAGCACGAACATTCCCGAATTGTCATTGTAGAAGTCCGTTATGTCCTCGTCAGTAATCTCTGCCGAGAATTTCTGTTCGAGAAGCCTGCGCTGGTATTCGTGTTCGATCAGTGAACGACGGTAATTGTTCACCAACCGGTCAATATCACGCGTGTCCGGGATGTTGCGCTCCGCATTCTGGTAGAACATGACATCCTCCACCCAGTTCCTTATGTATTGTTCGGAGAAATCAATGCTGTCCTGACCGGTCAGTCCAAGCGGCAGGACCTGAAGCAGGTCCTCCTCGTAAAGGACCGACCCTTTCAGTTCCACAAGCGGAGTCTTCCCACGTTCATAGGCGGTAGAGGCATTCCAACCGCAGGAGAGCAGCAGGACCGACTGTACCGTTACCGGAACAATCAGTTTCAGTAAGTGTCCCCGTCTATGGATTCTGCAAATCTTCATCTCAATCTCCAAGAGTAACGGTCTTAAGCACCTTCTTGTTAACCTTGGTCCTGTATCTCTTCTTAAGCAGCTTCAGCCACTGCTCTTCAAGATAGTCCTGATAGTCGTTTATAAGTTGTCCTCCTACATCCGACGGTTCCTCGGGAGCTTTCATCATGTGCCCCACAGCACCTATGGACGGCCAGCTCTCAAGCGGATCGTATGAACCAGTACCGAAAATCTCCTTGTCCGAGTAACGGTTACGACCCTTCTCGAACGGACCCTTCATGACACGTATCCTGGCTTCCTCCTCATTGAATGCCGCGAGGACATCCTCCCACTCACTGTACGGCAGGTCCTGAACCGCCTCTTTGGCCTGTGAGAGCAACTCGTCGCTTTTCGCGAATATGAGCATACCCTTGAAACGCGGCTCATCGAACGCATACCTCTTACGGTTCTCCTTGAAGAACTTCAGGAGTCCTATTGTGTCCTCACCGGCCTTCTCCCAGACTTCACGGCTGCTTATCTCAAACATTAGCAGGCCGTCATGATACTCCCTTGAGATATTGCCGAATTCCGGGATCAGGGTTTCCAGGAGAGAATCCTCACGCAATAAAGCCTCCTCGGGGGAAAGATTCCATCCGTATTTTTCCGACATCTTGCGGGCCTGTGCCAGTTTGGCGTCTTTCATGATTCCGTCCTGTTTCTTCATCCACTCGTAAATGGAAGAACGATGGTCCTCATACCGGCCGAAATCCTGGTGGCCGCCCACCTTGACTATGACAAAATAGTCCTCATAGCGGAACGGAGTGCTCAAGCTTCCGTCATCCTTGAGGGCGAAGGCCACATCGGCAATCTCCTCGGGAAGCTGTCCGCGTGACATCCACCCTATGTATCCTCCGTTGCGGGCCGCCCCGTCATCGGAATATCTGGCCGCCAACTCGCGGTAATCCTCACCTTCAAGCAGAAGTCCGTAAACCGAGTCTATCCTGTGGGCAGCTGCATCAAAAGCATCCTGGGTAGGTCCTGCAATATGTACGGAAAGGATATAGACCTCCACTATCCCGTCAGGACCTACCTCGTCAGCCGACATACGGAATGTCTGCCGGGCAGTCTCCTCAAGGAAAGCGGAATCACACAGATATTCCTCTGCCTGCAAGTCACGATATTCCTTGAACTCATTCAGGAATGCCTCCTGACGGTCTATCCCCTCGTCAACTGCGGCCTGGACCTTCAGTTTGAAATTGAGGTAGAGACCGGCGTATGTGTCCAGATCATTCTTCTGTCCGGGAGCGTCAGTATAGTTTTTCCTGTAGAAATACTCGAATTCCGATTTCCTGATCTCATTATCCCCGACCGTCATGAGGACGGGGTCGGCATCCTGTGCATAGACAGTCCATGCAAAAAGCGTTGACAGAAGTATTGTGACGTATCTTCTCATGACTGTCAATCATTCATGCCGGCTGTAGTTGGGAGCCTCGCTTGTGATGGCCACATCATGCGGATGACTCTCGTTCATACCGGCATTCGTTATGCGTACGAACTTGGCGTCATGCAGTTTTTCTATGTTAGGAGCACCGCAATAGCCCATGCCTGAACGCAGACCGCCCGCAAGCTGATAGACGACCTCATAGAGGGTTCCCTTGTAAGGAACACGGGCTGCAATACCTTCCGGAACGAGTTTGCGGGTATCCTTGGTGTCGGCCTGGAAATAACGGTCCTTGGAACCGTTCTCCATAGCCTCAAGAGAACCCATTCCACGGTATGACTTGAACTTACGACCGTTGAATATGATAGTCTCGCCGGGAGATTCCTCCGTACCTGCCACGAGCGATCCGAACATGACACTGTCGCCGCCGGCTGCCAGAGCCTTCACGACATCGCCTGAGTAACGCAGGCCACCGTCGGCTATTATCGGCACACCTGAACCCTTGATGGCCGAATAGACATCATATACAGCCGAAACCTGAGGTACGCCGATACCGGCAATGATACGTGTGGTGCAGATGGAACCCGGACCCATACCGACCTTAACGGCATCGGCTCCGGCCTCGACAAGCACCTTGGCAGCCTCACCTGTCGCGATGTTTCCCACAACTATGTCGATGTTGCTGAAACTTGCCTTTGCCTCCCTGAGCTTCGCTATCACGCTCTTGGTGTGGCCATGGGCGGTATCGATCACGATTGCATCGGCTCCGGCCTCGACAAGGGCGTTCATGCGTTCAAGGGTGTCGGCTGTGACGCCCACACCTGCGGCAACGCGCAGACGGCCCTTGCTGTCCTTGCACGCCATAGGTTTGTCCTTGGCCTTGGTGATGTCCTTATATGTAATGAGTCCCACCAGCTTGCCGTTGTTATCGACCACCGGCAGTTTCTCTATCTTGTTCTCCTGAAGTATCTGTGAAGCCGCCTCCATATCGATCTGCTGGTGTGTGGTGACCAGATTCTCCTTAGTCATGACATCCTCGATCTTGACGTCAAAGTTACGCTGGAACCTCAGGTCACGGTTCGTGACGATGCCACACAGCGTTCCGTCCTCCTCCACGACTGGAATACCTCCGATATGGTACTCTGACATCAGTGCCAGGGCATCACGGATGGTGTTGCCGCGATGAATGGTCACGGGATCATATATCATTCCATTCTCGGCACGCTTCACTATCGCGACCTGACGCGCCTGTTCCGGAATTGACATGTTCTTGTGAATGACACCGATACCGCCCTCTCGCGCAATGGCAATGGCCATGCGTGACTCGGTCACGGTATCCATGGCTGCGGTCACAAACGGGATGTTAAGGCTGATGTTGCGTGAAAACCTTGACGTAAGGTTGATGTCACGCGGCAGAACCTCCGAATAAGCCGGGATGAGCAGGACATCATCGAATGTCAGGCCCTCCATGGCAACTCTATCTTCTAAAAATGACATCTTTATATGTTTTTACGTTGTAATTCACTATTTTAATTGGCCATCTCCGAGATAAACTTTATCCTGACAAGACGGATCTCCTCCTCGGAGTAGTCATTGCCCAGTTCATCAAGGGCGTCTTCAATAGAGTCGCTTTCCGACTCCCGGAAATACTCGTATATGTCCTCGGCACGTTCCTCATCCATCACACTGTCAATAAAATAGTTGATGTTCAGCTTTGTGCCTGAATAGACTATGGCCTCCACCTCCGTGAGCAGCTCATCGAAGTCAATGCCCTTGCTGATGGCTATGTCATCGAGCGCCACCTTCATGTCTATGCTCTGTATTATGCTGACCTTGAGCTTGGACTTGTTGGGGACAGTCCTGACCCTCATGTCCTCCGGACGCTCTATCTCATTCTCCTCTACATGACGCTTGATCAGGTCAATGAAATCCTGTCCGTAGCGTTTGGCCTTGCCTGCACCAACCCCCGGGATGTTCTGCAGTTCCTCCATAGTCACCGGATAGGTGGTGGCCATGGCCTCAAGCGAAGGATCCTGGAAAATCACGTAGGGAGGCAGTTCGAGATGCTTGGAAATCTTCTTGCGCAGGTCCTTGAGCATGGAATAGAGTTCCGGGTCAACCGCAAAGGAGCCCCCGCCCCGGATCGGGCCCTCGTTCTCATCATCATCGAAATCCTTGTCCTCCACAATCATGAACGACTTCGGGTTCTTCATGAAATCACGTCCCTCTTCAGTTATCTTGAGGAGACCGTAATTCTCCACATCCTTCCTGATGTACCCTGCAATCAAGGCCTGGCGTATCACGGCGTTCCAGGTCTTCTCCTCCTCGTCGGAACCGGAGCCGAACACCTCCAGGTCCTCATGCATGTGGTCTGTCACAGCCGATGTCTCATTGCCCATCAGTATGTCAACGATGTAATCCGCCTTGAAATTCTCCTTGACGGCGAGAATGACCTCCAGGACTGTCTCAAGCAGCTGCTGCGCCTCAACCCGTTTCTTGGGATTGAGGCAGTTGTCACAGTTCCCGCAGTTGTCCTCCTCGTAGTTCTCGCCGAAATAATGGAGCAGCAGCTTGCGGCGGCAAACCGATGACTCGCAATAGGCTGTGGTCTCAGCCAACAGCTGGCGGCCTATGTCCTGTTCGGCGAGAGGCTTGCCCTCAAGGAATTTCTCCAGTTTCTGGACATCCTTGCTGTTGTAGAACGCTATGCACTGGCCCTCGCCTCCGTCGCGTCCGGCACGTCCGGTCTCCTGATAATAGCCCTCAAGACTCTTGGGGATGTCATAGTGTATCACGTACCGCACGTCCGGCTTGTCGATACCCATACCGAAAGCGATGGTTGCCACAATCACGTCGATCTGCTCCATGATGAAAGCGTCCTGTGTGCTGGAACGCGCCGCAGCCTCCATGCCTGCGTGGTAAGCCATGGCCGATATGTCATTCGCCTGGAGTATCTCGGCCAGCTCCTCCACCTTCTTGCGGGAGAGACAGTATATGATACCCGACTTACCGGGATTGGACTTGATGAACCTGATTATATCCTTGTCTATGTTCTTGGTCTTGGGCCGCACCTCATAGTACAGGTTGGGACGGTTGAACGAGGACTTGAAGTCATCGGCATCCTGAATGCCGAGGTTCTTCTTTATGTCATCCCTCACCTTGTTGGTGGCGGTAGCTGTCAGGGCGATTATGGGAGCGTTACCTATCTCATTGACGATAGGCCTGATACGACGGTATTCCGGTCTGAAATCATGTCCCCATTCCGATATGCAGTGGGCCTCGTCAATAGCATAGAACGATATCTTTATCTTCTTGAGGAACTCCACGTTCTCTTCCTTGGTCAACGACTCGGGAGCCACATACAGCAGCTTGGTCTTGCCATCCAGGATATCGGCCTTGACAAGGTCGATGGAAGCCTTGTTGAGGGAGGAGTTGATGAAGTGGGCTATCCCGTCCTCCTCACCCATATTACGCATGGCATCCACCTGGTTCTTCATCAGGGCGATGAGCGGGGATATCACGATTGCCGTTCCCTCCATCACGATTGCAGGCAACTGATAGCATAAGGATTTGCCGCCGCCTGTAGGCATGAGCACGAAAGTGTCCCTCCCGGCGAGCAGATTCCTGATGATAGCCTCCTGGTCACCCTTGAATGTGTCAAATCCGAAATGGACTTTAAGCACCTCCGAAAGATTTATGTCTTTGCTTGCCATATAGTCTGAAAAAAGTGGTTTATCCGTAAAACGGATTGAAAACAAAGTTATAAACAAGTCTGTCAAACTTGCAAACTTTTTATCTTAAAAAAAATCAGATTCTGTCTAAAATTGTCCCGTCGGCCTTGTCTAACTGCTGTTTGGCATAATCAAGGGTGACGACATACTTTTTCACCCCCGTGGATGGAGTGTTGTACATGGCCTCCACCATTATCGTCTCGACTATTGACCTGAGACCTCTTGCGCCAAGCTTGAATTCAATGGCCTTGTCAACCACGAAGTCCATGACCTCAGGCTCGAAAGAGAGCTTTATGCCGTCAATCGCGAACAGCTTTACATACTGCCTTATGATCGAATTCTTGGGTTCAGTCAGGATCCTGAGCAAGGCGTCACGGTCAAGAGGCTGGAGGCTGGTAACCACCGGCAGACGTCCTATTATCTCCGGTATCAATCCGTATGCCTTCAGGTCCTGAGGGGCGACATATCTCATGATATTGTTGAAATCCACCCTGCTCCTCTGTTCTACCGAGTCGAACCCCACCACCTGTGTGTTCAGGCGTCCGGCAATCTTGCGCTCTATGCCGTCAAACGCCCCGCCGCAGATAAACAGGATGTTTTTCGTGTCCACCTCGATGAACTTCTGCTCAGGATGCTTCCGTCCGCCCTGGGGCGGGACATTCACCACCGAGCCCTCCAGGAGCTTGAGAAGTCCCTGCTGGACACCCTCGCCGCTCACATCACGGGTTATGGAGGGGTTATCGCTCTTCCTTGCTATCTTGTCAATCTCATCGATGAAGACAATGCCGCGCTCGGCCGCCTCCACGTCATAGTCAGCCACCTGCAGAAGACGGGTGAGGATACTCTCCACATCCTCTCCCACATATCCTGCCTCCGTCAGCACCGTGGCATCGACAATGGTGAACGGGACCTTTAGGAGTCTCGCGATGGTCTTGGCAAGCAAGGTCTTGCCGGTTCCGGTAGCGCCTACCAGGATGATGTTGCTTTTCTCTATGTCAACCTCATCCCCGGTAACGGGCTGGGTAATCCTTTTGTAATGGTTGTAAACCGCCACCGACAGATATATCTTGGCTGCATCCTGCCCGATCACGTAGTCATCAAGATACTTCTTTATCTCCTGCGGTTTGGGTATGCTGTCAAACCGCAGCTGACTCTTCTTCATGGATGGCTTGGATTCATGGACTATCTCGGCCGCACGCTCCGCACATTCGTTGCAGATACAGCTGTCAATGCCGGTGATCAGCAGATCGACATCCTTGTCCTGACGTCCGCAGAATCCGCAATATCTGCCCTTCTTTACCCCTGCCATAATCTATGTCCCTATTTGCGCTTTTCAAGGACCTGGTCGATCATGCCGTATTCCCTGGCTTCCTGAGCTGTCATCCAATAGTCACGGTCACTGTCAGCCCACACCTTCTCGTACGGTGTGTGCGAATGCTCCGATATTATGGTATAAAGCTCCTTCTTCATCTTCTGGATCTCACGGGCGGTTATCTCTATGTCACTGGCCTGACCCTGCGCGCCTCCGAGCGGCTGATGGATCATGACGCGGCTATGCGGAAGAGCCGACCTCTTTCCCTCCTGGCCGGCCACCAGCAGGACGGCAGCCATGCTTGCAGCCATGCCTGTGCATATAGTGGCTACAGGACTCGTGATAAACTGCATCGTGTCGTAGATGCCCAGCCCCGCGGTCACGCTTCCACCGGGAGAGTTCAGGTAAATGGATATCTCCTTGGACGAATCCACCGAATCCAGATAGAGCAGCTGGGCCTGGATGGTATTTGCCGTATAGTCACTTATTTCAGTACCGAGGAAAATGATACGGTCCATCATGAGACGGGAGAACACATCCATCTGGGTGACGTTAAGCTGACGCTCCTCCAGGATGTACGGGTTGAGATACTGGGATTCAGCCTTGATTACATCGTCAAGGACCTGGCTGTTCATGCCGAGATGGCCTACAGCGTATTTACGGAAATCATCCATATTCTGTCTATGATCGGTTCTGGTTTCTCTTCAAAAATCACTTGTTGCCTGCCGTGGAGGTCGTTTCAAACAGTTTGTTGAACTCCTCCATACTCACTTTCTTCTTCTTGAGCTTGACATCATTCTTGAGGGCGGCGGTAAGCTTGCTCTCGATTGCGCGGTTCACAAGCCCGTCAACTGTCTCACGTTTCTTGAGCATCTCCTTCGAATAGTTGTCAAGAAGCTCGTCGGGAAGATTCATCATGCCGTACTGGGCGAACTGGGCGCGGGTAGCCTCGCGGGCCATTGCCTTGACATCGTCATCCTCCACCTTGATGGAGTACTTCTCCACCAGCTTCTCCTGAATCAGATGCCATGTGAGCTCCTCCTTGCTGCGGTCGAATGTCCCGTCGATGTCATCCTTGTCATCATTCTTGCGGTTGGCCTTGATGATGCGTTTGAGCAGGTCGTCGGCGAACTCCAGCTTGCCGGTCTTCTCCATCAGATAGCTCTTGGCATCCATCATGAACCTGTAATCGCTGTCAGGGACGAAGCTTGCGGCAATCGACTCCCCGACCTTGGCACGGAACGCGCTTTCGCTGTCAACAGTGCCGCTGCCGAAGACATGGTCAAAGAGTTCCCCGTTAAGCTCAGCCTCCACGAAACGGGTGATATCCTGGATCTCAAGGCTGAAATCCGAGTTCACGCCCGCCACCTCATCCTTCTTCCTGTTCAGGAGGGAAGAGATCTCTGTCTCATTGCCTTCATAGGCTTTGGAAGGATTGAAAACCACCTTTCCACCCTTCACGGCATCCTTGAAAAGAGCCTTCTCAGCCTCGTCCTTGATGAACTGAGGCATGACAGTAGCGCCTTCCACGACAATCCCGTTCTCCTTGGGGGAACCGTCCGGCTCCAGCTCGACAAGACATCCTTTCACCACATCGCCCTCGGCATAGGCATCAACCTGCTCGTATCTGCCGTACTGACGGGTGTAGGCTTTCACCTGGTTGTCAACCATCTCGTCGGTCACCTTTATCTCATAATACGTTATGGTGTCATCCTTGCCGATATTCACGTCAAACTGCGGTGCCAGAGCTATATCGAACCAGAATGTCATGGAATCATCGTCAATATTCATGCCGGCTTCCTTCCCGTCGTTCGGAAGCGGCTCTCCAAGCATATCGATCTTATTGTCCTTAATATAGTTGAATACCTTGTCCTGAAGTATCTTGTTTATCTCGTCCGCCTTGACGGCCTTGCCGTACATTTTCCGGATAAGAGACATGGGAACCATCCCGGGACGGAAACCCGGCATCTGCGCCTTCTTTCTCGCTTCCTTGAGTGCCTTGTCCACATTCTCCTGGTAATCAGCCTTTTCAAGACTGACGCTAAGCAGGCCCTGTACCTTGCTTACATTCTCAAAATTTACGTTCATTCTGAATTATGTTTATTTTGGTCTTTCTGTTGCCACTCACAATTTTTAGAATGCGAAATTACTTCAATATTCACAAACAGGAAAAAAATTGTATTTTTTTTGCATTCATGGATATCAATATTGTCCTGTTGTCCCCTATTTGAGTTAACTTTGCACCAAACGCATTTCAGTCATGGAAGATAACATTACAGGAGGCATGGACGGCGGGAGTATGGTCCTCAGAACCGAGGACCTTGTCAAGCGGTACGGCAAACGCACTGTCGTGAACCATGTATCCATTAACGTCCAGCAGGGTGAGATAGTGGGACTGTTAGGGCCTAACGGTGCAGGCAAGACCACCTCTTTCTATATGACGGTCGGCCTTATTACCCCTAACGAGGGTAAGATCTACCTTAACGAACAGGACATAACCGAATACCCGGTCTATAAGCGTGCCCGCGCAGGCATCGGCTATCTGGCCCAGGAGGCAAGCGTCTTCCGCAAGATGAGTGTTGAGGACAACATAGCATCGGTACTCGAACTTACAGGAAAACCGAAGGAATACCAGAAGGAGAAACTTGAGAGCCTCATAGAAGAGTTCAGCCTCCAGAAAGTGAGGAAGAACCTGGGCGACCGGCTTTCGGGCGGAGAAAGACGCCGGACCGAGATTGCCCGCTGTCTGGCCATAGAGCCCAAGTTCATCATGCTTGACGAACCGTTCGCCGGAGTGGATCCGATAGCCGTGGAGGATATACAGCAGATTGTCTGGAAGCTCAAGGACCGTAACATAGGAATACTTATCACCGACCACAACGTACATGAGACACTCAGCATAACAGACCGGGCTTATCTTCTGTTCGAGGGCCGCATCCTCTTCCAGGGTACGCCGGAGGAACTGGCAGCCAACCCCATAGTCAGGGAGAAGTATCTCAGCCAGAGTTTCGAATTGAAAAAGAAAACCTTCCAGAAGTGACATCCATGCGCGTCCTGTGGTTCATGACAATTACGGTCTCCCTTCTGTTCGCCTCAGCGGTATGCCAGGCGGTACCTGTCCGAAGGGATACCCTGACCGTCACGCAGTCCGACGGGAAGCCGCTCAGGCTGATTTACCAGGGCGATGAATGCGGTACATTCTTCACCACCCTTGACGGCGTTGTCATGGAAAAAGGGACGGACGGGTCGTGGCGCAAGGCTCTGCCGTTGGACAGGCCGGCCTCACGCAGACTTCCCGCATCAGCACTGCCCGGGCATTACAGGACCCAGAGTTTTCCGGTCACCGGAAGTCCCAGGTGCCTTGTCGTGCTGGTGGATTTCCCTGACTTGAAGTTCAGCAAGGATGACGGGACAATCGTCAGGATGCTTGACGACCACTACAACAAGAGAGGCTACACCGATACCATAACATATAAATATGACCGGTTCCAGGGTGCGACAGGAAGCGTGAGGGACTATTTCGAAGCACAGTCATACGGTGCATTCTCTCCCAGCTTCGACATAATAGGTCCCATACACGCCGCTAACGGATATGCATATTACGGCAAAAACGTCAACAACAGTGCCGGAAATGACTCCGGCAACGCTGTCAAGCTTGTCAAGGAGGTGTGTGACAGCATAATAGACGGCTCTCTCGCCGACCTCCTCCTCTACGACAACAATTCTGACGGCGAGGTCGATATGCTGGCTGTCATTTACGCCGGCCGCGGCGAGAACTACAACGGTTCCGACCCCAACACCATCTGGCCGCACCAATATGACATCGCTCTGACCCGCGTTGACGGCCTGACCCGGGTCAACTACCTTCTTTCATGTGAACTGTTCTGGGACTCCGATGACATAATCGACGGCATAGGGGTCTTCTGCCATGAGTTCTCACATGTACTCGGCCTGCCCGACTTTTACGACACGAAATCAGGAACCTCCACATGTCTCGGCTCATGGAGTATCATGGACTACGGGATCTACGGCAACCTCGGATTCGCACCTTCAGGATATACGGCATTCGAACGCTACTCATTAGGGTGGATGGACATACCGGTGGCCGATGCCGTCGGCAGATACTCCCTTGAGGACCTTGACGGCAAGGCTGACGCATACCGGCTCAACACTGATGACGATGACAAGTTCATTATCCTTGAGAACCATCAGAAAAAAGGCTGGTTCCGCTATCAGAAAGAATCCGGACTCCTTGTGACGACGGTTTCCTACAAGAAGAAGGACTGGCTGCAAAACACCGTGAATGTCTCCGCCAGGAACTACGCGGTCATCCCGGCCGACAACAAGTCCGGAAAGGAGAACGAAACCGGTGACCTGTATCCGTACTTCCGTAAAGACAGCATCACCATGTTCAGCAACCCTGCCCTCAAGGTCTATGACGGCGACTACATAACGTTTCCCGTCACCGGAATCCGTAACAGCGGAGGAACCGTAAGTTTCACTCTCGGAAGGTCAGGAGGCACGGACGGAATCGCAACTGTTCCGCCTGACAGTGCCACAGAGCCCATCCGGGTGTTCGATATCTCCGGCAGGCCGGCAGGCACGTTCAGTCCCGACATACCAATTGAACGGCTTCCGCTCCCATCCGGGATTTGGCTTGTAAGGAAAGACGGAAAGACAAGAAAAGTGAGGTTCTGAGCCTCACTTCTGTCTTATGAAGATATTGATCGGGGTTCCGCTGAAATTCCACATCTCCCTTATCTTGTTCTCAAGGAACCTCTTGTAAGGCTCCTTGACATACTGCGGCAGGTTGGCAAAGAAGACGAACGAAGGGATACTTGGCCCCTGAAGCTGTGTACAGTACTTTATCTTGATGTACTTGCCCTTTGTCGAAGGAGGCGGATAAGCCTCGATAAGCGGAAGCATCCCGGCATTCAGCTTGCCTGTCGGGACACGCATTGTCTTGTGCCGATACACCTCCTTGGCGCACTCGAGCACCTTCAGGATGCGCTGCTTCTCGATGGCCGACGTGAACACAATCGGAAAATCGGTGAACGGAGCCAGTCGTGAACGTATGGCATCCTCATAGTTCTTCATCACCTTTGCGCTCCTGTCCTCGATCAGGTCCCACTTGTTCACAGCCACGACAAGTCCCTTCTGGTTCCTTGTTATCAGGGAGACGATGTTAAGGTCCTGACCCTCGATACCACGGGTGGCATCAAGCATCAGTATGCAGACATCGCTGTTCTCGATGGCCCTGATGGACCGCATAACGGAATAGAACTCCAGATCCTCCTCCACCTTGCTTTTCTTCCTGATTCCGGCAGTATCTACAAGATAGAAGTCAAAACCGAACTTTGTATATCTGGTATAGACAGAGTCACGGGTTGTGCCGGCAATCTCCGTCACGATATTGCGTTCCTCGCCTATGAAAGCGTTCACGATCGAGCTCTTGCCTGCATTCGGTCTGCCCACTACGGCAAAACGCGGGATATCCTCATCAGCCTCCTCCCCGCTCTCCACGGGAAGACGGCGCAGTATCTCGTCAAGCAGTTCGCCCGTCCCGCTTCCGTTCGCCGCCGATATGGTGACAGGATCGCCCAATCCCAACCTGTAGAACTCCGCCGCCCCGTACTGCAAGTCAAATGTGTCCATCTTGTTTGCCACGAGAATGACAGGAGTGGAGGAACGGCGCAGGATATCGCCCACTTCGTCATCCAGGTCAGTCAGCCCGTTACGTATATCTACCATGAAGAGTATCACATCGGCCTCGTCGATGGCAATCTTGACCTGCTTGCGGATCTCCTCCTCAAACACATCGTCGGAATTCACCACCCAGCCTCCTGTATCGACCACGGAGAATACCCTCTCGTTCCACTCGCATTTGCCGTACTGCCGGTCGCGGGTGGTGCCGGCCACATCGTCAACAATGGCTTGACGTGTCTGCGTCAAGCGGTTGAACAGTGTGGATTTGCCCACATTGGGACGACCCACTATCGCTACAAGACTACTCATATCGCTATATTCTTTGTTGCCGGGACAAGGTCACGCCTGTTCGTACCCGAAATTCCTGAGTTCACGCTCCGAACTGCGCCAGTCCTTATCCACCTTGACAAAAATCTCCATGAAGATCTTCTTACCGAAGAATTTTTCAAGATCCTTGCGCGCCTCTATTGCGACACGCTTGAGAGCCTGGCCTTCATGTCCTATCAGAATCCCCTTCTGGGACTCCCTCTCTACATATATGACACAGTTGATAAGTATGCGGCTGCGGTTCTCCTTGAACTGTTCCACAGCCACCTCCACAGAATACGGGATCTCCTTGTCATAATGCAGGAGTATCTTCTCCCTTACTATTTCCGACACGAAGAACCGCGCAGGCTTGTCCGTCAGCTGGTCCTTCCCGAAATAGGGAGGAGACTCGGGCAACAGTTCGTTGACCCTCCTGAGAATGGTCTGGACTCCGAATCCCTTCGCTGCGGAGATGGGTATTATCTCCGCAGCGGGAAGTTTCTCATGCCATGAGGCCACCATCTTCTCGAGGTTCTCCTGATCGGTCAGGTCAATCTTGTTTATTATCACAAGTACCGGGACCTTCATCCCTGCCACCTTCTCAAGGAAACCGCTGTTCTTGTCAGCCTTTTCCACCACATCAGTCATGTACAGGAGCACATCCGCATCGACGAGAGCCGATTCGGAGAATGCCAGCATGGACTCCTGGAGCCTGTAGTTCGGCTTCAGGACCCCGGGCGTGTCGGAAAATACTATCTGCGACTCCTCCGTATTCACTATGCCCATTATCCTGTGACGGGTGGTCTGGGCCTTGAAGGTGGCTATGGAGATATGCTCCCCCACCAGGAGGTTCATCAACGTGGATTTTCCCACATTGGGATTGCCCACGATATTAACAAATCCGGCCTTGTGCATGATAATCGGTCATGAGTCAAAAAAAACGCATCTGGAAGGATGCGTTTTCATGTCTTGTCATTACTCGGCTGCCGTCTCTTTGACCACTGCAAGCTTGCCTCTGTAATAACCGCACTCACCGCATACCGTGTGGTAAACGTGCCATGCTCCACAGTTAGGGCAGATTGCCAGTGTCGGCGCCACTGCCTTGTCGTGGGTCCTTCTCTTTGCAGTCCTGGTATTTGACTGTCTTCTTTTAGGATGTGCCATTTTGCTATTTTTTTAATCGTTATCTGTTTCTATCATATTCTTCAGTCCGTCCCATCCCGGATCCTCTTCGGACTCACCGGAAACGTCCTCCTCACCTATAAGATGTCCGTCAAGTTTCTCCATCATCCCCTTGTTGCACTTGCCGGGAGCGTGGACATGCTTTATGGGAATCGCCAGGGCGATGAATTCATAAATATACCATGCCACGTTGATTGAGCCGTCCTTCTCAGGAACCACTACCACATCACCATCGTCGGCATAGTCATCACCGAGCCTGACTTTCATTTCCCCGCCGGTGTCAATATCAATGGACATGTCATCAAGACAACGGTCACAAGTCACCGTGACTGCCCCCTTGAGCACGAATCCCAGATGATACAGGTCAGACTGTCTGGTAACCGTAAGTTCCACATCAACGTTGCCCTTGCGGACATCCTCTCCCTGGACAGCCTCGAAAAAATCCTGGCCGACAGTCCAGCGATATGAAGCCTGCTTGTCAATAAGCCCCTTAAGTTCAACGTTGTATATATCCAGTCTTCCCATTTGACAAATTTTTCGGGGCACAAAGATACAACAATATTTTTCAAACAGAAAATATTAGAATCTGTTTTAATCGGTTTCTATAAAAAACTTACTGTCATTTTAGAATCTGCACATAATCCTCCGCATCACTTGGGAATCTCAATGCGGAATACAGTACCTTTCCCGAGTTCGGAGTGAGCCACATAGATTCGTCCCTTGTGGTATTCGGTGACGATGCGCCTGGCAAGGGAGAGCCCTAACCCCCAGCCACGTTCTTTCGTGGTGAACCCGGGATCGAACACGCTCTTCCATGAGCCTTTGGCAATACCCTTGCCGGTATCTGCCACATCAATCGTCACAATATTCTTCTCTTCGGACAGGGTCAGTGTCAGAGAACCCTTCCCGTTCATGGCATCCACAGCGTTCTTGCACAGGTTCTCAATCACCCATCCGAACAGGGAGGAGTTTACTTTAGCATAGACCGGAGGTTCAGGGAATTTCCTGACAAACTCCACACTTTTGGGAGAACGGTGCTCGACATACCCGATAACCGAGTCAAGGACCTCCACCATGTCGGCTGTCTCGGGCTCAGGCATGGAGCCTATCTTGGAGAACCTTTCAGCCACCATCTCAAGCCTTTTCACATCCTTCTCCATCTCGTCTATGAGAGGATCGTCATACTTGTCCCTCAGAAGCTCGGACCATGCCATGAGAGAGGATATCGGGGTACCGAGCTGGTGCGCCGTCTCCTTTGACAGGCCCACCCACACCCTGTTCTGCTCAGTTTTCTTGAAGCTCAGCAACGCAAAGATGGCAATCAGCACAAAGAGCACCACCACAGCCATCTGTATGTACGGATAGATTGTCAGTCTGCTCAGAAGGAGCGACTCGTCAAAGCACACCTCGTAGTAGTGTTCCTCATCATCTTCCTCGGGATATATCCTGATCGAGTTTCCGGCTTGCCGCATCTTCTCGGCATAAGCGGTCAGATAGGCCAGCGTGTCGCCTTTCCTGATGTCGATGTTGAGGAAAGTGTTGTTTATGACATTCCTGTTCTCATCAGTCACTATCACAGGTATGGTCTTGTTACCTTTGAATACCTCAAGGACAAGGTTCAGCTCCGTATCGTCATCGGCGGCATTCAGGGTACGGTATGCCTCGGCGAATATCTCCATCTTGGCATGTTCCTCACGCGAAAGGTCCCTGACAAGTGACTGAGAGACGAACAGGGAGATAAACGCTATTACTATGGCAAGTATTATCAGTCCTGTCCTGATGCGCTTGAATTCCTTGAATTTTCTCATAATCCTGCACCGGAATCATTGACCCCGGTAAAGGGATAAACGCAAAACGGGTGCCGATATTGTATAGGATGTTTCTCAGAGACGGAACAGACTGCGTGCGTTGGCCGACGTGACAGCGGCAATCTCATCCTCTGAGCAGCCATAGACCTGTGCCAGCCTGGATGCCGTGAAGGTCAGATAAGAGGGTTCGTTGCGTTTTCCCCTGAAAGGTACCGGAGTCAGGTACGGAGAATCCGTTTCGAGGACCAGCCTCTCAAGCGGGATCTTTCCCAGCACATCCGGCAGCTGCGATTTCCTGAATGTGAGCACACCTCCTATACCGAACATGAAGCCTTCGAATCCAAGCAGCACAACCGCTTCATCATAACTTCCTGAAAAGCAATGGAACACCCCTCTCAGACCTCTTCCCCTGTAATCCGACAGCACGTCACACAACTCGCGGAAAGACTCCCTCGAATGTATGGAGACCGGCAAGTCATACTCAAGCGCCCAATCCAGCTGAATGCGGAAAGACTCAATCTGTTCCCTTATCCCGGTTTTGTCCCAGTACAGGTCGAGTCCTGTCTCGCCTATCCCGATGTAACGGCAGGCACCGCCCTTTCCCCTGTCGGCGTCAAGCACTCCTTTCAACTCATCCAGTCGGGCATGGAAATCCTCCTCCAGGTCCTCGGGATGAAGTCCTATCATGGGTTTGCAAATATCCGGCCACGCATCGCAAACGCGGAGCATGTCGGGTAGGGTCCGGGTGTTGATATTGGGCAAAAGCAGGTATTCCAGGCCGCATCGGCAGGCACGCTCAATCACTTCCGGCAGGTCCTGGCTGAACTCTTCCGCAAAGACATGACAGTGGGTGTCAATCAGTCTTCTCACCTTTGCGGTAATAATATATCAGGCCGTAATCAGAGCAGGCCTTCATCTTGGCATCACCCTCAAGGTCGGAGAAATAGTCCTCGATGGAATTCCATACCTCAAGGATAAGCTCATCCACCTGCGGTCTCATGAGCGAGACCACCGTAAGACTCTCGTCAGTGAGCTGACGCATCTCGCACTGCTTGTCATACAACTCCTTGAAAAGCTCATAGTGGACGTTGACCTTGGCTATCGTAGGGTTGAAAATAGGCGTACCTCCCTTTGACGTCCTTGTCCTTTCGCCCTGGATGGTGTTTTCGCACCAGCGTATCACGGCAATATCGCTTGAGAGGTCCGGCAACTCGCCGTTATCCTCCTCAAGGGAATAATAGAGCCTGTCCGACGACTTGATTTCGCCTCTCTTCACACACAGATTGAACACCGTAAGGAAATGGGCCACATACATCCTGGCATTTTTCAGCCTGGTCTGGTAGAGTTCTGACCTTGAATAGCTGGTCTGACGTTCAAGAGACTTGAGATACCGGTCCTCCGCCTCACTGAACAGCTGGAGTTTCTTCTCCGCCCTGTTGAACAGTTCAGGCTGGAGCACAGGTGCATAATAATAGCTGTTCTTCATCTTGCCGACCGCCGCCGAAAGGGAGCGGATCCTGGCCTTGTCAGTATTCGGGAGTCTTCTGTATGGCATACCTTTCTTATTTTCCTCTGTTCATAAGACTGTTCACATACTCTCTCAGGACGGTCTTCCGGTCTGCGGGCGCACTCACCTCGTCCAGGATCACCATAGATTCCGCGAACAATTCACCTATGAGACTCTCGGACTGTTCCCTCACGCGAAGGGCATCATAAACAGCCTTCACCCCATCAATCTTGGACTGCGGATCAGAGCCGTCATACCGTGCCCAACGGTCCAGTTCTTCATGCATGGCGGCATCCGCGCGTGCGCGTGCGGAGATATAAAGGTAGGTCTTTTTGTTGCAAAGGATATCGCCTCCTGTCTTCTTTCCGAAAACCGCGGGATCCCCGTAAACGTCAAGCAGGTCATCCTGCAGTTGGAAAGCCAGTCCCACTTTCTCCCCGAACCGGTACAGAAGCGATGCGTCAGACTCCGGGGCTCCGCCAAGAAGGGCTCCTGCCTTGAGACATGCGGCAAGGAGTATCGAAGTCTTCAGACGGATCATCTCTATGTACTCATCGGAAGTGACATCGTTACGGTCCTCGAAATCCATGTCATACTGCTGTCCGTCACAGATAGCGATGTAAGTATCCAATGCCAGGTCCATAACCTGCTTCCGGCAGTCATCTTCTATGTCCGAAAGATAGCGGCAGGCTATCATGGACATCACGTCACCGGACAGGATGGCGGTATTGCGGCTCCAGCGTTTGTGGACGGTAGGCATACCACGGCGCATGTCGGCATTATCCATAAGGTCATCATGAAGCAGGGTGAAATTATGGAAAATCTCCATTCCGGCGGCAGCCGTGAAGGATTTGTCTATCTCTTCGGAGAATATGTTGGTGGCCAGCAGCAACAGCACAGGTCTGATCCTCTTGCCGCCGGAAGAGAGTGTGTAACGGACAGGTTCATACAAAGTGTCAGGTTCATGCGAATAATCAAGACTCTGCAAGAAAGCCTCGAACCTGACTCTGACCTCATCTGCACTGAACAACATATATCGCTTGATAAAGAAGAAGGGGCTTGCCGCCCCTCCTTTGGTTTCCAATCAGCTAAGCTTGAAGTTAACCGGCACTGTGAACTTGACGCGTACAGGCTTGCCACGCTGAAGACCGGGTTTCCACTTGGGCATGGAGGATATCACGCGGAGAGCCTCCTTGTCAAGATGCGGATCGACCGACCTCACTACCTCCGGGTCAACGATAGAGCCGTCCCTGTTCACGACGAACTGTATCAGCACCCTGCCCTGGATGTTGTTCTCACGGCAGATTGAAGGATACTTGATGTTCTTGCGGAGATACTCCATAAGAGCCGCCTGGCCACCCGGGAACTCCGGCTGCTCCTCAACGACCATGAAGATAGTCTCCTCTTCAGGCTCCTCCTCTACCACGACCTCTTCCACTTCCGAGATATCGACGTATGTCACCTGGTCCTCGGTGGATGCGATCACATCCTCCTCGATATCGGCATCATCTTCGACAATCTCGATGATCTCAGCCTGTGTGGTTGACTGGGGTGGAGGCGGTACGGTCTTCTTTTCTGGAAGTGTGATAGGAATAAGCTCCTCTTCAAGATGCAGGTCAACTACCGCATAGATATCCGAATTGTCCTCTTTTTCACTCTGGGACCATTCCAGCGCCACGAATATTACCGACAGCGCCAATACGAAACCGATGAGCAGGGAGGTTGATTTGCCCTTCTCAAGATCCGCATGTTCAGACTTCTTGATTTCCATATTAATCGGTTTTTAAAATCCTTACTTGCTTTTTTTCTCTTTCAATGGCAAATGTAGCACTTTTTTCTTTCAAAAAACACCTGAACTCCAATATTATGTTTTTTTTGCACTGATAAAGCCGATTTGACAACCAAATGATTAATTTTGTCATGTCATTATGAAAAAGAAACATTTCGCCCTCATATTTTCACTTTCCCTCTGCGTTTTCCCTGTCAGGAGCCAGAGCCTGCAGACTGCGTTCGAGTTCATGCGGCTGCCTTCATCGGCCCACGCCTCCTCGCTGGGAGGCAACACAGTATCAGTGCCCGACGCCCATTCCGCGCTCTTCCTCTCCAACCCGGCTCTCATAACCGGCTATACCTCACCCACCGCCGGACTGAACGCCATGACCTGGTTCGCCGGGACGAAAGTGGCCGGAGCGCAATGGTGCAGTCCCATTGACGGACGCTCCGGATATGCCGTGAACGCCAGGTACGTAAGCTACGGGGAGATGACCCGGACCTCTGCCGACGGTACCGTAACCGGCTCGTACAAGGCAAAGGACATGGCCGCGGGCATTTCCTATGCCTACAGGCTCACCGACAACATCAGCGGTGGAGTGACGGGCAATTTCATCTGTTCACGGTACAGCGCCCTCACATCAATAGCCGTGGGGGTGGATATGGGACTTCTGTATTCCATTCCCGATGACGGGATTTCCTTAGGGCTCTCTGCCGCCAACCTGGGCGGACAGATCAAGGCTTTCGAGAATACATTCCAGAAACTCCCGTTCAACCTGAGTGCAGGTGTGACATGGAAACCTTCCCACGCTCCGCTCAGATTCACCCTGACGATGGACAGGCTCACCGAATGGGAGAAGGATGACTTCCACTTCGCCGATGACGCCGACCCCCGGTTCGCGGAAATATTCAGGCGACACCTCTCATTCGGTACAGACATACTCCTTACCGACCGCTTCTATCTAGCCGCGGGATGCAACCTGTGCCGAAGGGAGGAGATGTCGGAGAAAGGGAACCGCGGGCTGACAGGAATAAGCATAGGGACCGGCCTGGACATGGAGAGGTTCTCCTTTGACCTGTCATACGGGAAATACCAGATTTCAGAGTCGTCCCTGCTGCTTAACGTATCATTCAGAATATGAACATTTAAGGTACAAGAATGAAAAAGATAATCATAGCCGTTGACGGACACTCGTCCTGCGGCAAAAGCACAATGGCGAAGACGCTCGCCGCAAAGATAGGCTACACCTATATCGATACCGGAGCCATGTACCGCGCCGTAACCCTTTACGCCCTGAGACGCGGTTTCATCGACGGCCCTTCGATCGACGAAGAATCGCTCAGGAAGGAGATTCCCCACATCCGCATCTCATTCGGCAAGGATGCCGACGGCACCCAGTACACCATTCTCAACGGCGAGAATGTAGAGTCGGAAATCCGGAGCATGAAGGTTTCGGAAAATGTCAGTCCCGTCTCAGCCATCGGTTTCGTACGGGAGGCCATGACCGCTGAACAGAGGCGTATGGGCAGCGGAGGCGCTGTCATAATGGACGGAAGGGATATCGGCACCACCGTGTTCCCCGAGGCAGAGCTCAAGATATTCGTGACCGCATCCGACGAGATAAGGGCCCGGCGGCGCTATGACGAGCTTCTGCAGAAAGGACAGGAACCTGATTTCGACGAAGTGCTGAAAAACGTAAGGGAAAGGGACTACATCGATTCCCACCGCGCTGTCTCGCCTCTGAGGAAGGCCGATGACGCGATTGTCCTCGACAACAGCCACATGACAATCCCGGAGCAGGACGAGTGGCTCATGAACCAGTATATCAAAGCGGCATCGGAAGAATGAAAGTCGAGATTGACAATGAATCGGGATTCTGTTTCGGAGTGCTGTCAGCGATAAGCAAGGCCGAAGAGGAGCTCCGGAAAGGCGACAAGCTTTTCTGCCTGGGCGACATCGTGCACAACGGCATTGAATGCGACCGTTTGGAAAAACTGGGACTTAAGACCATCAACCATTACGAATACAGCTCCCTGCAGAATGCCAGGGTCCTCCTGAGAGCACACGGAGAGCCTCCGTCCACATACGCCATAGCACGTAAGAACGGCATCTCACTCATCGATGCCACATGCCCCGTGGTGCTCAAGCTTCAGCAGCGCATCCACGACCAGTTCGAGAAACTCGATCCGGCGACACAGCAGATAATCATTTTCGGACAGAAGGGTCACGCCGAGATTCTCGGTCTGGTGGGACAGACTGACGGGAACGTCACTGTGATAGAGTCCACCGACGAGATTGACCTGATAGATTTCAGCAAGGACATTTTCCTCTATTCCCAGACCACCAAATCGCTGGAAAACTACAACCAACTGATAGAAAAGATTTCAGCCCGCATACATGACGGACGCAAGTTCGTGCATAACAACACCGTGTGCGGACAGGTGTCACACAGGCGCGAGAAGATACGCGGCTTCGCTAAACGCCATGACGTGATACTCTTCGTGTCAGGCCAGAAAAGCTCCAACGGGAAGGTGCTTTTCAACGAGATTCTGAAAGTCAACCCGAGATCCTACCTGATTGAAAGCAGGAACGACATAGATTTCAGCCTGCTTTCAGGGGCGGAGTCGATCGGGATATGCGGAGCCACTTCCACACCCAAATGGCTTATGGAGGAGTGCAGGAACTATATCCTGAAACGGAACAATTGAGAAGTGAAAATTCAATATTAATCAATAATTTACCTTCCAACCAATTATGCTTAAACAAAACGAAATCGGCAAGACCGGAATGAAAGTGGCCAGACTGGCCTTCGGTGCATCGTCATTAGGCGGGGTCTTTCATGAGATCAACGAGAAAAAAGCGATAGAGGCAGTGTTCACGGCCGTTGACAACGGCCTCAATTTCATAGACGTGTCGCCATACTACGGCCACTACAAGGCCGAGACTGTCTTAGGCAAGGCCCTCAAGGACATTCCCCGTGACAAGTACTACCTCTCCACCAAGGTGGGCCGGTACGGCAAGGACGGTGTGAATACCTGGGACTACAGTGCCAAGCGGGCCACGGAGAGCGTCTATGAGAGCATGGAGCGTCTCAATATAGACCACATCGACCTTATCAACGTGCATGACATAGAGTTCCAGGCCGCCCTGCCCGGAGGCCTGCAGAAGGTGGTCGATGAGACCCTCCCCGCACTTGTGGAACTGCGCGACAAAGGTGTGGTGAGCCACGTGGGCATAACCGACCTCCAGCTTGAGAACCTCAAATGGGTAGTTGACCACGCACCGGAAGGAACGGTTGAAAGCATACTGAATTTCTGCCATTTCTGTCTTAACGACGACAAGCTGAACGACTATCTGGGCTACTTCGAGCAGAAAGGCATCGGCGTGATCAATGCCTCCCCGTTGGCTATGGGCCTGCTCTCCGAGCGCGGAGTCCCCGACTGGCATCCAGCTCCCAAGCCTTTGGTCGAAGTGTGCGCCAAAGCTGCACAGCACTGCAAGGCCAAGGGCACATCGATAGAGAAGATAGCGGTGCAGTACTCCTACAGCAACCCGCGCATTGCCACCAACCTGTTCAGCTCGGCCAATCCCGCCAACGTGCTCAAGAACATAGAGGCCGTGCAGGAGCCGCTTGACTGGGACCTGGTGTTCGAGGTCCGTGAGATTATAGGTGACCAGCAGCGAGTAACCTGGTGCAACTCATGATGCGGATTATAGATACACACTCTCACCTGTGGCTGCGTCAGGATACCGTGGTGAACGGTATGCCCGTCCGCACGCTGGAGAACGGCCGTTCGCTGTTCTTCGGTGAGGTCCGCCAGATGGTGCCGCCTTTCATGACAGACGGCCGTAACAGCGCCGAGGTGTTCCTGTCCAACATGGACTATGCTCAGGTGACTGCCGCCGTAGTGGTTCAGGAGTTCATAGACGGCCTGCAGAACGAATACCTGGCCGAAGTCAGCGAACGCTATCCTGAACGTTTTGTGGTATGCGGCATGGCCGACTACCGTCTGCCGGGCTGGCTGGAACAGGCGCGTATGCTTATCGGGCAGGGATTCCGGGGAATGGCCATACCCGGACACCGCCTCCAGACCCCGCAGGGCCGCATCAGCCTTACCTGTCCGGACATGATGGAGCTGTTCCGCCTCATGCAGCAGAAAGGGGTATTCCTCTCCATCACCCTTGAGGACGGAGCCTCACAGGTTCCTGAAATGGAGGAGGTCATACAGGAATACCCTGACCTTAAGATTGCCGTGGGCCACTTCGGGATGGTGACTGTTCCCGGCTGGATGGAGCAGATACGGCTGGCACGCCACAAGAACGTCATGATAGAGTCAGGCGGCATAACCTGGCTCTTCAACAGCGAGTTCTACCCTTTCAAGGGGGCAGTGAAAGCCATACGTGAAGCTGCCGATGAAGTGGGTATGGACAAACTCATGTGGGGTTCTGACTATCCCCGCACCATTACCGCTATCACCTATCGCATGTCATATGATTTCATACTGAAAACTGATGAACTTACGGAGCTAGAGAAAGAACAGTTCCTGGGCCTGAACGCCGTAAAGTTCTACAATATCAAGACTGAAATAGATTTACCCTACATTAAAAATATGTCAGAATGAGCCAGAACAACAAATCAAAAACCTTTACCGTTGCACTGTCAATGGTAATATGCCTCTTTTTCCTGTGGGCAATAAGCAACAACCTGCTTTCATCGGTCGTCAAGAAGATGATGACCCTGTTTGATATAGACCAGGCCAAGGCCGAGTTTGTGGAGACCTCTTACTGGTTTGCCTACTTCCTGTTCCCCATACCTATAGCCATGTTCATGAAGCGTTACAGCTACAAGGCCGGAATCATCCTGGGCCTGCTTATTGCTGCCGTAGGCGGACTGCTGTTCCTGCCGGTAACGCGCATGCACAGTTTCCCGCTATACCTTTGCGCTTTCTTTATTGTAGCCATAGGCATGTGTTTCCTTGAGACTGCGGCCAACCCGTATGTGACTGAACTGGGCGACCCCGCTACCGCACCCCGCCGTCTCAATCTGGCACAGGCATTCAACGGACTGGGCGCATTCATAGCCGCCATGTTCCTGAGCAAGATCATACTGGGTACTGAGGCTACCAGCACCGTAGAACAGGAGATCCATACTTTCCGTATGACATACGCCATATTCGCCATAGTGCTCATTGTCATAGCTGTTGTGTTCATATTCACCCGCCTGCCCCGCATACAGGCTGAGGATGCCGATGAAGACAGCAAAAAACTGATCTCTTTCAAGGTCCTGAAGCGCAGCCACCTGCGTAACGGCGTGATAGCACAGTTCTTCTACAACGGCGGCCAGACTGCCGTGAACAGCCTGTTCCTGGTATATTGCATAAACTACGTGGGCATGACCAACAGCCAGGCCACAACCTTCTTCGGGTTCTACATGCTTTTCTTCCTTCTGGGCCGATGGGTAGGCACCACACTCATGGTAAAGTTCCGCCCCCAGGACATGCTGGTATTCTACGGCATAGCCAATGTGCTGCTCTGCATAGTTGTATGCCTCATCGGAGGCAAGACAGCCGTATATGCCATGATGGGTATATCATTCTTCATGTCAATCATGTACCCCACCCAGTTCTCATTGGCGCTTACAGACCTTAAGGGCGATACCAAGAGCGGATCGGCATTCCTGGTAATGGCCATAGTGGGCAACTCCATACTGCCCATCCTGACCGCATACGTACAGAAATCAATGGCCAACCCCAATATCGCATACATCATACCGCTTATATGCTTTGCAGTATGTGCCTGGTACGGATGGCGCGGACATAGAGTAATAGATTAACTTTAACTATTGGCTATTGGCTATTGGCTATTGGCTGTTGGCTGATAGCCGAAGTAGGGAGCAGCCCTCAATAGCCAACGTAAATAAGATATGAGACAGATTAGGATTCCCGCACAGGGAGAGATGATAGTGGAGCAGGCCCCCAAGCCCGTTGCGGGTGCCGGTGAAGTGCTGCTCAAGATAAAATACGCAGGATTCTGCGGCTCAGACCTGAACACGTTCCTCGGCAGGAACCTCATGGCCAAGAAGGCAGTTATTCCCGGCCATGAGATAGGTGCTGAGATAGAAAGTACAGGTACAGATGTACCCGGTTTCCTGCTTCCGGGACTTACCGTGACGGTCAACCCCTATACCAACTGCGGCCATTGCGCCGCCTGCCGCTCAGGCCACAGCAACGCCTGTGAGTTCAACGAGACCCTCGGCGTTCAGCGCGACGGCGCCATGCGCGACTATATGGTACTTCCCTGGCAGAAGATAATTCCGGCCCAAGGCATATCGGCGCGTGACTGCGCCCTGATAGAACCCATGAGCGTAGGGTTCCATGCCGTTTCACGTGCCCAAGTGACCGATTCTGATACAGTACTGGTGTTCGGTTGCGGAATGATTGGCGTAGGTGCAATAGTCCGCGCATCACTTAGGGGCGCAACAGTGATTGCCGTTGACCTGGATAATGACAAGCTGGCTCTGGCCCGCCGCTTGGGTGCAGCCCACACCATCAACTCCAAGGAGCAGGACTTGCACGCCACCCTGACAGAACTGACCGGAGGATTAGGCCCCACCGTTGTGGTCGAGGCAGTAGGCAGCGTACCCACATATCAGGCAGCAATCGATGAGGTTGCATTCTCGGGCCGCGTAGTCTGCATAGGTTACTCTAAGAATGACGTGACTTTCCACACCGGACTGTTCGTGAAGAAGGAGCTTCACATATTCGGTTCCCGCAACGCGCTGCCCATGGATTTCGATGCAGTGATAAGGTATCTGCGTCAGGGTAACTGTCCCAAGGACGAGCTCATATCAGCTGTAGTGAAACCGGAAGAGGCCCTCTCAGCCATGCAGAAATGGGTTGAAGCTCCCGGCAAAGTCTTCCGTATTTTGGTAAATTTCAATTGACAAAACTTCAAAATAGGCCATAGAATCTCAGGGAGTCCCGCACCTACACGCGACTCCCTGAGACCCTATAGTCTATTTTGAGATTAGTTCAATTCTCTGAATCTTCTACATCCAGAGCCTTGATCTGGGCGAGAATCTTTTCAGCCTCCTGCTTAAGGACTTCAATCTTGGCCTTGATGGCATCCACGAAACCGTTTCCGGATTTGCTTGAGGCATTCATGAATCCCAGGTTGTTCTCGTATGTCTGAATCTCGCTTCTCTTGAGTTCATACTGCCTCATGAGTTTCTCGCGGGGAGACGAGGAGACCTGGGCCGAAGAGCCGCGTCCCTGCAAACGGCGCGGGCGATCCAGACGGATCAGGCCCGAGAGGGGTTCTGTAACCTCCTTGAACTGTGCGGATATCTTGTCCTTGAACTTGAAAGGCACATATCCTATCCCGTTCCACTCATCGACAAGTTCCCGTATGGCATTGATGTCATCATCCGAAAGGTTTGACGGATCATAACCCTTCAGCTGGGAAAGAATCTCCCTCTTGCGGGCCAGGTTGGCATTCTCCTCCCGTTTTTTGGAAGAGGTGTTCTTTTCACGCTGCTCATAGAAATAGTCACAAGCCTCCGAAAAACGTTTCCATAGCTGGGTTGAATATTTCTTCTGGACCGGACCGGTCTCACGCCACTCCTTCTGCAGGTCGGCAATAGCGGCACTTGTGGCTTTCCAGTCGGTGCTCTCCTTGAGAGCCTCCGCCTTCTCACACAGGGCTGTCTTCCTGACAAGATTGTCGCCCATGCTGTTCTTGGCCTCCTTGAAGAACTCACCCTTGCGGCGGAAGAATTCATCACATGCGGCACGATAGCGTTCAAATATCTTCTGGTTGTGACGGATGGGAGCATAACCTATGTCTCTCCATTTCTTCTGCAGGGCCAGGACCTCCTGGGTCTTGTAGTTCCAGCTCTGGAAGGTGGTGAGCTTGTCATATTCGATTCCCTCGAGAAGTTCACAGATGACAATCTTCTGGTCCATGTGCTCCTGCTCATGTTTCTTGAGCTCCTCGAAATGCTGCTGATGACGGCGGTTGATTGCTGTCGATGCCGCCTTGAAACGGTTCCATATCTCCTCCCTGCAATCCCTCGACACAGGACCCGTCTCACGGAAATCCTGGTGTAGTTTCTGCAGCTTGCGGAAAGCCGATACGACATCCGGATCCTCAGCAAGCCTCTCCGCCTCCTCGCATATCGCGGTCTTGGCCTCCATGTTCTTGCGGAAGTCATACTCACGGAACTCGTTGTTCAGCTTCTGTATGTCATAGAACTGTTCGTTGTACTGCTGATAGGCTTTCCACAGTTCGTTGGCGTTCTCGGCCGGTATCTCCTTGATCTCCTTCCATTCCTGCACGATAGCCTTGTACTCGCTGTAGGGTGCACCCTCGGTATTCGCCTTTTCAATCAGAGCCTTGAAACGTTCCAGAAGTTCCCTCTTCTTCTTGAGGTTCTCCTTCTTGACCACATCGAGCGCCTCCTGGGCAGCCGCCTTCTTCTCCTTTATTATATTCATGAGCTTGCGGTACTGCTCCTCCACGGGATCGGGTTCCGGCTTGTAATCCTCGGTTGTCCCGCCTCCCGCCACAAACGCGGCGATACGCTCATCCTGGGCAGCTCTCTGCAATTTGTAGAATCCCTGCTTGAGGGACTCCAGCTCAGGCCGCCTGGCTATAGTGATGTCGCCCACCATCTCCTGGAGGCGCGCTATGATTTTCTCTCTTGTCAAGCCGGTTTCGGGTGAGGCATCTTCGGCAACAGTCTCCGTTTCCGTCTCCTCCTGAACGACTTCCGGTGCAGACTCCTCCACGGCTTTGTCATTTTCCGCCACCTCCTGATCCGGGGTCTCCTGTGACGAAGATTCTTCCTGAACCTGAATCTCTTCCTCCCTGTTCTCAGCCTGTACCTCTGCGGTTGCCTGTTCCTGGAGATTCACCTCCTCCGCCATCTCTTTCTTCTGTTCCTCTTCCATATTGGGAATGATTTACTGTGTTAATATCTTGCCAAAAATGCAAATAAAGACAATTATTCTCAAAACTCCTAATTTCCGGCCGTTTTTTCACTAAATAAGGGTTCCGTCAAAGTATCAGCGTGATGACCAGCATATAGATACCCATACCCAGAAGGTCGTTCGTAATCTGGACAAAGGGACCTGTGGCTATGGCGGGGTCAATATGTATCTTCTCAAACAGAAGCGGGAGCAGGGTGCCCCAAAGCGTTCCGATCAGTACCAGGGCGAACATACTGCCAGGAACGGCGTATGTAACGGGATCGCTCCATCCGAAAGCCCACACGTTGTAGCCGAACACCAGCACCGACAGGACGATTGCATTGAGCAGAGCTACGGCGCTCTCCTTGAACACCTGCTTGATTATGTTTGATGTATTGAGTGAGCCGTTGGCCAGTCCCTGTACCACGAGAGCCGACGACTGGGTTCCCACGTTACCGCCGGTTCCTCCAATCAACGGAATGAAGAACAGCAGCGACGTGGCTGCGGCGAAAGCTGTCTCAAAATGCTCCAGAAGCTTGGAATTGAGGATTCCTCCCAATATACCGATAAGCAGCCACGGAATGCGCGACCACATCTGGCGGAACACGCTGTCGGCCGTCTCGACATCGCCGGTAAGACCTGACGCCATCTGGTAGTCATGCTCCTGCTGGTCACGCAACTCATCGATCACGTCATCGACAGTGATATGTCCCTGCAGGCGGCCTATGCTGTCAACAACCGGAACCGACACAAGGTTATACTTTTCAATCAGCTGCACCACATCATCTATGGGGGTATCGACCTTCGTGCTTATCACATCCTCGTCCATCACGTATTTCACCTTTGATACGGACGGGTTGGTAATCATCTTCTTGAGCGGGAACACGCCCTTGAGGCGGCCGTCGTCATCGACCACATAGACATTGTATATGTCATCCAGGTCCTCGGCCTGCTTCCGCATCTCCTGCAGGCACTCAGGCATGGACATGTTCTCATTCACCACCACCATCTCGGTGCCCATAAGACCGCCGGCGGTATCCTCGTCATACTGCATCAGATCGACAATGTCGCTGGCCTGCTCGATATCGCCTATGTGGGCAAGCACCTCCTCCTGCTTGTCCTCGTCCAGGTCCTGGATGATATCGACGGCATCGTCGGTGTCCATGTTGTCGATGAACTTGGAAGCGATGAGTTCCGACGGAAGTTCATCCAGCAACCGCTTACGGTTGTCCTCATCCATCTCGACCAGCACATCGGCAGCAGTCTGGTTATCCAGCTGGCGATATACCAGACGGGCCTCGTCAACGTCAAGTTCATCACACAGCTCGGCTATGTCGGCGGGGTGCATGTCCTCGAGGATGACTTTAAGCCGGGCAGCATCCTGATTCTCTATAACTTCAAGAATGTTATCCAGAAATTCCTTATCCATTGTTCTCTGAATATTGTGGCCATTGAAGTCTGGCCGGTCCTTTGATTAGGTTTCTTTTCTCTGTCAGATTCCTCCTGTCCGGGTCACTTGCCCTCAATCATGTCCGTCAGGCGGATGAAATCCTCAACTGACAACTGCTCGGGACGCTTGTCCGGATACGGGCAGTCCGCCGGTAGAGGGACATCGCGTTCATAGACCTGCCGAAGTGAATTGCGCAACATCTTGCGGCGCATCCCGAACGTGCACTTGACCACCTTGCGGAACAGTTTCTCATTGCAACCCAACGTGGCACGCGTGTTCCGGGTGAGCCGTATCACCGCGCTCTTGACCTTCGGAGGCGGGTCGAACACATTCTCATCCACGGTAAACAGATATTCGGTATCATACCACGCCTGGATGAAAACGCTCAATATACCGTAGTCCTTGTTGCCGGGACCGGAGCAGATGCGCTGAGCCACCTCACGCTGCAGCATTCCGGTGCAGCATGGAACGAGCTCCTTATTCTCCAGCATCTTGAAGAATATCTGGGAAGATATGTTGTACGGATAGTTTCCTGTCAGGACAAACTGGCGACCGTCAAAAACCTCATGAAGGTCCATTTTGAGGAAGTCACCCTCAATCACGTCCAGTGAAGGGTAGTTCTCATGCAGATAGGCAACGGATTCGGTGTCTATCTCAACCACCTTCAGTTCACGGTCTCTCTGACTCAGGAATTGTGTAAGGACCCCTGTTCCGGGTCCTATCTCAAGAACCGGAAGGTCGGCGCGCGCATCAACAGTGCCGGCTATGCGCTGAGCGATATCCATATCCCTCAGGAAATGTTGGCCTAATGCCTTTTTCGGTCTTACTGTCCGCATCAACGTCGTCCATAAAGAATATGTTTGGTTATCAACTCGCGAAAAAATATTATCTTCGCACTTGAATACTGACCTCCCGCCGCATTCGTGTTGCAAAGGTATGTATTTTCATCTGAATGATGAATCACGGATAATGAAAAAGATTACATCTACAACTCTTAAGATTCTCATACCGCTGCTTATATCGGCAGTGATACTCTATTTCACATATCGGGACTATGATTTCAGCCAGTTCATGACCGACATGAAACGCATCGACTGGCGCTGGCTGACCGCAGCACTGGCATTCAGTGCCTTCGGCCCTCTGTTCCGAGGCCTCCGCTGGAACCTGCTTCTGGAACCCATAGGGTATGACGTACCGAAGAGAGATACCGTACTCACCGTGTTTACCGGTTATGCAGCGAACATCATCATACCCCGTGTGGGTGAGGTAAGCCGTTGCGCCATTCTGGAGCGCAATGCAGGCGTGCCTTTCAGCAAGGGTCTGGGCACACTGGTGGCAGAGCGTGTGGTCGATGCCGTACTGTTAGGGCTTATCGTCCTGGCGGGCATACTTGTACAGTTAGGTCAGTTCAAGATGCTTCTCACGCCTGCCGATGCAGATACGGCAGCATCTGTCGTCGAGAGCGTCCCCCTGCTCCGCAATCCTAAGTTCTGGTTCTGGACAGCAGGCACAATCCTTGTGATAGCCGTCTGCCGGTGGGCTTGCGTAAAGTTCCGCCTATGGGATAAGGTTAAAGGTTTTATCCACGGATTCTGGGAAGGATTCCTCTCTCTCAGGAAAATCGACCGTCTCCCGCTGTTCATAATCTATTCCGTAAGCATCTGGATATGTTACTATCTGGAGCTTTATCTTGCATTCTACTGCCTGCCTTCTACGGCAGCCGTCGGCCCCATAGCCGGTCTTGCCTGCTTTGCCGCCAGCAGCGTGGCTGTTCTTGTGCCGACTCCCAACGGCGCAGGCCCGTGGCATTACGCCATAGTGAAAATGCTCGGCATATACGGAGCACCGGAAGCCGATGCACAGCCTTTGGCTTTCGTTCTGCATTTCTGCCAGACCATGATATATCTGCTCTGCGGATTGATTGCATGGACAGCACTCAAGCTTATCCATCATAATGACCCCGTTCGCTCTAAATTTCAACTTTGACTATGGAACATCCCGAGAACAGCGATGAATATAAAGGACTGACCGTTAACAGCGGAGTGATAAGCCCAGGTTCGATCAACCCCTATTTCAAGAATAACCACGCGCATCGCCCCACACTTTCAGTCCAGGATTATGTGGATGGAATAATCAAGGGCAACGTGACGGTTCTCAGTCAGGCTGTGACGCTGGTGGAGAGCCTCAGGCCCGAACATCAGGCCATAGCCCAGGAGGTTATCGAGAAATGCCTTCCCTACGCGGGAAACTCCGTGCGTATAGGCATAAGCGGTGTTCCGGGTGCAGGAAAGAGCACCAGCATCGATGCATTCGGCCTGCATGTGCTGAAGGACGGCGGCAAGCTTGCGGTGCTGGCCATCGACCCCAGCTCAGAGCGCACCAAGGGCAGCATCTTAGGCGACAAGACCCGCATGGAACGTCTCTCCGTCCATCCCAAGGCGTTCATACGTCCCAGCCCGTCGGCAGGCTCATTAGGCGGTGTGGCCCGCAAGACCCGCGAGACCATAGTGCTGTGCGAGGCCGCCGGATTCGACAAGATATTCGTGGAGACTGTCGGTGTGGGCCAGAGCGAGACCGCCGTCCACTCGATGGTGGATTTCTTCCTGCTCATACAGCTGGCCGGAACCGGCGATGAGCTGCAGGGGATAAAGCGCGGCATAATGGAGATGGCCGACGGCATAATCATCAACAAGGCCGACGGCGACAACATCCCCAAGGCAGAACTGGCCGCCGGCTCCTTCCGGAACGCCCTGCATCTTTTCCCGCCATCGGAAAGCGGCTGGACTCCGCAGGTCATCACATACTCCGGATTCTACGAGTACAAGATAAAGGAGGTGTGGGATATGGTCTGGGCCTACATGGACTTTGTCAGGCAGAACGGTTATTTCCAGTACCGCCGCAACGAACAGGCCAAATACTGGATGTATGAGAGCATAAACGAGTCCCTCAGGAACGGATTCTACAACAACCCTGAGATAGCCGCCAGGCTCCCTGAGTTTGAGGCCCAGGTCCTGGGAGGCCAGCAGACCTCATTCGCCGCCGCCCACAAGCTCCTGGATCTCTACTACTCCCGAAAGCACTGAGAAATAAGACTAAGAATCTGTTTTGATTTGTTCCGTAAAGGACGACTCCGTGTGAAATTTAAGCTCCAGCCTTTCTCTGTGGACACTACGTCCGCGAAAATACACTGTAGGCCCGATTCCGTGTCGTAATGTCCTCGTAAACCAACGGAATGGCCATTTTTCCGGACACTAAGTCCGCGAGAATACGTTTACACGTGGATTCCGTGTCATAATGTCCGCGAAAACCAGCGGTGAAAGAAGAACTGGGGACCGACGCGAGCCCGCAGGCTGCACTGGTCCCCAATCCGGTTATTTGTGAGAGGGTGTTACTATACGTCTTTGACCAAACGGACTGACCAACCCGGTGACGAGCAGCCGGAAGGATTGCCATCAAATTCGCGCCATCGTCAGTAGTCGTAGCCTGCAAGTTACCCTTCGAGAAGTACACCTGCTTGCTGGTGGAGACGGAGGACTTGCCCTACTTCTTCTTCATCTTCACGGTAACCTCGTAGTAATATCCAGGCTCAAATGTTATATCATCCTTCTCGTAGGTGTAGGTGTCCGTGCCGTTGGTAGCGGTCAGGATATACTTGTATGAATCCACAGCAAAGAGACTCAATGCGGTATAAAACACATTCGTGCCCGGAGAGTAAGTGATGGTGATAGGACCGAATGACGCAGAAGCAAAATCTCCATAAGTATAAGCCTGCAACAGTTGGGAATTGGAACCGTCAGTAGCGTCGATGGTGAGGCTGGTGGCATTGATGGGATTACCAGTAGCATTATCCACAAGCGAGAACCTCACAATAGCCTGCATATTATCGAAAGTCAATATAGCATCTAGGTTGATGTCGCTACCGCTGATACTTGAGACGTGAGCACGAGTTAGTGCATAGTCGTAATTCGATGAAATCTTAGCAAGCGTACCGTCCTGACCTGTATAGTCGATGACCTTTTTGGGATACATGAAGACTAATTCGTCACCTATTTCAATCGTTCCTGTCAAGTCGCCTTCAAGTGTGGCAGAGGCTCCGGCGTTCTTCGCCTTCAGGCAACCGCCAAGCAAGGCAGCTTTAGTGTCGTTATACACATAGACCTCTTCGCCAACAGCCCATTCGGCGACGAGCGCTGACCCTTCGCCGCCCGAGAGAGCGCGGGTCACGGTGCCTCTGCCCTTCGCGGCATTCACAACCATGTGATAGGTCATCACAGCCGGTTCATCGGTATTAACAATCTCTTCCTCGCTGTTGTTGCACGAGGTAATAACGGCACCCGTCAAAAGAGTAGCCATCAACATCATGTTTGAAAATATCTTCTTCATATCTTTTTCCTTCATTACATTGTCAAACACTAATCCCAATTGTAGGGAATCGGATTTCCATACGGATTGCGATTTCCGCTTAGGCATATAATGCCTTCAAGCTTCAACGCCATAACATCAGTCGTGGGGTTTGCATACTCTTTTTTCTTTTTTGTTTCCATATTGTTTATTAGGTTGGGTTAATATATATACTTATTTGCTTGTTCGTTTGGGTTACAGGCACACAAAAAAACACGCGGACTCCGTGCAGAGCTCACGTGGCATACACCTAATCTATTGATTAAAAGGTCGTTTTTACCCCCCCCGATAAACGGAAGAGTGTGTCAGAAATCTGGCTATGGCTCAATGTGTTGCGCATTTCTGAGCATATATTGCACAAAGGTAATAATATTCACAAAAAAATATTCAATTTCACGTCCTTTTTTTGGTATCACTGTCATGCATTCCTCCAGACTGTGTCCCTGTACTGACTATTAGAATTCCTGTAACTGGATACCTTTGCCAATACGTCAACGTATTGGGGCGAGCGAGACCCCGAGCGAGAGCGGCTGGAGGCCGCCAAGCGAACGCAGTGAGCGCATTTGCGAAGCAAATTAAAAGAATGCCTTTCCTGCCTTTCCCGGTCCGGGTCCGGGTAGCACAGCCAAAAAAAATAGAGGCGCATCGCGTCTCTATTGGCTGGGCTACCCGGACTCGAACCAGGAAAGGCAGGACCAGAATCTGCAGTGTTACCATTACACCATAGCCCAGTGTGCAATTCGCTTTTGCGCTGCAAAGATACTGCTTTTTTTGTTCACGCAAACAATTATCGGAAATTTTTTCATAAAATCTTGTAAAAAAAGCCTCGTGTCAGAAATAAAAGCACTACCTTTGCGCTTCTGAAAAGATAGGTATGAATAAAGATACAGCATATCTGGCTCACAAGATTATTGATGCCATTCAGGACAAAAAGG
>JAGAEZ010000053.1 GCA_017612875.1 Bacteroidaceae bacterium | reverse complement strand
CATACAGGTTCGACGGCACACTCAGCCGCCGCGTCACCCGCTCCGGAGCATCATTCAGGGAAATCTCCACGATATACTCCCGTGCCCGCTTGGACGCGTCCATCAGAGGCATCACGAGGACGAGCCAGTTTTTCCATAAGATGTTCTACATCACCATCACTGCTGTTGTCAGGATAAAGGAAGAACGGGAATGTCACACCTTTTTGTTGCTGTTTTTTTTCAATATCTGACTTACGCTTAGCATAACCCCAACCTTTCGCGATAGTATCGGAATCCAGAATTGCAATACAATTTGAACCTTCGGCTGTTTTACTACGCAAAAGATTCATATTAGCCTCATTAAACAGGTTACCAACACCATCCATGTAAATCAATTCATATTCTACTTCAGGAAAGTACTTTGCCATTATTGCCTTCAAAAAAAAGCACTCGGCTGTCTCTTTTTTCTCAGCCTCAATAAATATTGTGTTCATGTTACCGGATCTCCATTTCTTGTTCAAACGCGTAATCCATACTCTCCACAGAATAACGATAAGATGTCAGCACATCATCAATATTGCGTTGTAGCTTGTATGCAGAAATAGCAAGTCCATTACCCTCTGGTTCTGTCAATGCCATTGTACGTAATCCCTTCATTGAATCAATATCATGTGTTGTTGCAAACACTTGGGTATTGTTTCTGCGAGCAGCATAGGCTACAACTTTCCATAATGAAGGCATTACACTGTAATGGAAACCATTGCTCAATTCATCCACCAGCAACAGTCCATTGGGACAATCATATATAGCAGTAAGCAACGAGACTATCTTACGAGCGCCATCACCCATAACATTTATGGGCAAACGTTTACTGGCGCCTACATCCACCAGCATCTCTCCTCCCGTAAAGGTAAAATCCCTAACTCTTGGCTCAATCAAACGAAGGCCATCTATAATGAACTGTTCATCCTTGTTTTGCAGGATATTGGTGAGACCCTGTATGGAGGCCAGAAAATCATATTTAGGAGACAGATAAAAACATTTTAAACGCTCTTCATAAGTGCTGTCAATGGTTTGTTTTGCAGTATCAGTTCCTTTAGAGGGATCAAAAAACAATGAAGACTCATGCTGACCTCCATTCCTGGAATAATGTAAACGGAGGCCATAACTGGTAGGGACAGAACTGGAAAGACTGCTACCATCGCCACTACCAGACGTGCTAATCTCTGCAGCACCAATTTCAGCAGCCTCAATAGTCAGTTCACGGACCTCACCATCAGTAGCAACAATACGAATGGGAGTCTGAGTGTCAAATCCATAAAAATTAACCTTTAAACCGTCAGGGCTAACATTACCATACTGACGCATCTGATTTATAGTCAACGGCAGCAACGGATTTGACATCCCTGACACAAGAAAGATTGCATCCAACAGACTGGACTTGCCACAATTGTTCTTGCCCCAGAACAGATTCACTTGACCAAGGTTATCAATCACAGCACTCTTGATTCCTCTAAAATAATATACTTCTATCTTGTTGAACATCATATCTGTTTTTGAAATTAATAATCTTTTGTACTATAAACATATATATAACCTGATTCCCGGCACCAAGTATCAAATCCGGGTACTCAATCTCCCCAGCACTACTCAATGTCGAGTTAAGGCACAAGTCTTGCTCGGTTTTGTATATCTAACCAATACGTTGCATCTCCTATCCAAGAGTGCACCGCAGACCATTTCTTTCCCGTTTCTAAAAAAGAAACGAGAAACGATTGTAAAGATAGTGATTTTAATGATATATCACAAAATGTCGGATTTCATCCCACCTTTTCTCGCCACGACAGAGTGAACAAGTTCCCTCTGTTCGTCTGGCTTATCGAAAACGTTCATATTAAACCAGCCATTTCCAACCTGTGTTGTTACTGTTGGATAGACTGTGTGTGTATTTCTATTGGCAATTACTTTTTCAGAATATTCCCTAACAATGTTATGAACTGGAGAACGGAGTCCTTATTGGAAACAGGAATGTTGATGGAAGTTTTGCCTGTAGCAGGATCCTCCCGGACAAGCGAATCAACCAACTTCCTGGAAGACTCAGGGTTCTGGAGCGTACGGACAAGATTCCCTATGAACGACACACCCTGTGCCAGTAAATCGCCTGGTTCTGAATCATCTCCCGCATCGGCAATCACCTCAGTATTATATGTGTCCCCATCACTCACGACACCGGGTTCAACTTCATCGGCTTTGACGGGTTCCGTCTCATCGACCATGGCAGCAGCAGGCTCTCCAGCATCCACAATGGTATCGGGAACGGTCCCCTCTTCGGAACCAAATCCCAGATCCTTTACCATTGTCTCCAACTTGCCGGTGTCCAAGAACACTTCATCTTCTCCTCCGTTGAGTACCCCATCAAACAAATCCGTCTTGAACTTTAGTTTGGACAGCATCTGCTCTTCAATTGTACCGATAGCCACAAGATTGATTACCTGTATGTTCCGTTTCTGCCCCAGCCGAAATATACGGCCAATACGCTGTTCCAACACGGCAGGATTCCACGGAAGGTCCAGATTGACAACAAATGAGGCTGACTGCAGGTTCAGGCCAGTTGCACCTGCATCTGTTGATAGGAACACCCGGACCTGAGGATCATCCGTGAACCGATCTATCAAGTCTTTACGCTTTTCGGACGGCACACTACCGCTCAGATTGGAATACAATATACCCCGGGCATCCAGTTCGGACGCAATCAGGCGCGTCATCCGTTCCCAACCACTGAAAATCACCGCCTTCCCTTCTCTTGAAGAGACAATGCTATCAATAATGTTCATCGTCTCATCCACTTTCGTATCACTACGGGTCTTTTGGTCCAGGATGTATGTGCTGTCACAAACCATACGCATCATTGACAAACCTGTCAACAACCTGCGCCTGTCTGTTTCGCTCAGAAAATGCGTCTTCTGCCATTTGATGACGATTCGGGCCACCATCTCCTTGTATTCATCGTGAATCTCCCTCTGCTCTTTGGTCATAGGCACAAAAAGATTCTGATCGGTCCGTTCCGGCAGTTGGATCGACACATCCGCCTTGCGTCGGCGAAGAAGAACCGACTTGACACAATCTCCTACCTTATTCAGTCCCTTGTAGCCTGTCACCTTACCTGAATCCGTTGTTTGAATATGTTCCTGACGGAAAGCATAATACGGCCCCAGAAGATACTGGTCAACCAGCTGGACAATTGAATAAAGCTCTTCCAGCTTGTTTTCGAGCGGAGTGCCTGACAGGATAAGGGAATAATCAGACCGAATGCGGCGAGCGGCACGTGCAATCTGGGTGTCCCAGTTCTTGAGCCGTTGCACTTCATCCATGATGACCATGTCCACCACCATAGAGCCATGAGCCTTAATATCATGACTCAGAGAATTATACGAGACAATCTTATAACGATCCTGCTGACCGTACAACTTTTGACGTATTGGCCCTGGCCCTTCTACTATCAGGGCCTCAGCACCAACAAAAGCCTTTATCTCCCTCTTCCATTGGTACTTCAATGAAGTGGGACATACAATCAACACAGATGATATAAAGCCTTCATTGTATAGTAGCTCCGCCGTGCCGATAGCCTGCAAAGTCTTTCCGAGTCCCATCTCATCGGCAAGGATAGCACGTCCACGACGGGCTGCAAACTCCATTCCCTCTCGTTGATACACGTAAGGCTTGACGCCTTTCACGAAAATATCTTTCCACCAAAGATGCTTCTTGAACACCTCATCCAGGCGTTCGCCACGAGCATAGTCATCCGTGCGGCGAGCGGCATATTCCAGCACATCTTGCCTACAGCGGAAAAATGGACTCACCCCAAATGCCTCCCGAATAGCCATAGGCAGACGCATCTCTGTCAAGAAGTTAAAAGCACCGTTATTCGTTAGCGGATCAAATATTTTCTTGAGTTTTTCGGTATCTTCACTTCCATAATGAACCTTTACACATGGTTCACCGGTATAGTCCATATACAATGTCGTAAGCGTTCCGTCAGACTTACGGATATGCCGGCCTTTTTTAGCGGAGAGCCATGCCTGTACCGCCTCAATATGCTTGCAGGTTCCAAGCTGCGAAGTCCTGAAATCCATACAAGAGCAGCAGTTGAGAATATGATTACTACCATAAAACAGCACCTTATACCGCCCTTGTGTGGCCGGGCTCATAACCTGATACTCTCCCGGAGAATGCTGCCCATCTACTTCCAATATCCCGAAATTCTCCTTCTGCGCCGCTTGCCGCCTGAGTGCTATCTGCCATTCCCGGAGGCTCATCCCCTCAGGTTTGACATTATTATTCAAACGATACGTAGGTAACGTCTTTTTTCTGCGAACGCTACTCTTTTTTTCCATAATCATTTATCGTGGCTTAAACAGCAAGTTCCATTCGCTGTTATTTAGGCATATCCCCTGACCACCCGTGGCCAAGATCCCAGTGCTCATCATACACAAACTCAAAATAAGGCAGTGAGAATTCTTGCTCAAGAAGTTCTGTGAGTTCCTCCTGTATAGGCTCGGCCCATTTCCCTACCAGGACAATGAACTTATCAATAGTCCAGGCAACGCGTCCACGTGGAACCTGAGTGTAGTCACCTTTGAACTTTGTCACAATGTGATGCGCCTGTGCCTTGAAATACTCTTTGGCCCAAACCTGACGGTGCAACTGCGGATAGTTGATGAATGGCTTGCCTTTTTCTGCAGCTTCCTCAACCATAGCGGGAGTAAGCTCTTTCTTCCTGACACCAAACAGCGTTTTATCCTCCGGGTCATACCAGAAAATACCCACGCAAGGCATCTGCTCATCAAACGCCTTCATGTCAGCCATCTGCTCCTTATGTTCTTTCTCTGTCAGCTGTGTCATGCCGTGACTGATGATTCCTCCTGTCACTGCTTATCCTCGTCCTTCTGGTCGTAAATCTCGAAGCGGGAGTTGTTCGACTTGTACTCGGGGACGGTCTTTTTCATGAGCTTGACCATCTCGGGGATATCCACCTCACGCGCATATATCTTGAGCTGGGCTATCGCCTCGTTGGCCTCGTCGTAGTCATACTGGCGCACGCGGGCCACACGGATGCGGTCGTGGGTGGTGGGGTCGGTGTTCTCGTTCGTGGAGAGGACCTCCTCATAAAGCTTCTCTCCCGGTCTCAGACCGGTATATTCTATCTTTATTTCCTTATCCGGCACGAATCCGGCCAGCTCTATCATGCGGCGTGCCAGATCGTCAATCTTGACAGGCTTGCCCATATCGAACACCACAATCTGGTTTCCTTTCGATATGGTGGCGGCCTCCATCACGAGACGGCAGGCCTCGGGGATGGTCATGAAGTAGCGGTTTATGCGCGGGTGGGTCACGGTCACCGGACCTCCGCGTTCTATCTGGGCGCGGAAGCGCGGAATGACGGAGCCGTTGGAACCGAGCACATTGCCGAACCTCGTGGTCACGAACTTGGTGTGGCCCTTCACCTTACCCTCGCTGAGAGCCAGTCCGAGGGACTGCACGTAAATCTCGGCCAGACGCTTGGAACAACCCATTATGTTGGTCGGGTTCACGGCCTTGTCAGTGCTTATCATGACCATCATATCGACCCCGTACTCAAGGCATTTGTCGGCCACCTTCTTGGAGCCTACCACATTGACCATGACAGCCTCGCAGGGATTCTCCTCCATCAGGGGCACATGCTTGTAGGCGGCAGCATGGAACACCACCGACGGACGGAACTTGCGGAACACGAAGTCCAATCGCTTGGTGTTGCGCACATCGCCAATGACCGGCACGAAATCCAGATCCTTGAATGTATCCTCCAACTCCAGGCGTATGTTGTGCATGGGCGTCTCGGCGTTGTCGAACAGCACGAGCTGCTTTACGCCGTAGCCTGCCAGCTGGCGGCATAGCTCCGAACCTATTGAACCGGCGGCTCCCGTAACCAGGATGCAGCGGTCGCGGAAGTTCTCCTTTATCTCCTTGAGCGATATCTCAATCTCGGGACGCCCGAGAAGGTCCTCGATCTTGACCTCACGGACACGGTAATGCAGCAGGTTCGTGCCATCCACCTCGTCGATTGTGGGCACCATGAGTATCTTGACACCTGTCTCGCCGGCTAACTTGATGATTCCGTCCTGCTCGCTCTGTGCATCGTTCTCCGATGTGAACAGTATTCCTCCGAGTCCCAACTCTATGGCTGTGTTATTGAAAACCTCCTGGTCCTCGAAATGGTATATCCTGTAATTGGAGACCCTCTTGTCACGCTCGGCACCCTCCTTGGCGATGAAACCCACCACCTTGTAGTGAGGCGAGTTGTCCAAACGCATCAGAGTGGCTACGGACTTGTCCGATGTCCCATAGACCAGTATATTCATGCGGTTGTTGGAATCATCGCCCAGGTTGTTCCTGATATAGTCATAAACACCTATCATGAATATCCTCACCACAAGAAGCACGATGTAGGTGAGAAGCAGGTCCGACACAATCAGGAGGAAGTTCACATAGAACCCGAAGCCTTCCCGGACGAACAGGCACAGCGCCACGAACAAAGCCTCCTTTATCAACACGGTCTTGAATATCTTGGCCATGTCGGCCAATGTGGAATGCCGTATAATCAACCTGTAGCTGTGCGTGAAATATGAGCCTAAACCGAAGAACAGGAAAGCCGCCCCGCACCATACGGGGATGAACCAGTTGTTCCCGTCACCGGTTTTTATACCTATTCCTGCAAGCAGGATTACCAAGAGCGATGAGATTGTGGAAAGCAGAAGATCAAGCCAAAAAACGACCTTAGTACTCAAGTACTGTGAGAGCAGTTTCCTGATGCGATTTTTATTGACTATATCCTTTAGGCCCATAATACTGTCAGAATAAATCAATTACTGTAACCCTGAATCATTATTCATGCGCCGGGCATAACGTTTCCGTCAACATGCGTGTCAGGAAAACCGATGCCGTGCACCAGAGACCGGGTTAGTGAATGCAAATGTACTTTTAATAAATGATAACACAAAAGGAAAAGGAAGAAAAAAAATGAAAAAATATTCACTTCTCCACTTTTTCAATGTAGCACATGGGGATATGCGAGATGGCCACCATGGCCACGCCGGTGATGGCAATTATCAGCTTGCGGTCCTTCCTGATGCGCTTCACCACCCCCTCGGCACCCTTGTATATCCCTTCGGTCACGCGGACCAGGTCACCCTTGAGGTACTGGGGCTTGGGTTCGCCGAGATACTCCACCCTGCCGCCCTCCTTTTGGGACGATGTCACGAGGATGAACATATCCATCTCCCCGTCACGTATGGGGGCCGGTTTGCCTCCGGGCACATCGGCATAGACCATCACGTCGCCGTAGTGCCTGTACCGGAACTCCTGCAGCCAGTTCAGCGGGCACTTGATGAAGAAGAGCGATGATATGAGCGGCTCGTCCCTGTACTTCAGCTGGTCGTTCTCCAGGTAATCCACCGTACGCATGGCGTAATAGGTGCGGTAACCGGCCTCACGCGCCTCACGCATGAGGGGCTGGGTCTTGTTCCAGAATGCTCGCAGGGCGTACCAGCGCTCCTCTTCGGCAGTATGGTCAGGATAATCTGTCATCATATCAGGAAATCATCAGGGAATCAAAAAAACAGGCTCCGGACATCGGTTCTGAAAGGTTTACCGCACATTGGAACGCAGGGTCTCAAGTATGTCCTGCTTCATCTTCAGGACCTTCTCCTCGGTGTCGCCGCGCTTCTCGGGCTTGTACAGTTTCTTATACTTGGGCTTGACAAGGCGTATATGCTTGAGCGGGCTCTCGGCAATCCCTGTTATCGGGCCTGTTATATCCACTCCGAGCCTTAACGGCAGCGGACTGTCCGTGAGCGAGATATGATAGCCGCAGTCCAGGTCCTTGTTTATGTTGTGGCGCCCGCCTATCACGGCCTGGTACCTGTCCATCTTTATGCGGAAGGGATAGACATCCACCTTGTTGCGCAGCACCTGCACCTCCACGTCCAGGCTGTCAATGACATTGGTGGCCTTCTTGCTCATGAGCAGCTTGCGCTTGATGCCTTCGAACACCTCGCTATCGACCACCACAAGGTCCTTGCCCTCAATGGCGGCCGCTCCTATCAGGGTGGACATCTTGGGATAGTAGTCCTTCTTCAGGCTTGTCTCCGCGGCCAGATGGAACTGCGCCTTGCCGTCGAAGGACTTGAGCATGGGCAGGATGGAATCGACCGACGGGATGAGGTCTATCAGCTCGTCAATCTCTATGTTGAGCAGATGGAAGTCCAGTTCCATGAAGAGGTCATCCTCCGACGGGGACTTGTAGATGGCGGTGAGCTGCATCTCGGCCGCATTCGAGGAGAATCCCAGCTCCTGCAGCACCGCCACGCCGTCACGGATCGTCACGTCGCCGCCCACATCGGTGAAGGTGTTGCCGTAATAATCGATATCCGAGAAGTTGGTGTAGAGCGTGAAGTCAATCCCCTTGGGCACCAGGAACGGTCCGGAAACGGTATCCTTACCGGCCTGGACATCCGCAGCGGCCTTCTCAGCCGCCTTTTGGGCCTCCTCGTCGCCCATGCCGCTGAACCACTCCATGAGCTGTGTCACATTCACGTGGTCCGATTCCAGGTTGAGCTCGCCCGTGAGCAGCCCGGTGTTCTCCAGGTACTCACCTATGTTATATATGTCACCCCATACGGTGATGTCCGATTCGCCCAGCACCACATGGCTCTCGTTTATGTTGAAACGTCCTAAGGAGAAATCCACATCGAACTGCGGGAGCCTTACCGGCTCCTCCACCACCTCCGGCACGTTCACCTTTCCGTCCTCCAGGGTCAGCTTGACGCGGGGGTTCCACTTCAGCAGCAGCTCCTCTTTTTTCTCGTCATACTGCGCCATGGCAAGCAGCGTGCTCTTGCCCAAGGAGGCGTTCATCAGGGAGCCCATCCCCGCCCCCATCCGGTCGAACGAGGCGTTGAGCATCATGGCGGTGGTGCCGTCGGCCGGTGCCAGTGTGGCGCTTATCACCGCATTGTCAAGCGTGCCGGTCAGGGTATCCATCGACGCCTCTACATGGCCCACGCTGATGTCGGCCTTGGCGTTCATCTCCGTGATGGTGTCCGTGAGGCCCACGAGCGATGCGCTCAGGTCAAGGTCACGGAAACCGGCGTCGATGACGGCGGAGTCAAGCAAGTGCAGCACCAGGTCATCGGCCTTGATCTGCACGTCCGCGCTCTCGCGGCTCAGGTCAGTGGCTATGGGGCTTGGATACTGTATGTTGGCTGTCAGACGGCTGGAACGCGCCTCTATGGAGTCGTTCAGCGATGCGTCTAAGTTACGGAGGGCTATCCTGGCTGAGGCCCGTTCCACATTGGTGCCGCTCTCGCGCACGTCGGCCTTCATCCTGAGGTCCAGGCCCAGTATGCCGTGCACGTCAATCCCGTCAAGCGAGCTGCTGAACCTGTCAGGAATCATGGACATGAGCTTGTCTATGTCAGTCTCCTGCGTGCGGATGCCTGCGTCGGCCCGCACGATGGAGGCGCCGCCCAGGGTGCCGTCGGCATTGAAGCTGATGCGCTCGCCGTTCACCGTGGCCACAGCCCCCTCGCCTATATGGAAGCGGTCTATGTTGCGGTTGGTCCTGAGCGGGACGGTCAGTCTGAGAGGCCAGCCGGGAATGTAGCTGTCACCGCCCATGGTGAGGAAGAGCGCCGGTGTGGAGACATCCGATGTAAGTGTCACGTCATCGCCCGAGATCTGGCCGTCAGCTTTGAAGAGGAACGAGCCTGCGCTCGCCTCCAGCGGCGACTCCCCGTCCATGCTGAACCTTGCTCCGGTCATGTCGGCCACAAGACCCGTGCTGACCCTCGAGAGGTCGGTCCTGAGCCCGCCGTCGATGCTGAGCAGCAGGGACTCCAGGTCAGCCTTGGTCAGGTGTCCCAGCGAGTCCTTCATGAGCAGCCCTATCTCCCGGGAGTTGAATGTGAAACCGCTCACGTGTATGCTGTCCCCCTCCATCATGGCCTCATCGGCCTTCATGGCTATGCGGCCTGTGGTGGTGGACATGTCATCCAGCACGAACTTCAGGTCCTCGGCATCCAGTCCCACGGCAGCGCGGAGTCCTCCAAGCCCCTCGTCCGTGAGCGTGAGGGCAATGCGGTCCAGAAGCAGCCTAAGATCGTTGAGCGAAGCGTTCATGGTGCCCGCCTGGGCGTATGTATGGTCCAAGCCTGCATTGAAGCGGCCTGTTATGTCACGGCCGTGCTTCATGATACGGCCGTCGGCCTTCAGGTTGTCCAGGTTCGCATTGAAATCAGTGGAGTCGTTCACGACCGATGCCCTGACCGATGCGGTGGTCAGCGCCACGTCGGCATCTATGGTGTCGGTGGTGATAAGGCCCTTGAGGTCCAGCGCAAGGTTGCGCACCTGCGCATCCGTGCCGTTCGAAAGGTCGGTATAGCGTGCCCCCACGCGGGAAAGGGCTATCTTCTGCAGGTCGGCGTAAAGGTCCATCGCGCTCTCTTCCTGTTTCTCCTCGGCGTTCTCCGTCAGGAAAGCCAGGTTGCTGAGTCCGTCGGCATCGGTGAACAGGTTGGCCTGCACATTGTCAACCAGGAGGTTGGTGAGTATGATTTTCTTCTCTTTCAGATAGGCTCTCAGGTTCACCGTGGCCGTGAAGTCATCCACGAACAGCAGTGTGTCCGACGGCGATGAGGGCATCCCGTCATGAACGAGTACACCGTTGAGCCTCAGCCCCACGTACGGAAAGGTCCTTACAAGCGTGAGGTCGGCCCTCTCCAGGTCAATCTTGCAGGGAGCGTACGCGTCGATGGCCTTGCGGGCGGTTTTGGTCAGACGTGAGGGTGTGAACACGGTCCAGCAGACCAATGCCACCGCTATCAGGACCAGTCCTATGAGCGAGGCAAGGGTTATGCCTGTTATCTTGAGTGTCTTCTTGACTCCGGGTTTCATCACTTGACGGTTATTATCATTTCTTGGTAAAATAGATTGTCTTCTCGGACGGGTCGTTCTTGTCGTACGCCTCCATGCGGCTGTCGGTGAGCTTGTCAATCACAAAGGTGAGATAAGCCGCCTTCCCGGCCTGTCCGTGACCGGTGAAACGCAGTTCAAGCTCATCGGAAGTCAGGCTCCATGTGAAGTCCAGACTACCCTCGTCGTCGTAGGACTCGCCGGTGTGGTCACTGTGGAAAGTATAGTAGTAGCCCTCAGTGGAGTACCAACGGCCTATGAGCAACTCCTCATCGAGCTCATCCTTGCCGCAACCGGCCAGCAGGACAAGCAGTGCCGCCATCAGGAACGATAGTCCGGAGAGTCTCTTTTTCATGTCGTTTCGGTCAATAATAATCTATTATCCTATCTATTATAAGAGGTTTGGGGGCCAAAGTTAAATAATTTTATGCCATATAAGTGTCAGGTGCGAACAAAAAAGTAAATTTGCAGCCGTTTTATTGCATATATATGTTCAGGAACAAGACTTGTGGAGAACTCCGTCTGTCCGATGCCGGCACGACCGTGACATTGGCAGGATGGGTCCAGAGAGTAAGGAGAATGGGTGGAATGGTCTTCATCGACCTCCGTGACCGCTACGGCATAACCCAACTGGTGTTCGATGACGCTTCCGATGCCGGACTGTGCGAGAAGGCCTCCCGTCTGGGACGCGAGTACGTGATACAGGCCACCGGCAAGGTGAGCGAGCGTTCCAGCAAGAACCCCAGGATACCGACCGGCGACATAGAGATCCTGGTGAGCGAGCTGAACGTGATCAACGCCGCCGACACTCCCCCCTTCACCATCGAGGACAACACTGACGGAGGCGATGACCTGCGCATGAAATACCGCTACCTGGACCTGCGCCGCCCCTGCGTGCGCGGCAACCTGGAGCTGCGCCACAAGATGGTGATGGAAATCCGCAAGTTCCTCGACAACCTGGGCTTCATGGAGGTGGAGACACCTGTACTGATCAACTCCACACCTGAGGGAGCACGCGACTTCGTGGTGCCATCACGCATGAATCCGGGCCAGTTCTACGCCCTGCCCCAGAGCCCCCAGATACTCAAGCAGCTGCTCATGGTATCAGGTTTCGACCGCTACTTCCAGATAGCCAAGTGCTTCCGCGACGAGGACCTGCGTGCCGACCGCCAGCCGGAGTTCACCCAGATTGACTGTGAGATGTCGTTCGTGGAGCAGGAGGATATCCTGCAGATATTCGAGGCCATGGCAAAACATCTGTTCAAGAGCATCCTGGGCATTGATTTCCCGGAGCCTTTCCAGCGCATGACGTGGCAGGATGCCATGAAGTACTACGGCAGCGACAAGCCTGACCTCCGTTTCGACATGCGTTTCGTGGAGCTGGCGGACGTTCTCAAGGGCCACGGTTTCGGGGTATTCGACAGCGCGGCATACATAGGCGGAATCTGCGCCAAGGGTGCAGCGACCTACACCCGCAAGCAGATCGACGCCCTGACCGAATATGTCAAGCGTCCGCAGATAGGAGCCAAGGGCATGGTCTATGCCCGCGTGGAGTCCGACGGCACCGTCAAGTCATCGGTTGACAAGTTCTACAGCCAGGATGCCCTGCAGCAGCTCAAGGCCGCCATGAACGCCGCACCTGGCGACCTCATCCTCATCCTGAGCGGCGACGATGCGATGAAGACGCGCAAGCAACTCTCCGAACTGCGTCTCAAGGTGGCCGACGAGCTGGGTCTTCGCAGGAAGGACGCATTCAAATGTCTCTGGGTGATTGACTTCCCCATGTACGAGTGGAGCGATGAGGAAAACCGCCTCATGGCCATGCACCACCCGTTCACAAGCCCCAAGCCGGAGGACATTCCCCTGCTGGACACCGACCCCGCAAGCGTCCGCGCCAATGCATACGACATGGTAATCAACGGCATAGAGGTGGGAGGCGGCTCCATCCGTATCCACGACAGCAAGCTCCAGGCCACCATCTTCAAGGTATTAGGCTTCACTCCCGAGCAGGCACAGGCCAAGTTCGGTTTCCTGATGAACGCCTTCAAGTACGGCGCGCCTCCCCACGGAGGCCTCGCCTTCGGCCTGGACCGCTTCGTGAGCATATTCGCCGGCTTAGACAGCATCCGAGACTGCATCGCCTTCCCCAAGAACAACTCCGGCCGCGACGTCATGCTCGATGCCCCCGGTCCTCTTGACCAGTCTCAGCTTGATGAGCTTCAACTTAAGGTTGATTTGAAAGCATAAGAAAAAGCCGCTTCTCGTTATTGGGGAAGCGGTTTTCTTTTACACTCCGCCAGACTAACCACCTTTGGGACGCAACGTTCCGCGACTACTCCGCACCCCTTCGGACCCTAAACGGCGAACGCCTCCCTTTTAATCCCCTTCGGGGCTTAACGGTCGTTAAACGAGGCGCCGTTCTTAACGGGATCCTCCAGGGCGCTACTTAACGTCGCTGCACTGATGGTCCAAAAGGTGGTTAGTCCGGCTCCGCGTAAAAGAAAACCTTCTGCAAAT
>JAGAEZ010000052.1 GCA_017612875.1 Bacteroidaceae bacterium | reverse complement strand
GTTCTTGTAGTCCTTGCGCATATCCACACTGTAGGTCCCGTCGGCAAGGAGATTGAAATCTGCCTTCTCGCGGACTATGTCATCGCCCTCGTAGCAATGCTTCTGGAAGCGTACGGGACGGTTGTCGGTCATACTGAGAAACGTGGTCAGGGTATCGTGCAGGCTGTATATCTTATCGGCCACCTTCGTGGTATTGGCAATCAGGTCCATCCTGACTGTCTCCTGTCCCTGGTAATTCACTTTCCTGGAGACGAGCTTGGCCTCACCGCCCTTGAGCGGGCCCACATAGAGGCTGTAGTTGAGAGTCTCGCTCTCCACTTTCAGTCCCTGGGCTGAGACTCCGGCCATCCAGAGGCCGGCCAAAGCGAATATGACGGTAAACTTCTTCATGACACCTTTTTATACGTATGTTCATATCTATGATTCCCGGAAAACCGAAAAGTTAAACGCTTACGGGTATAGAATTTTGTACTATTTTTGCAGAAACAGATATTTGAAATTTACGAGAATTATGCTTTTCGACTCACTGACCTATTCACAGCGCCGCGCCGTTCTCAAGGAGAAGGTGGGCGGCGGACTTATTATCCTTCTTGGCAACAACAACGCCCCTTGCAACTATCCCGCCAACGGCTACACCTTCCGGCAGGACAGTTCGTTCCTGTACTACACCGGCCAGGACCGTGAATCCCTTGCCGCCGTTATCGATGCTGACAGCGGCCAGGAGTGGCTCTTAGGCGATGACATAGACATAGAGGACATTATCTGGACCGGATTCGTCCCGTCCGTGGCGGACCTTGCTGCCGGGTGCGGCATCAAGGAGAGTGCTCCCTTCGGCAAGCTGGCAGAGATGGTCACTGCCGCGAGGAAATCAGGCCGTGAGGTCCATTTCCTCCCGCCCTACCGCCACGACCACATGATCCTGCTGTCCGATATGCTCGGAATACATCCTTTGCAAACACGCGCAGCCGCATCGGTCAAGCTCATCAAGGCTGTCGTGAGCATGCGTTCCATAAAGTCCGATGCCGAAGTCGCTGAGATTGAGCGTGCCATGGCAATCGGTTATCAGATGCACACCTCCGCCATGAAGCACTGCCGTCCCGGCGTGACCGAAAAATCCATAGGCGGTATGATGGAGGGAATAGCCATGTCGCAGGGCGCCAAGGTCTCGTTCAGCAGCATAGTCTCCATGCACGGCGAGATTTTCCACGGTGACCCCTCGCTCAAACCCCTTGAGCCCGGCCGTCTGCTCCTGGTCGATGCCGGAGCCGAGACCGTGAACAACTACTGCAGCGACAACACCCGCACCCTTCCCATCAGCGGAAAGTTCACTCAGAAACAGCGCGAGATATACTCCATCGTGGAGGCCTGCCACGACCTGGTGATTGAGAAAGCCCGCCCGGACTACAAATGGATGGACATGCATTTAGACGTTTGCCGCCTCATGACCGACCGACTCAAGGAGCTCGGCCTCATGAAGGGCGATACCGAGGAGGCAGTCCGCGCCGGCGCACACGCCATGTTCCTGCAGCACGGCCTTGGCCACATGATGGGTATGGACGTACATGACATGGAGGGCTTAGGCCAGATTTACGTGGGATTCGATGATGAGGTCCGCCCGTCGGAGCAGTTCGGCACCAACTGCCTGCGCTGCGGCCGCCGCCTCCAGCCCGGATTCGTGATGACCGATGAGCCCGGCATCTACTTCATCCCCGCCCTCATCGACAAATGGAAGGCCGAAAAGATGCACACGGCGTTCCTCAATTACACCGCGATAGAGAAATACCGCGACTTCGGCGGCATCCGCCTTGAGGACGACATCTTGATCACCCCCACCGGTTGCCGCGTCCTGGGCACAGACATCATCCCCTACCATCCCAACGACGTAGAGGAGTTCATGGCTTGAAACCCCGAACTTTTAGGGGTATAGTATTCAGAACCGTCGCCACCCTCGGCGCGTTAGAGGGAGGGGCACGCCTGGATACTATACCTTAAAGTTTTCCTTCTCTTTTGCAGCAGGAATCTTTCATTGCGCAGCCACAGCATGAGTTGCCCTTTTTGCGGTTGTTTATGGCACCAATGACCGCTACTATTACCAGACCGGTTACGGCTATGATTGCGATTATTGTCGAGGCGTTCATAATGCTTGAGCTATTAAGTATCCTAACAATGCAACTACCCAGGCGATGACGCACTGGAATATGACCACATAGATTGCCCAGCGGTCACCGAGTTCGCGGCGGATGCTGCTGATGGCCGCTACGCATGGGGTGTAGAGCAGGCTGAAAATCAGCATAGGGACGGCAGTGACTACGGTCAGGGTGCCTGTTACTCCCAGGACTTCCATTGTGGCTACCACGCTCTCCTTGGCCAGGAAACCGCTCACGAATGAGGTTACTATGCGCCAATCGCCCAGTCCAAGCGGGCGGAACAGCGGCTCCAGCACTCCGGCCACCCAGGCCATCATGCTGCCCTCGCCGTTCTCTACCATATTGAAGCGGAAGTCGAATGTCTGAAGCAGCCATATAATTATTGTTGCCACGAATATCACGGTGAAGGCACGCTGCACAAAGTCCTTGGTCTTGTCCCACAGCAGGTGACCCACATTCTTGAAACCGGGCATGCGGTAGTTGGGCAACTCCATCACGAACGGGGCTGCAACGTAGTTCTTCCGGAACATCTTGGTAACCAGCGCAACAATCACACCCACGACTATTGACAGCAGGTAGAGTCCGGCCAGTATCAGACCGCCCCTGCCCGGGAAGAAAGCATTGGTAAAGAACCCGTATATAGGAATCTTGGCGCTGCAGCTCATGAAAGGAGTAAGCAGGATGGTCAGCTTACGGTCGCGGGCCGACGGCAGCGTGCGAGTGGCCATAACAGCCGGCACCGAGCATCCGAATCCGATCAGCAGAGGTACGATAGAGCGGCCTGAGAGTCCAAGCTTACGAAGCAGCTTGTCCGTCACGAAAGCTATGCGCGCCATGTAGCCGCTGTCCTCGATCAGACTGAGGAAAAAGAACAGGATTATTATTATAGGTACGAAACTCAGCACGCTCCCCACTCCGCCGAAAATACCGTCTTCGACAAGCGATATTATTGCAGGTGACACACCGGCCTTCCCAAGACCAGCCACGCAAATGCCTGCCAACCACTGGATTCCCTGGTCCAGCCAGTCCTGAAGCGGTGCTCCGAGCACATCGATCGACAGCCATATAACCAGGCACATCACCAGGAGGAAGATGGGTATTGCTGTCCAGCGGCCGGTCAGAATGCGGTCAATACGCTTGCTGCGGATGTATTCGCGGCTTTTCCGCGGCTTGATTACAGTCTGTGAGCACAGACGTTCTATAAACGAGAAGCGCATATCGGCTATGGCGGCAGCGCGGTCCATGCCCCGCTCCTCCTCCATCTGCAGAATGATGTGCTCCATCATCTCCTTCTCATTCTGAGAGAGCTCAAGAACATCCAGAACGGTTGAGTCACCTTCTACCAGCTTGCCTGCGGCAAAACGGGCAGGTATGCCAGCCCTTTCGGTGTGATCCTCTACCAGATGCATTATGCTGTGGAGACAGCGATGAACGGCACCGCCATGATCATCTTTAGTGCAAAAATCGGTACGGGCAGGTTTCTCCTGAAACTCGGCTACGTGAACGGCGTGCTCCACAAGTTCCTGAATGCCCTCACCCTTAGCGGCCGATATCGGAATGACGGGGATACCCAAAATACGCTCCATCTCATTTACACGCACCGAGCCGCCGTTTCCGGTCAGTTCATCCATCATATTGAGAGCCAGCACCATAGGGACTCCCAATTCCATCAATTGGACGGTCAGATAGAGGTTGCGCTCTATGTTTGTAGCATCTACGATATTGATAATGCAGTTAGGCTTCTCCTCAAGAATGAACCGCCTTGAAACCGTCTCCTCCTGCGTATAAGGTGAAAGCGAATAAATGCCCGGAAGGTCTGTCACGAGAGTCTCCGGATGTCCCTTGATCTGTCCGTCCTTACGATCGACTGTCACGCCAGGAAAATTGCCCACATGCTGGTTTGAACCTGTCAACTGGTTGAACAGGGTTGTCTTACCGCAATTCTGCTGTCCGGCAAGAGCGAACTTCAAGACTGTACCCTTGGGAACAGCATTCTCATGCGTAGCGTCATGGTACTTTCCGGCTTCGCCCAAACCGGGGTGAGAGTTATGCTCATGCAGTGTCAGGTTGTAGCCGAAGTCCTGGGCTCTGACCTCATTTATATCTTTTTCCCTGCTTCCGTCATTTTGTCCGTCCGTAAGTCCTGAATTGCGCAATTCCGTAATCCCGATCTGAGCGGCCTCCTCAAGTCTGAGAGAAAGTGTGTATCCGCGCACCAGCAGCTCCATCGGATCACCCATCGGAGCATACTTAAGCAACTTGACCTCAACACCCGGCAACAGCCCCATATCAAGAAAATGCTGTCGCAAAGCACCCTCACCACCAACTGCCGTAACCACGGCACTCTCACCGACCTTAAGTTCCCTCAGAGTCATATCTGCTGATTTTGCCTGCAAAATTACAGCATTAGCTCAACCTGTTCAATACTTACAAGTGAGTATTAGAATCTGTTTTGGGGTATCAGTATCTGAAACTACGGCCCTGCAGGCCTATCCCTCCCACCGCTTTGCGGCGGGCCCCTCCCTCTGACGCGCCGAGGGTGGCGACGGTTTCTGATACCGATACCCCAAAAAAGTCCAGGACCTCAAAGGAGATTCACTCCCACTCTATAGTTCCTGTCGGTTTCGGTGTGAGATCATACAATACCCTGTTAACTCCTGGAACCTCAGTGATGATGCGTTGTGTGATGTGGTGCAGCAGCTTGTAGGGACTCTCCTCGATTGTAGCGGTCATGGCATCGCGGGTGTTGACCGCACGGATGATAACCGGCCAGTCCCAACTGCGCCTGTTCTCCTTCACACCGGTTGACTTGTAGTCAGGAACGATGGTGAAGTACTGCCATACCTTGCCCTCCAGACCGTTCTTGGCAAATTCCTCACGGAGGATGGCATCGCTCTCGCGCAGAGCCTCCAGACGGTCACGGGTGATGGCTCCGGTGCAGCGCACGCCCAAGCCGGGGCCGGGG
>JAGAEZ010000051.1 GCA_017612875.1 Bacteroidaceae bacterium | reverse complement strand
AGGCTGGCTTGAACTCGGCTGCTGTCCGTAAGCTGGTGAGGAACCTCTTGGCTCTGATTGTGGAGCCCCTGCCGGAAACCCTTCCCGAATGGCTTCGTGAAAAGGAACGGCTGATGCCGCTGACCGATGCCCTGAGAGTGATACACAACCCGCAGACACCGCTTGAACTCAGGCTTGCGCAACTCAGGCTCAAGTTCGACGAACTGTTTTATGTGCAGCTCAATCTGGCGCGGTTCGCGAGTGACCGCCAGCGCCGCTTCAAGGGGTTTGTGTTCGGGCGGATAGGGGAGAAGTTCAACGCATTTTACAAGGATAAACTGCCGTTCGAGTTGACGGGTGCCCAGAAACGTGTCATCCGTGAGATAAGGAACGACATGGGCAGCGGCAGGCAGATGAACCGCCTGCTTCAGGGCGATGTGGGCAGCGGCAAGACGATGGTGGCGCTGATGACCATGCTCATAGCCATAGACAACGGTTATCAGGCATGCATAATGGCACCGACCGAGATTCTGTCCGAGCAGCATTTCGCCAACATATCCCGTTACGTGGACGGGCTCGGACTGAGGGTGGAGCTTCTGACAGGCAGTATCAAGGGTAAGCGTCGGACCTCCATACTGAAAGGCCTGGCTGACGGCAGCGTGAACATCCTGGTGAGCACACACGCCGTGCTTGAGGACCCTGTGGAGTTCAACCGTCTGGGATTCGTGGTGATAGACGAGCAGCACCGTTTCGGAGTGGCACAGAGGGCCCGGCTCTGGAACAAGAGCAGTATGCCCCCTCATGTCCTGGTGATGACCGCTACACCCATACCACGTACATTAGCCATGACTCTGTACGGTGATTTGGATGTGTCAGTCATCGATGAGCTGCCTCCCGGACGCAAACCCATACATACGGAGCACTATTATGACGGCAACCATACATCGGTCTATGCTTTCCTTGACAGAGAACTGAAAAAGGGGCGTCAGGCGTATATCGTCTATCCCCTCATTGAGGAGAGCGAGAAGATTGACCTGAAGAATCTGGAGGAGGGCTTCCGGACTGTATGCGAGAGATTCGCGGCATACAGCGTGAGCAAGGTGCACGGCCGTATGAAGCCGGCCGAGAAGGATGCCGAGATGCAGCGTTTCAAACGGAACGAGACCCGGATCATGGTGGCCACCACGGTGATAGAGGTGGGTGTCGATGTGCCGAATGCAAGTGTCATGGTGATAGAGAACGCCAACCGTTTCGGGCTCTCCCAGCTTCATCAGCTCCGGGGCAGGGTGGGCCGTGGCGCGGATCAGTCATACTGCCTGCTGGTCACACCGTACCAGCTTTCGGAGGATACCCGCAAGCGGATAGAGATCATGACCGCCACGAATGACGGGTTCGAGATAGCCGAGGCCGACCTCAAGCTCCGGGGACCCGGTGACCTTGAGGGAACGCAGCAGAGCGGCATAGCTTTTGACCTTAGGCTTGCCAACCTTTCAAGGGACGGGGCGTTGATAGAGCATTGCAGGGAGATTGCCAAGGAGATTGTCGCCGCCGATCCGGAACTCTCTTCGGCCGAGAACGTCTTAATGGCCAAAGTATTGAAACGTATGAAGAAAAGTCAGTATGACTGGTCTTCCATATCATGATATTTGACTAACTTTGCAGATTGTAACATTGTCGGAATGTCAGAAACGCTGAAATACGGAATAATGTCGCTGCTGGCTGTCATGTTGCCTTTCGCGGCTTTGACGGCCCAGGACCGGATTCCGGCCAGGACCGCTCCGGCCCAGGCCATGGACCCGGTTTTCGTGCCTGAGCACCTTTCAGTAGGCACCGCCGTTGACCTGGACAATCCTGCGGCTTACCTCTATCCCGACTGGAACAACGAGTATGTCAGTACTTTTGAAGGTGCTGTCCTCCCTGATACGGTCGTGGTCTCCATGAGCGGTTACTGCCTGCCTACGGACAGTACCTACATAACCGACAAGTTCGGCTACAGGCCCCGCCGCGGCCGTTCGCACATGGGACTTGACGTGAAGGTTAAGATAGGCGACACCATTCGCGCCGCTTTTGACGGCAAGGTCCGGATTTCCAGGTACGAGAGGCGCGGATACGGCCATTATCTCGTGATCAGGCATCCCAACGGCCTTGAAACTGTCTATGGCCATCTTTCCAAGAGGCTTGTGGATGAGAACGATATAGTTCATGCCGGCGATCCCATCGGCCTCGGGGGCAACTCCGGCCGTTCGACAGGCTCGCACCTGCATTTCGAAGCCAGGATCCTTGGCAATGCCATCAATCCGGAGAACCTCTTTGATTTCCCGAACCACAGGATAGTCACCGACAGCTATGTGTTCACCAAGAACACCCGTGAGGTGTTTTACAAGGTCCGCAGCGGCGATACGCTGAGCGGGATAGCTGTCAAGAATTCCACCTCGGTCACGAATATCTGCCGTCTGAACGGCATTACCAAGAACACGATACTGAGAGTGGGGCAGACACTTAGGGTCAACTGAAACAGTTTATGTGTGAGATGTGTGACAGCAGGAAGGGTGCCAAACCCGATACGGACAGGCAGTTCGAGGAGATAATCGGAATCTGCCGGGCTCTCTATGTCAAGAAACTGCAGGACTACGGGGCCTCATGGAGAATCATGCGTCCCGAGTCGCTCACGGACCAGATTTTCATAAAGGCCAAGAGAATCCGAAGTATAGAGACCAAGGGAGTCTCCCTGATTGATGAAGGGATAAGGTCAGAACTGATCGGGATAGTGAATTACGGCATCATAGCCCTGATACAGCTTGAGCACGGTTATTCGGACTGTGTGGATGTGGATTCAGAGTGGGCGCTCAGGGAGTATGACAAATACTCGAATGCCGCGCTGGAGCTGATGAAGAGGAAGAACCATGACTATGACGAGGCATGGCGCGGGATGCGTACTACTTCATATACTGACTTGATTCTCACCAAGATAAACCGGACTAAGCAGATAGAGAGCCATAACGGGAAAACCATCGTGTCGGAAGGTGTCGATGCCAACTATATGGACATGATAAACTATGCTGTTTTCGGTCTGATAAAGATGAAATACGGAGAGTGATGAGGGACAACGGGAACATAAAACGCAGTCTGCCTGCCAGGATTTCGGTCAATTTCTGCCGGATCCTTACGGGACTGGTGTTCATGTTCTCCGGGATAGTCAAGGCTGTGGATCCCGTGGGGACCCAGATAAAGCTGACCGATTACATGGGAGCCTTCGGGATGAACTTTACCCTGCCTGTCTCCACCCTGCTCATCGTGGCCTGCATACTGGCCGGCATGGAGCTCCTGCTCGGCATTTACATGACGATGGGAGCCTATATACGCGGGACATCGCTGCTCCTGTCGTTGTTCCTCATCGTGATGACCCCGTTCACGCTTTATCTGGCGCTTGCGAACCCGGTTGAGGACTGCGGCTGTTTCGGGGATGCGGTGAAACTCACCAACTGGCAGACTTTCTGGAAGAACGTGTTCCTGCTGGCACTGACGCTCTACGTGTTCATCCGCAGGAGGCTTTCCGTGCCTTTTGTCCATGAGAAGATCCAGTGGGTGCTCACTCTCGTTTCCATGATTCTCATCATAAAGTTCATGGTGAGCAACATAAAGTACCTCCCTGCAATTGATTTCCGCCCGTACAAGACCGGGACCGACCTTCGCCGCGGTATCCTGCAGGGGGAGAACCCTGAAATGACCGATTTCTTCATCATGGACGGCAACCTGGATGACGTGACTCCGGATATACTCAATGCTCCCGGCTATACGTTCCTTGTGGTTTCGCCCCATCTGGAGCAGGCCAACGAAAGGAACATTGACCTGATTGACGACATCTACGACTATTGCCGCCGTTGGGGATACGGGATGTACGGTCTCACCTCGTCAGGCAGCGGTGCGGTCCATGAGTGGACGGAGAACACGGGTGCGGAGTATGAGTTCCTGCATTGTGACGAGATACCTCTCGAGACCATGGTGCGTTCCAACCCGGGTCTGGTTCTCCTGCATGACGGAGTGCTGGTGAACAAGTGGAGTTATCTCAACATTCCGGATGAGACCCGGCTCACGGGTCCGTTGGACACCATCGAGGAGGGAAAGGTCCCTGCTTCCGACCCGATGCGCACCCCGCTGGGCATCGCCCTGCTCTTCCTGCTGCCGATGCTGATAATCGGGCTTATTTCACTTGTAAAATCAAGGATTCTGTAACATTTAAAACATAAAGAGACATGAGAAAGAAAATCGTTGCCGGAAACTGGAAGATGAACATGACTCTCCAGGAAGGTCTGGCTCTTGCTGAGGAACTTAACGTAATGCTGGCTGCCGAGAAGCCTGCCTGTGACGTGGTCATAGGTACTCCTTTCATTCACCTTGCCAAGGTGTCGGAGGTGATTGACCGCAATCTGATAGGTCTCTCCGCCCAGAACTGTGCCGACAAGGCATCCGGTGCATACACCGGCGAGGTTTCGGCCGCAATGGTCAAGTCAACCGGCGCAGGTTATGTGATCCTGGGCCATTCCGAGCGCAGGATGTATTATCATGAGACTTATGAGATACTCAGGGAAAAAGTGCTCCTTGCAATCGCCAACGGCCTCAAGGTCATCTTCTGCATCGGCGAGTCGGAGGAGGAGCGTGACAAATCTATCCAGAACCAGGTCGTGAAGGCTGAGCTTGAGGGCTCGGTGTTCAATCTGTCGGCCGATGAGTTCAAGAACATCATCATCGCCTACGAGCCCATCTGGGCTATCGGTACCGGCAAGACCGCCACTTCCGGACAGGCTGAGGAGATTCACGCCTACATACGTTCGGTCATAGCCGATAAGTACGGCAAGCAGATTGCCGATGACACCACCATTCTCTACGGCGGTTCATGCAAGCCTTCGAATGCGGGTGAGCTCTTTGCCAAGCCTGACATTGACGGAGGTCTGATAGGCGGTGCCTCTCTTAAGGCTGCCGACTTCAAGGGTATCATTGACGCCTGGAAAAAATGAAGAAAGCAGGATTACTGATATTCCTGATCCTTGTTCCTTTTTTCGGAAGTGCCCAGAACAGGACACTGCTTCAGGAGCTGGAGAGGGAGGTGCCGGGAACGGGTAAGGTCCGGATAGAAAGGGATGCCCGCATAGACAGCCTTATCGGTTATCTGTCCGATGCCGGCTCCGGTACCATGATCAAGGCCAAGGGGTTCAGGATCCAGGTCTATTCCGGTAACAACACCCGAACATCCAAGGAGAAGGCTACCAGTATAGCCAACGCGCTGAAAGCCAGCTATCCTGAGCTTCCGGTATATACATTCTTCAAATCCCCCCGCTGGCTATGTACGGTAGGGGATTTCCTGTCGGTTGAGGAGGCATACGAAACCATGCGCCGGCTCAAGAAGGAGACTACATACAAGGAGATATTCATCCTGCCCAACCAGGAGATCAGAGTTCCGTTATGAGCAGCCTTATTCCCTTTGATGACGAAGAGTCACCCCGGTTCCTTGAGCTGAAACGCCACTATGAGGAGATTCTGAAGATCATTGAGCCTGACTATGCCCGCGAAGGGCTTGTCAGGACTCCTCTGAGGGTGGCCAAGACGCTCCTTGACTTCACAAGCGGATATACCGTCGATCCGGCGGCCATCCTGAAATCGGCCATGTTCAAGGAGGACTACAGGCAGATGGTGATTGTGAAGGACATTGATTTCTATTCGCTCTGCGAGCACCACATGCTGCCGTTCTACGGTAAGGCCCATGTGGCCTATATCCCGAACGGCTATATCACCGGATTGAGCAAGATTGCCCGTGTGGTCGATGCGTTCGCGCGCCGGCTGCAGGTTCAGGAGCGCATGACGATGCAGATCAAGGAATGCATCCAGGAGACTTTGCAGCCTTTAGGCGTCATGGTGGTCATAGAGGCCAGTCACATGTGTATGCAGATGCGCGGGGTGGAGAAGCAGAATTCAGTGACCACGACATCGGATTTCACCGGCGCTTTCAACCGTGCCAAGACCCGGGAGGAGTTCATGAACCTTATTTCAGGGAACTGATACCTGCACGCAGGCACGTCACAGGTTGATTACGCGTTCGCCAAGTCTCTTGGCGAGCGCGTTTCTTGCTTTCAGCAGCGTCTGGTATTGGAGCTGGAGCTCCTTCATCCTGTCGGGGGATTCCGTCGCGGCCGGATCGGCCATCTGTTTCTCCAGCTCCTTTATGTCGAGGCGAATCACCTCCATCTGATAGTCGGCCATGAGATGGGTCGTCAGGTCAAACAGATGCGCGTCGTCATCCTCGGACTTGGATGATTTGAATTTT
>JAGAEZ010000050.1 GCA_017612875.1 Bacteroidaceae bacterium | reverse complement strand
TCGGCCTCGGCCTCCACGATGAGTATGATCTCATCGGCAGGAAAGTTTCCTATCTTGTCACGGCGGGCCTCCTTGATTATATACTCCACCAGAGCGTCATTGTCAATGTCGATGAAACCGTCCTTGTCAGGCTCCTGGTCCAGGACACCGCTCGTGGCAAACCAGTCGTTGATAACATCAAGTATATAATACAAGGTGTCATCGGAATACTTTTCCTTCAGTTCCTGCGGAAGAGAGTTCCTTATGTAAGCTACGGTCTTGGAATCGTCCAGATCCTCCTCCATGAATTCGTCCTTTTCGGCCATGTTCAGATCAGCGCGTTAAGTTTATCCTGGAAAACGCCCTTGGCAGCGGCTCCCACGACACGGTCCACCTCCTTGCCGTCCTTGATGAAAACTATAGTGGGGACGTTCATGATTCCGAACCTGTCAGTCAGTTCAGTGTTCTCCTCGATGTCACACTTGCCTACAATCACCTTGCCGTCATACTCGGCTGCAAGTTCCTCCACAACCGGAGCCAGACGCCTGCACGGACCGCACCATGTGGCCCAGAAGTCGATCATGACCGGTTTTCCCTGTCCAGTCACAGCGTCAAAGTTCATCTCTGTAATCTCTTGTTCCATAATTATCTGTTTTTATTGGTTAAATGCGTATGATATATCCTCTCTCCTGTCCATATAGTTCATCAGGTCACCGGTAACCGAGATCTTTCTGCCGCCCGACACCAGATTTGCCTTGTCACCCGATGCCATATCGGATATCACGAACTTCAGGGTGGTGTTTCCGGGCTTAGAGGTCAGGGAGTCCAGGTCACTTATGAGCTCCTTGTCCACCGATGTCACCGGAGCCTCTATGACAAGACTCTGGATGACACTGTCCTTGACATCCTGAAGCAGCTCCACAGAGTTCAGCACGATATCTATCATTTCCGGTTTATACTTGTTCTGTACATATCGGGCCTTTATGAAGAGGTAGTTGTCAACCTTCATCATGCTGCTCCATTTCAGCCAGGGCTCCCCGAAAAGCGCTATCTGGGCTGAACCCGAGAAATCCTCAATGCGTGTGAATCCGCAGGGCTTGCCGTTCTTCGTACGTGACTCACGCACTTCAGTCACCACTCCGCCGAGAACCAGATCCTTGTTGAGCAGGGCAGGACGATTCTCAAGTCGGGACATCTGTACGTTGCAAACATGCTCGAGTATCACCCTGTACTCGTCAAGCGGATGCGCCGAGATGTATATCCCCACCAGCTCCTTCTCCTTGTTCAGCCTCTCCAGCACCGACCATTCCGGAGCCTCGGGCAGAGAGGGGGTGGCAATCTGTATCGACTCGCCCATATCACCGAAGAGCGAGAACCGGGACTCCATCCGGTCAGCCTGATATTTGGTCCCGTAACGCACGAGCACGTCGGCATAGGTCTCGTTCCTGCCGCAAGGCTGCATGAACTGTTCACGCCTGATCTCCTTGAAACAGTCAAAGGCGCCGGCCAGGGCAAGACACTCTATGTTCTTGCGGTTACAGGAACTCAGGTTGACCCGCTCGACAAAATCGAATATGCTTTTGAACGGTCCTCCCGACTTGCGTTCACTCACTATGGCATCCACGGCTTTCTCGCCCACGCCCTTGATTGACGCCATACCGAAACGTATGTCACCCTTGGAATTCACGCCGAACCGTGACACGCTCTCGTTAACGTCAGGGCCAAGCACATTGATACCCATTACACGGCACTCGTCCATGAACTTGGTCACATCGGTTATGTCGGAGCTGCGGCTCAGTACCGCCGCCATATACTGAGAGGGATAGTTGGCCTTCAGCCATGCGGTCTGGTAAGCCACCCACGAATAACAGGTGGCATGTGACTTGTTGAACGCGTATGACGCGAACTTCTCCCAGTCGGACCATATTTTCTCAAGGACTTTGGGGTCATAGCCGTTGGCCGTACCGCCATCAATGAACTTGGGCTTGAGGTGGTCCAGCTTGTTCCTGAGCTTCTTGCCCATAGCCTTACGAAGGGTATCGCTCTCACCACGGGTGAAATTGGCCAGCAAGCGTGACAGAAGCATGACCTGCTCCTGATATACGGTGATGCCGTAAGTGTCCTTCAAGTACTTCTCCATGACCGGGATGTCGTACTCAATGGGTTTGCGGCCCAGCTTACGGTCAATGAAATCAGGGATATACTCCATAGGACCGGGACGGTACAGCGCATTCATGGCAATCAGGTCCTCGAACACTCCCGGCTGGAGCTCGCGCAGGTATTTCTGCATTCCGGGCGACTCGAACTGGAAGGTACCGATGGTGCGGCCTTCGCAATAGAGCTGGAACGTCTTCCTGTCATCGATGGGAATCGAGTCGATATCCACATCGACACCAAGGCTGTTCTTTATGTTCTCCACCGCTTCCTTGATGATGGAGAGGGTCTTGAGTCCCAGGAAATCCATCTTGATGAGGCCGGTATCCTCAATCACGCTGCCCTCATACTGCGTAACGAGCAGACGCTCGCCGGTCTCCTTGTCAGTCGCCCACGAGACGGGAACCCAGTCCGTTATGTCATCACGGCATATTATGGTTCCGCAGGCATGGACGCCGGTACCGCGCACGTTGCCTTCAAGCATCTGGGCAAACTGTATGGTCTTGCGCAACTTCACATCCTCCGATGTCGCGGCATGCTGTATCTCCGGCACGAACTCCAGGACATTCTTGAAATTTATCTTGCGGGTACTCCCGTCAGGATTGTCGGGAAGACGGTCCGGTATGGCCTTGCAGAGACTGTTCGACACATCCAACGGCACCTCCAATACCCGTGCCACATCCTTTATGGCCATCTTGGTCTGCATGGAACCGTATGTGATGATGTGCGCCACCTTCTCCTTCCCGTACTTGTCAGTCACCCACTGGAGCACACGGCCCCGGCCGTCATCGTCAAAATCCACGTCGATATCGGGCAACGAGATCCGGTCCGGATTGAGGAAGCGTTCAAACAGCAGGTCATACTTGATGGGGTCAATCTGGGTGATGCCTAAGCAGTAGGCTACGGCAGAGCCGGCTGCCGAGCCACGTCCCGGCCCCACAGAGACACCAAGCTCGTTGCGGGCGGCGTTGATGAAGTCCTGCACAATGAGGAAGTATCCCGGGAAACCCATGGTCTTCATTATGTGCAGCTCGAACTTAAGCTGATCCATCACGCTTTCAGGGACAGGATCGCCGTAGCGGACCTTTGCGCCCTTGAACGTGAGCTCCGCCAGATAATCGGCCTCCAGCTTTATGCGGTACAGCTTGTCATAGCCGCCCAGTTTCCTGATCTTATTCACGGCATCCTCATGTGACATCACTGTCTCGCCGTGCTCGTTGCAGGTGAACTCCCTGAACAGCTCCTCTTCAGTCAGACGCCGTCGGTACTCCTCCTCCGTCCCGAACTCCTCCGGTATGGCAAAGTTCGGCATTATGGGGGTATGGTTTATGGAATAATCTTCAACCTTGTCCAGAATCTCCACGGTGTTGGCAAGGGATTCCGGATCGTCCTCAAACAAGAGGTTCATCTCCTCGGTAGTCTTGAACCACTCCTGCTTGGAATAACGCATCAGATTAGGATCATCGGGGGTACGGCCGGTGGAGAGACAAATCAGCAACTCGTGCGCATCGGCGTTCTCCTCGTCCAGGAAATGCACGTCGTTAGTGCATACGGTCTTTACCCCGAACTTACGTGACATCTCCTTGAGAACGGCATTCACCTTAACCTGAAGAGGATATGTGTCATGATTGGCATTGGGGACAGTGGCTTTGTGACGCTGGAGCTCCAGATAGAAGTCATCGCCGAACAGGTCATGGAACCACTGCACGACCTGCTCCGCCTCCTCTGTCCGGTCCGCCGCGATGAGTCTGGGAATCTCGCCGCCAAGACATGCCGAGCAGCAGATGATGCCCTCATGATATTTTTCCAGGTCATATTTGTCGGTACGCGGATGGGAATAGAATCCGTCTGTCCACGCCCTTGACACTATCTTGATGAGGTTGTGGTAGCCCTTCTCATTCCTGGCCAGCAATATAAGGTGGTAATTGGCACCGTCTGTCTCCTTGCTCTCACGCTGCTCCTTATGCCGTGGCGCCACATAGACTTCACATCCTATTATCGGCTTGAAAGACTTCCCGGTTCCCTTCAGCTTGTCATTTACACTGTCGCAGTAGTTCTTGAACTCCTTAATGCCCATCATGTTACCATGGTCAGTCACCGCCACGCCGCGCATACCGTCAGCCACCGCCTTGTCAACCAGCTTTTTCACATTAGTCTGGCCGTCAAGCAGCGAATACTGCGTATGCACATGTAAATGGACGAAATCCTGCATGGGTTTTATACATCAAAAAGTTTTTAAAGTTACTTCCGATTGTCCGCTCCCGCAATAGGTAGCAGTCCAAAAAGTTTTCAACAAGAACCGTGCCGATCCTGATTCCGAAAACAGAGCCGGCATGTTTTATGGACATTTGTAAAAAAAAAGAGTATCTTTGCAATCCGATAACAGATCCTATGGAAGGAAACGGCATAAAGAAACCTATCATCAATTCCGAAGGCAGGGGCACTCTTCTGCTGGTATCCTCCATACTTCTTGTCATCAACCTGCTCCTGTTCCTGACACCTGCATTCGGATGGTGGTCGTTCATCGTGCTGGCTGTATCGCTTTTCATAATCCTGTTCCTCCTCTTCTTTTTCCGCAACCCGGAACGCCGTTTCCCTTCGGATGACACTGAAAAAGTTGTGGTGTCGCCTGCCGACGGTACAGTGGTCGCCATCGAGGAGGTGGATGAGCCGGACTATTTCAAGGACCGCAGGATAGTGGTTTCAATATTCATGAGTGTTTACAGCGTGCACGCCAACTGGTTCCCGGTCAACGGAACAGTGAAGATGTCCACGCACCAGTCCGGCAATTTCCATGCAGCCTTCAAGCCCAAGGCAAGCACGGAGAACGAGCGCTCCCTCGTAGTCATCGAAACCGCCGACGGACATGAGGTCATGCTCCGTCAGATTGCCGGTGCGGTGGCACGCAGGGTGGTCACATACTGCAAGCCCGGCGACGAGAGCCGAATTGACAGCCATCTGGGTTTCATAAAATTCGGTTCGCGCGTCGATGTCTATCTGCCCGTTGATTCCCTGGTCTGCATCAAACTGAACCAGAAAGTGACCGGCGACCAGACTATTCTGGCAAAACTATCATGACATTCCACACATGGCAAACCGCATAACGAGACATATCCCCAACTCAATCACATGCTGCAACCTGCTCTGCGGCTGCATGGCTGTCCTGGCTGCCTTCAATTCCGATGCCTGGCACACGCTGCTTTGGGTTGTGGCAGGCTCGCTCTTTGACTTCTGTGACGGTCTGGCATCGCGGCTCCTCAAAGCATATTCACCCATAGGCAAGGAACTTGACTCGCTGGCCGACCTCATCACTTTCGGACTGGCACCGGCCATCCTCTGTCTCATGACACTCCGTAAGTTCTGCTATCCTACGGACACTCTCACAAACCTTTATCCCTTCATCGGACTGGTTCTGGTGGTCTTTGCCGCGCTACGTCTCGCCAAGTTCAATACCGATGACAGGCAAACGACATCATTTCTCGGGCTGGCTGTTCCCGCCAACGCCCTTTTCTGGTGCGGTCTCTTCCAGACCGGACTGACGGATATTCCGGCCACCCCTTGGATCATAGGTGCTCTCGCCATACTGTTCGCGGGACTCATGGTAAGCAGCATTCCCATGTTCTCGCTCAAGTTCAAGAGTCTCAGATGGGCTGACAACAAAGTCCGCTTCATCTTCCTCATTGTGTCAGCCGTGATCCTTATCCTGCTCCGTGAGAAAGGATTGTCGGCTGTGATTGGATGGTATATCATACTCTCCCTTCTGACAAAAGGTCAGCATTGAGAACGAGGCATGTTTTTTGCCCTTAACCGAATAAAAGACAACCGATGATAACGATCGCTATTATAATTCTGTTCATCCTGGGATTCGTACTGCTCGCGGTACTCACATTCGCCCGTGACCTGCTGGCCACGATCCTGAATGCCGTAGTGGGCTTTTTCCGCAAGGAAGACCGGAAAAAGAAAAACACCGAGGGACGCCAGACCATCCGCCGACGCTCACGTACCAAAAAGAAAGTCTATTCCGACACTGACGGCGAGTACGTCGATTTCGAGGAGGTCAAGAAATAATCCTTTTACTGCTTACAGCGCCGTACCTGCGGTTCGGGAAACAACACCGGACCGCTACTCCCCTTTCTTGTCCTTAGGACGGCAGATAACCATCCAGAGGATGCTTGCCAGTGCAATGATGGCACAATCCTTCGCCACAACGCCGGCCTTATGGAAAATAAGGCTTATAAGGAATATAATGACACTGACGAGCAGCATGATGATGCCGATCATGTAAAGATTCTTTCTTGTCTCCGGTTTCATAGCGGTTAGTATAAGTGATTATTTGTGAACCAAAGTGCCTATGGGCTCGCCGTCGATGACCTTGCGCAGGTTACCGGGCTTGTCCATATTGAAAACATAGATGGGCAGACCGTTCTCCTTGCACATCGTGGTGGCGGTCAGGTCCATTACCTTGAGGTTGCGGTTGTAAATCTCGTCGAAGGTAATCTCGTCGAACTTGACGGCTGTGGGGTCCTTCTCCGGATCGGCGGTATAGACACCGTCCACGCGGGTTCCCTTGAGCATCACGTCGGCCTCGATCTCTATGCCGCGCAGGGAAGAGCCTGTATCGGTTGTGAAATACGGATTGCCGGTGCCTCCGACCAGGATGGCCACCTTCCCCTCCTTCATGGCCCCTATGGCTTTCCACTTGGAGTAGAGCTCACCGACAGGCTCCATGCGGATGGCAGTAAGGACGATGTTCGGGCAATCGGCCGATGTGAGAGCGGAACTCAGTCCCAGACCGTTGATTACTGTGGCCAGCATACCCATCTGGTCACCCTTGACGCGATCGAAACCCTTGCCTGCACCCTTGAGACCGCGGAAAATGTTGCCGCCGCCTATCACGATGCCTATCTCCACGCCCAAGTCGTGAATCTCCTTGATCTGCTGTGCATACTCACCCAGACGCTTCTCGTCAATTCCGTAACCCTGCTCGCCCATCAGGCTCTCGCCGCTGAGCTTGAGCAATATCCTTTTGAATCTTGCCATATAATTTTATGTTTTGTTGTGCGAATTTAATCATTTTCCCGGCAGGATGAACTGCACCTGCTTGAATTCATATACCCGATGCTCGCCGTCACGCGTCCGGAGCATCAGGCAGCCGTCTGTACGTATGCCCTCTATGCAAGCCTCGAACTCTCCTGCCGCGTCACGGAACGGGTGCCAGCCCTCACGCCGGTAAAGACGTGCACGATAAAGCCTGTCCGTCTCCGCCCGCTCCTGTCCGGACAGACGCTCCATATATCCTATGAAACGCTCCACAATATCGTTGAGGAGGGCATCACGGTCAAACTCACGGCCGGTAATGTTCTTGAGTGAGATTGGATTCGGAGCGTCGCTCAGGAACACCTCCTGGTTCACGTCCAAGCCAACGCCTGCCACTGTGTCCAGGATTGATTCCCCCTGCAGGGTGTTCTCTATCAGGATGCCTGCCATCTTGAAGTCTTTCCAATAGACATCGTTGGACCACTTGACCGACACCTTGTCGGAATACTCCGGCCCTACTGCCGCCATCACGCTGTCCGACACGGCAAGCGCAATCGCCTCGGATATGTAGAACTGCTCCCGGACCTTCAAGCCCCGAGGATGAGCCAATATACTGAACAGCAGGTTCTTGCCCTGCTCAGACTCCCAGCTGTTACCTTTCTGTCCGCGACCGGCGGTCTGGAAATCGGCCACCGCCACCTCATAGTCATAATCAGGGTCTCCCCCGTTAAGCTCACGCAGACAGGTATTGGTGGAACCTATGCTGTCACTCCTGTGCCACTTTATCTTTTTTCCTTTCATCATTCTACAGGCGGATAGAACGCCTGCTCTATATGTTCCACTTTGAATTCCCCGTCCTCAACCACTATGGAGACCACATCAAACCTGACATCCATGTCAATCCGGTTGAAACGGATGTAAGCATCGGCCGAATTCACTATGCGCCGTATCTTGCGGTCGGTCACGGCATCTTCGGGATCACCCCATTCCGAACCTGTACGGGTCTTGACCTCAACGAACACCACGGTATTGTCCTTGGTCACGACAAGATCCAGGTCCTTATGGCCGCATCGCCAGTTACGGTCCAGAACGGTATAGCCTTTCTGTTCCAGATATCCGGCCGCCATATCCTCGCCTTCCTTCCCCAGAATGTTGTGTTTAGCCATGTTTTTGTCAGTGTCATGCAAAAATAGTCACAAAAAGCAGATAATTGTTTTTAAAATGAATATCTTCGTACTGGATTATGCAGAAATCAAGGAAATCAGTCAGAAAGGAGCGGTTCACATTCCTTGCCAATGAGGAGGAGAAACGCATGATAGAGAGCTACCTGCGGAAGTACAAGATCACGAACCGCAGCCGTTGGATACGGGAGACCCTGATTACCTTTATTATCAAGAAACTGGATCAGGACTACCCCACACTATTCAATGAGCATGACATGCGGCGCTGACACAGACTCCCAGGACAGAAGGTTCATGAAAACCGCTCTTGACGAAGCCCGGGCTGCGGCAGCTCAGGGAGAGATTCCCGTAGGTGCGGTCGTAGTCTGCAACGGAACAGTCATTGCCCGTGCCCACAACCTGACCGAAACCCTCACCGATGTCACCGCCCATGCAGAGATGCAGGCCATAACAGCCGCAGCCTCATATCTAGGCGGCAAGTATCTGGACCAGTGCACGCTGTATGTCACCCTTGAACCCTGCGCCATGTGCGCCGGAGCGATAGGCTGGTCCCAGCTCGGGCGGCTTGTCTATGGCGCAAGCGACCCCAAACGCGGCTACACCATCTACGCTCCGGATGTCCTGCACCCTAAGACACAAATCACCGGCGGCATCATGGCCGATGAGTGCGCATCAGTCGTACAGGAATTTTTCAGGAAGAGACGCTGATTCCTGACCGAATAATCCTTAGGTTCAATTCTCCTTCCTGTACTTGCCCTCGTCCTCATCCTCCAGCATACTCAGATAGCTGGTGTAGCGGGATAGGTTTATCGCGCCGGTCTCCACAGCATGCTTCACGGCGCAGTCGGGCTCACAGGTGTGGGTGCAGTTACCGTAACGGCAACCGGCCGAATATCTGAATATCTCCGGAAAATAGTGGCTTATCTCCTCATGTTCCATATCGAATGTACCGAACCCCTTGATACCCGGAGTGTCAATTATCCAGCCGCCCTCGGGCAGGGGGAACATCTCGGAGAATGTGGTGGTGTGCATACCGGTATCATGTTTCTCCGATATCTCCGATGTACGCTGGTTCAGCTCCGGCAGGATACAGTTCACCAAGGTGCTCTTTCCTACGCCGGAATTGCCGGCAATCAGTGAGACCCTCTCTTTGAGAAGGGCTCTCACGCTATCCATACCCTCGCCATGCAGAGCATCACACTCCACACATACGTAACCTATAGAACGGTATAACGATGTAAGTTCATCGGCCGTTGCCCTGTCCTCAGCGGAAAGCAGGTCCGCCTTGTTGAACACCAGCGCCACCGGCACCCGGTAAGCCCAGGCCGATGCAAGGAAGCGGTCAATGAACACTGTCGATGTGACGGGATGGTTTATCGTGACTACAAGCAGGCACTGGTCCAGGTTGCAGGCCAGTATGTGCGACTGCTTGGATAGATTGGAGGAACGACGGATAATGTAGTTCCTCCGCTCCTCTATATCCGTGATATATGCCGGCTCGCCTTCACGTGCCGGAGCGAACTCCACATAGTCCCCTACCGCAATAGGGTTGGTGCTTTTTATGCCTTTGATGCGGAACGATCCCTTGATACGGCACTCCTGGTCACGCCCGTCACCGGTGCGCACCATATAGCTGCTCCCGGTGCTCTTTATGACAAGTCCGCGCATGACGTGCTTAGACAGTCATGATCTCTTTTTCCTTCTCGGCAAAGAGCTCGTCGGCCTTTTTTATGTACTTGTCATGGAGCTTCTGCAGTTTCTCCTCGGCATCCTTCTCGGCATCCTCGGGCAGTCCGTCCTTCTGGGCCTTCTTGAGGGTATCGATAGTTTCACGACGGGCATTACGTACAGATACCTTGGTGTTCTCTGTCACCTTTCCGCTCTGCTTGACAAGGTCGCGGCGGCGCTCCTCGGTCAGTGGCGGGATGGCCAGTCGGATTATCTCACCGTTGTTTGTAGGCATTATACCGACCGATGAATCTATTATCGCCTTCTCTATCACCTTGAGCATGTTCTTGTCCCATGGACGTATGGCTATGGTGCGGGCATCCGGAGTGGAGAGGGCGGCCACATTGTTCAGGGCAACCATGGAGCCGTATGAATTCACACGGATATCATCCAGGATACGCACGTTAGCCTTGCCGGCACGTATGTGGGCAAACTCATCTTCCAGGTGCATGATGGCCATTTCCATCAGCTCTTCCGCCTCACCGAGGCATTTGTTGATGTCAAACATATATATCCTTTGGTTTTTGTTCTGTAGAAGCAAAGATAAGCTATTTTGGTATGTTTTCAGCAAACTACATTATTTTTATTACTATTTTTGCTTCCGAAACCTGAATACTCCAACCTTCAGAGCACCTATGAAAAAGAATCTTTCAGTCTTTCTATCCATCCTGACAGCCGCCCTGACGCTCTCCCAGGCCGTTTACGGTCAGGACGGGACAGGATTATGGGCCAGCGCCGGACTGGAAAAGAAGATAGTCAAAGGTACAGATCTGGATGTTGAAGCCGAATACCGGCTTACCGGCAATCTGAAGACTTTCGACCGTTGGAGCGCAGGTCTGTCACTCAGCACGCGCCTGTTCCGCAGTAACGACAAGTCCTTCAACGTCAAGGCTGCCGCAGGATACAAGTTCATCAGGGTGCAGAATCCCGAATCGGTCAAATACAAGGGCGATTCCCTTGATATCCTGGACGGGCAGTCCCCGCAATTCTACATAGACGGCGGCCATGACTTCAACCAGACCTTCCCGTATTATGAGAACAGGCACCGTTTCGCGGCCTCCCTTCAGGCCTCCTGGGAGATATCCCGGTTCAAGTTCTCGCTGAGGGAGAGTTACCAGTTCACCTGTTCCGACAGCGTCCAGGCGGACAGGCGCATCTACCGCATCGGGGGAACCGTGGAGAAATATGACCCCGAGGCCGAAGACTTCGTGCAGGTGAAGGAACCTGACACGGACAACATGGTGACAGTCTGGAAAAGCGGGACTGACAAACATGTCCTGCGTTCCAGGATAGGTGTTGACTATAATATCCCGCATTGGAAATTCGATCCGTTCATTTCAATGGAGTTCTTCAACAGGATTGACAAGGAATGGACTTTGGCCAAGACCCGTCTTACTGCCGGGATTGAGTTCTCTCTGGCCAAGAAACACGATTTCCAAGTGGCCTACATCCGGCAGGACCGCAATGACGACGACGAACCCGCCGGCCCGGTTGTGAGCATAAGCTACAAATACAGTTTCTGACAGGAAAAAACAAAAACAGATTATATGAAAAAACTGCTACTTATCGCATTGGTTACCCTCCTGGCGGCACCGGCATTCAGCCAGGACCTTCTCATCCGTGACAAAGACGGGAATGAACAGAGTCTCAATCTTGACAACCTGCGCAAGTTGACCTTTGAACAGGGTAATCTTGTAGCCACCCTCAATGACGGATCCGCCACGAGCTATATCCTCTCATCCATCAGCAAGATGCTGTTCTCCGACAACACTGCCGTGGAGGGAATCACCGCCGATGCCGTTCTTCCGGTGTCAGTCTATGACTTGAGCGGCAAAGTCATAGTGAACAGCTCTTCCGCCTCCCCGGAAGCCGTCATGGATGATCTTCCCAAGGGTATATATCTGCTGCGCACAGGCGGCAAAACAATCAAGCTCATAAAATGATGCGCCGTACAATCCTGTTTTCCGCAGCAGTTGTGCTGCCGCTCCTGTCCGGCGCCCAGCACAAGAATGTCTATTTCCACCAGAACGACGGCATTACACGCGTCAGCTCCACTGAAAATATAGACAGCATAGGCATCAGTAAGGACCAGTCTGCTGCCAGTTTCCATTTCGAAGGCAAGCGTTCCGTCTCATACAACTTGGGAATGCTTGACAGTATCACTTTCAACAAGACAATCCCGGGTGCATCGGCCTTCCCTGCAGCATCGGATTTCAAAAGGACAGTCAGTGACACCGCTGAGCCTGACTACAGCAACGTTCCGGAACCGAAACCTTCGACCGACGACAGTGACTTCATTGAGAACTTCACGGTCAAGAACAACATAAAGTTCACATTCAACGGCAACAGCGTAACCGTATCGGGCTCCGTGAACGGAGTGACGGTCAAGACCTCAGGAGCACATGTTACTGTGCTGTCCACCAAGGGCAAGATGAGATACCTGCTTGAGGGCACCACCTCCGACGGCTCCTTCAAGGTCATTACCGAAGAAGGCGATGCCGACAACAAGAAATTCTGTCTCACCCTGAACGGGGTGAACATCACCAACCCGAAAGGCCCTGCCATCAATATCCAGTCCGGAAAATCCGTATATCTGCTCCTGAACAAGAATACCGTCAACACACTCTGCGACGGCGCAACATACTCCACATCGGCGTCAGAGGACCAGAAGGGAACCATATTCAGTGAGGGACAGCTGCTTATCAGCGGCTCAGGTACCCTGAACATCACTTCACTCGGCGGACACGGTATCTGCAGCGATGACTATATCAGGCTGCGTGCCAATACCGGCAAGATAAGCATAACCTCATTCAAGGACGGCTTCAACACCAAGGACAAGTTCATCATGTACGGAGGCGACATCACCATCAATTCATCAAAGGACGGTGTTTCCGTGCGCCGTGGACCGTTCTGCCTTTACGGCGGTTCCCTGGATATGACATGTGCCGATGACGGAATCGTCTCTGACTACACCAATGCCGATACGGCCAATGTTACAATCGAGGGTGGATATGCCAGGATATACACGACAGGCAGCAAAGGTCACGCCATAGCCACGACAGGTGCCCTGATCATGAAAGGAGGCGCAGTCTCCGCTACCGTCACCGGAAACGCCTCGAAATGCTTCAATGTCTGGAACGGCATCAGCATCCAGGGAGGCACTGCGCTGCTGAAAGCATCCGGAGAGCCCATGTATGATGAAGAGGAGAAAGAATTCTCGTCATCCGCCTGCATCAGGTCAAGAAAGAATCTCACCGTAAGCGGCGGCACATTGTCACTTCTCAACACCGGGAACGGAGGAAAAGGCATCAACACTGAACTGCTCACGGACATCTCAGGCGGTACCGTGACAGTGGTATCCGAGGGCGATGACTACGCCGCCGACGGAATATCCATACGTTCGCGCGCCCTTGATACCCGATCACTCGCAGTATCAGGAACACCCTCCGTCAATCTGAGTGCAGCAAAGGTCTCCCTTTCTACCATTGACGGCATGGATGTGTCCGGCGGCTCAATAATCACATACTCCACCGGAAGCCGTGCAAATGCACTCAACGTCAAAGGCACTTTGAAACAGAGCGGAGGACTGATAATGTATGGCCTCTCAGAATAATATTCTTTTGATTTAAATAAAAAACTTGCCGATTACAGCAAAATAGCCTATCTTTGCACCCGCTTAACGCAAATAGAGGTAGATCCGCTAGCTCAGCAGGTAGAGCACATCCCTTTTAAGGATGGGGTCTCGGGTTCGAACCCCGAGCGGATCACCAGACTTCGCCTCCACAGTACTCTGTGGGGGCGTTGTTATTTTTAAAGACAAAGAATTGTTCCATCATTGTTCCATCATTTTAAGCCCTTATTAGTCTTTAACGGCCTATAAATAGTGAGTCCGGAGCCCCTCAATAAAGAGGAACTCCGGACCTTTTGCAAATCTATAATCCAGTACTTGCGTACTAAATTGAGGTAAAAATAGTGTCTTTAGTCCGAATAAAAAAGTTACTCCAATCAAAAATAACTGTTCTATTCCAAATCTGTACTCCATTAAAATATATTGGTCTATAATGGCCAAAGGCACTAATAGCATGTATCTCATTTCGCACCCAACAACAAAATCAGCCTTCAAGCACCGTTGTAGATGGCACACAAATTGATTATCTTTGTGCATATACATGATTAACACAACACTAAAAAAGACAACATACTATGAACACAACACACCTAATAAGAGTGACTATTGTCCTTGCATCAATTCTTATGATGCACGGTTGCCGAAGCAGCAAGCACCTCTCAAGCACCAGCAAGTCCACCACAACCATCACCTCCCAGAAGATTGACAGCGCAGCGCAAGCCATCCATAACACCCGGAAGTCCACAACCACCATAACCTTTCTTCCGATGCAAACACCAGGGCAACTAAGGCCCGCCACACCCGATAACCCCGCCGGGCCGATGCCCGCACCCTCCGGAATCCCCGCACCAGTCCAGGACATAGCAAACGCCCTGATGGAGCAAGGAGGCGGCACCATCATCATAACCCAAGAAGAGAGCACCCAGAATGATACAACCACCGTAACCCAAACCACAACCCATGAACAAACCCAAAACACCTCAGAGAACCATGAAACACAGATGCAATCAAACCAATCCCGTGCCTCACCCGTTTTGGACAAGATCCTGTACATCCTGATAGCAGCGGCCATCCTGATACTAGTAGCCCGTTGCCGTATTAAGCAATGACACACCGTTCAAATTATAAACCATAAAACACAAAACCATGAAATCAACCAACTACGCAATCCTGCTCATAAAAAGTTTCGAGCAGCTACGCCTCAACTCATACCTATGCCCCGCAGGCGTCTGGACAATCGGTTACGGCCACACCGACGGCGTAAACCAGGGAATGCTCATCACAGAAAAGACCGCCGATGCCTTCCTCAAGCAAGACATCCGGAAAGCCGAAGAAGAAGTCAACCGCATCAAAGCAGACCTAACCCAAGAGCAGTTTGACGCTCTGGTCAGCTTCGTCTTCAACATAGGCACCCAGGCCTTCCGGGTAAGCACTCTGCGCAAGCTCGTTGAACGCAATCCCAATGACCCAAAGATAGCCGATGAGTTCCGCCGCTGGGACTATGCCGGAGATAAGAAACTCCCCGGACTCATCAAGAGGAGAGAGCAAGAAATCAAATTGTATTACTCATAACCGATGAAACACCATGGAAACACAGATAGCAACCATAATCACAGACTGC
>JAGAEZ010000049.1 GCA_017612875.1 Bacteroidaceae bacterium | reverse complement strand
GGCAAAAGCAAAAGCAGCACAGAAATGAAAACAGATATCATACTTGCAGGTGTAGGAGGACAAGGTATCCTCTCCATCGCAACAGTCATAGGTCAGGCCGCTCTTGAGGAGAATCTCTATATCAAGCAGGCCGAGGTTCACGGAATGAGCCAGCGCGGCGGTGACGTACAGTCAAACCTGCGCATATCGGACATGCCCATTGCCAGTGACCTTATCTCACTCGGTCAGGCCGATATCATCATCGCCATGGAGCCCATGGAGGCGCTGCGCTACAAGCACTACCTTAGCAAGGACGGTTGGGTAATCACATCATCCAACCCCTTTGTGAACATCGGCAACTACCCCGATAAGGATGCCATTATAAACGAACTCAAGGAGCTGGGCAACGTAATCCTGATTGATACCGATGAACTCGGCAAGGAGCACAAGATGCCCAAGGCCGTGAACATGATTCTTTTAGGTGCTGCATCAAAGGCCATTAAGAGCATCAGTTTCGACAAGCTGTGCCAGAGCGTGCGCACCATATTCGGTGCCAAGGGCGATGCAATCGTTGAAATGAACATAAAGGCGCTTGAGATCGGCCGTAACTGTGAATAATACCAATACTACGATGAAAACGGTAATTCCTGCAAACGTAATAGATGATTATCTGAAGAGTATCGAGGTTACAGACCTTAACAAGGCCTCCATCCGCCAGGTACTGGCATGTGAACTGAATGCCGAGAAGGTGACAGGCCAGGAGTTCATCCATTTTGAGATGGGTGTGCCGGGCATTCCGCCATCGGCTGTGGGTATAAAAGCCCAGAAAGAGGCTCTGGACCGTGGCGTAGCCTCCAAGTACCCCAACATCGAGGGTATCCCTGAACTCAAGGAGCAGGCGGCCCGTTTTGTCAAGGCTTTCATCAACACCGATATACTTCCCGGTCACTGCACCCCCACCTGCGGAGCCATGCAGGGCACGTTTGCCGCATTCCTGCTCTGCTCGCAGATTGACCCTGAGAAGGACACCATCCTTTATGTTGATCCCGGATTCCCCGTGCAGAAGATGCAGGCCCAGGTAATGGGCGTCAAGACCGCCCAGTTCGATGTGGCAGATTTCCGTGCCGAAAAACTGGGGCCTAAGCTGGAAAGTTATCTCAGGCATGGCAACATCTGCTGCATAGTCTATTCCAATCCCAACAACCCCAGCTGGATGTGTCTTACTGAGAGTGAAATCAGAACCATCGGTGAACTCGCAACAAAATATGACACCGTCATACTTGAGGATCTGGCCTACATGACCATGGATTTCCGCCGCGAGGGGTTAGGCATACCTTTCAAGGAGCCATATCAGATCAGCGTGTCACACTATACTGACAACTACATCATGATGCTCAGCGGCAGCAAGATATTCAGCTACGCAGGAGAGCGTATCGCCGTGGCATGCATATCGGACAAACTCTACGAACGTCACTTCGACACCTTACAGAGACGTTACAACATATCCCGATTCGGTGCCGTCTATGCATACGACATGCTCTATGCAATGTCATCGGGCGTAACCCACTCCGTGCAATGCGCCATGGCCGCCATGCTCAAGGCCGCATGTGACGGTGAGTACCGGTTCCGGGAGGATATCCGCGAATATGCCCGCCGCACTGAGAAGATCAAGGCCGCCCTGCTGCGCAACGGTTTCAACATCACGTATGACAAGGACCTTGAGGAGCCGGTAAGCGACGGATTCTTCTTTACGTTCGGATACGACCTGCCTGACGGCACACCCATGGAGGGAGGCCGGCTGCTGCATGAGCTGCTCTATTTCGGAATAAGCGGAATTGTGCTCTCATCGACCGGCAGTACCCGGCAGGGCATCCGCGGTTGCTCATCCAATATCCGTGACGACCAGTTCCCCGTCCTAGAGGAACGCCTCCGCCTCTTCAACGAAGCTCACCGCTAAACAGCAGGAAGACTGTTACCGTTAATCTTGCGGTATATGTCAAGGGCATAGACATCGGTCATGCCGCTTATGTAGTCCAGGACTGCCAGGATGCGGTTGTATATGTCTGCGGCGTTGATGTCGTATTGGCTTGATACACGGTTGATAAGCAGTTTGGAATATTCGCGGTTCGGGTTCTGCACCGCCTCGACCATAAGGTCAAGAAGGGTGCTGATGATTCGGAAGCCGGCCAGTTCCACCTCAAGCACGTCACGGGAACGGTAAATCTTCTCCTTGGAGAGCTCCGCACATTCGGTGTATGCGTTTCGGGGTATTTCACTTATGTGTTTGATGAGCGAACCGGAGAATGTTCCGTCCAGAATGGCCTTCCGGTTCTGAAGGAACACATCGGTACACTCCTCCACGAGTATGCCCACCAGTTTGGAGCGAAGATATGAGACCTGCTCGTTGACATCGGTCACCATGTTTATGATGGAGCAGGCATGGTCACGTTCTGACGGTTCTATGAAATTCATCATCAGCGCAATCGTTTTCTCCGTCGAGATGAGCTTGAGTTTATGGGCATCCTCAAGGTCCATCAGCAGGTAGCATATATCATCGGCTGCCTCGACCAGCCATACTAAAGGATAACGTACGTATCTAAGGGGTTCGCCTGGTTCTGACAAACGGATTATGCCCAATTCATCGGCAATCCGGGCAAAGATGGGAGCCTCGCTGTCAAAGAAGCCGAACTTGTGCCTTCCCTCCGCCAGGATGGATGAATAGGGATATTTGACAATGGATGCAAGTGTTGAATATGTCATGGCGAATCCGCCATTACGGCGGCCGATGAACTGATGAGCCAGTAGGCGGAAAGCATTGGCGTTTCCTTCAAAGTTTATGATGTCAGTCCACTGGCCCGGATTATCCTTGAACAGCTCTTCCAGACACTGTCCCTTTCCCTCGGTGAAGTAGGCCGATATGGCTTTCTCTCCGGAGTGACCGAACGGCGGATTGCCCATATCGTGGGCCAGGCAGGCTGCCGAGACTATGTTGCCTATCTCGGCCAGATTGGTCTGCGCCAGCTCCGGATGTTCAAGCAGTATACCTCGTGCCACGTTATTGCCGAGAGAGCGGCCTACGCAGGATACCTCTAAGCTGTGTGTAAGACGATTGTGGACGAACACGCTTCCAGGCAGCGGGAAGACCTGTGTCTTGTTCTGGAGCCTGCGGAACGGAGCAGAGAAAATAAGACGGTCATAATCCCTGAGGAAAGCCGAACGGTCATCCTTGTGAGCCGGTTCGATTCCTTCCATCCCAAGACGTTTGGAGGATATCAATCTTTCCCAATTCATCATCAAGAATCTGTTTTGCTTCAAATTTAGAGGTTTTTCACAGGATTTCCACTCCAGTTGGCAGTATATTTGCTATTTTCGCTGAATAAATCAGATGCGATGTTATGAAAGTGGAGATAATCAACCGTTCGCACCATCAGTTGCCTGAATATGCGACTCTTCTGTCTGCCGGAATGGACCTTCGTGCAAATCTCGATGAACCGGTAGTGTTACGGCCTATGGAGCGCCGTCTCATACCGACAGGTCTGTTCATAGCGCTTCCGGCCGGATTCGAGGCTCAGGTAAGACCCCGTAGCGGACTTGCCATAAAAAAAGGTGTGACTGTTCTCAATTCCCCCGGAACCATCGATGCGGATTACCGTGGGGAGATATGTGTCATCCTTATCAATCTGTCCCAGGACGATTTCATTGTCAATGACGGTGAACGCATAGCCCAGATGGTCATTGCCCGTCATGAAAAGGTGGAGTGGACCAATGTGGGGACTCTCGGTGAAACGGAACGCGGAGCCGGCGGTTTCGGACACAGCGGGATGTGATTCAGCCTTTATGAATAGAGCGGTTCTATCTTTTTCTCTCCTGATTGCGGCCATCATCTTGACGGTCTCCTGCGGTGTGTCCCGCCCGTCCGTCAGTTCCGGCCCTTCCCTGTATGACAGCTATGCTTCCCGCTATTACTATCATGAAGGTGTCAAGAAGGCCGATGCCGGAGAGTATGACGCTGCAATGGACCTGATGAGCTACAGCCTCGATACCGACACGTCATCGGCGGCAGCCTGCTACAACATGGCACAGTATCTGCTTTCTACCGGCGAAGGCGAGAAATCGGAACAGCTTCTCAAAAGAGCTATACGGCTGGAGCCCGACAACTACTGGTACCAGCGTCTGCTTGCTGTCAATTACAGCATGAGACACAAGAGCCAGAATGCGATAGAACAGCTCGAAAAGATGGTGGTACAGTTCCCGGGGCGATCGGATATCCTCCTTGAGCTGGCCGACCTGTATGAAGAGACTGGACAGTTCAGCAAAGAGCTGCGGATGCTTGACCGCTACGGTAAGATGGAGGATGTGGAAGAGCAGCTCAAAGGCAGGCGCTTCCTTTGCTATCTTATGATGGGCGAGAGTGATTCCGCCTACTATGAAGCCGACAGGCCTGAAGAGATGATCGAGAGGCTTCTTCAGAGCGCATCCAGTCTGGCCGGTGCAGAGATAGTGCTGCAGTTCTGCAGAACCGTTATCAGTCACGATCCCGGCAAGTACGAGCCTTATTATTACGGTGCGATTATCCATAATCTGAAAAACGAGACCGACAAGGCTTTGGAAACACTTGATGAGGGTGTGGCCAAGGTTTCCGACCATGACGGGAAAGCCCAGCTCTACAGTATGAAAGGGCAAATCCACCATAGTCTCGGTATGATGAAGGAGACTTTCGCCGATTACGATTCGGCACTTGTACATAATCCCGACGAGACGGGAGTCCTGAACAATTACGCATACTTCCTCTCGCTTGAGGACAGGGAACTGGAAAAGGCTCTCGGGATGAGTGCCAGGACCCTTGAGAAAGAGCCGCTGAATGCCACGTATCTGGATACCTACGCATGGATACTCTTCCGGATGCACAGGTATCAGGAGGCTCTATCCTGGCTTGAGAAAGCCTTGCGGTACCTGGATCAGGACAATCCCGAGATATATGAGCATTACGGTGACGCCCTATATATGTGCGGGGAGAAGGACAAGGCTCTTGAGAACTGGCATCGTGCCGTCCAGCTCAAAAGTGAGTCCAGGACCATTGACAGGAAAATCAGGGAAGAAAAATACTTGGAGGAATGAAAAGACCCGGATTGATATATTTCGTCTTGCCTGCGGCAATTTCATTGTTACTGGCAGGATGCCGCACGTCCGGTACGGCACGCAAATCCGCTTCTGTCTCCACGGACACTCATTTCGAGACTTTGAGAGAACTCTCGGAAGTTGACAATACTTCTGAACTTACAGCCAGGGTTTCGTTTAACCTGTCAGGCCAGAAGGCAAGCGGTCAGCTCAGAATGCGTCGTGACCGCAGTATCCAGATAGGAATATCCCTTCTGGGGCTTGTTGAAGTAGCAAGGATAGAGTTCTTGCCTGACAAAATCGTAATCATGGACCGGACTTCCAACAGATATGCCCTCTGTCATTATGCAGACCTCCCGCTTCGTAATGAACTGGGACTGGATTTCAATGTCGTACAGGCACTCCTGTGGAACAGGATGTTCTCTCCCGGAGCCGCTAACGAAACAGAGTTCCTGAGAAATGTAGTATTCAATGGAACGGATGGCACGAACGGTTCTTCCTTTTTCAGGGAGAGGGAATATGACTATATCTTCAAGGTCAATGCTGACAGGAATCTGACTCATACTTCCAAGACAGACTCCGGCAGGGGTGTTTCAATCGGATATTCCGATTTCAGGACTGTCTCCGACGGCTTTGTATTCCCTATGGCCATGATTCTTGAGCTGGATGACGAAACCATTTCCGTCTCTGCCTCTTTCACCCTGTCCTCTGTCTCCACCGCCAAGGGCAACTGGCCTGACGAGACAGGAGTGAGCAGAAGAATGACAAAGGTAACACTGGATGAATTGATTCAAGGATTGTCATTATGAATAGATTTGCTGTTACTATAGTGCTGTTCACGTTCTCTATGGGTATCCATGGACAGACCTCTTCCTCAATTGACAAGATGCGCCGCGAGCGTGCCGAGATGGAGAAGCAGATAGCCGAGCAGGAACAGGTCCTGACCAGGACGGAGAACACTATCTCCAGCAGGGTGTCAGGACTGAATGCTGTTACCGCACGTCTTAAGGAACGTACCAGGCTTCTGGAACAGACGAGACTGGAGATTCAGGAACTGGACAGGGAAAACGCCCGTCTGCAGGCTGAGGTGGAATCTCTCAACAAGGAATACGAATCATGCAAGGAGAGCTATGCCGATGCCTGCCGTTTCTATCAAAGACAGCATAGAGGGTTGAACGTGTTGACTTTCATGCTGTCCGCCGAGTCTTTCAGGCAATTTGACAGAAGGGCACGTTACATAAGTGAATACAGCGGTTCACTGAAGACTCTTGCCGATGAGATACGTGAAAAAAGGGACACTCTTGAGGACCGAAGGGTACGTATTGACAGTCTGAAAAGCGAGAAACTGGTGCTTGAAAAGGTGAGGGCAGAGAACGAGCAGGCCCTTCGCAAAGAGGAGCAGGAACAGAAGAAACTGATTGACAGGCTCAGGAGCCAACGTACTTCGCTCAAGAACGAGATTGCCGCCAAACAGAAACGTATGGACCAGCTCTCCAAGGAGATAGACCGCCAGATAGAGCTTGCATTGAAGAGCGAACAGCAGAAGAAACAGCAGCAGAACTCTTCCAGCCAGATGAAGGAGCAGCCTGCACAGGACCTTAAACTGACAGGCAGTTTTGAAAGCAACAAAGGCAAACTGCCCATGCCCATTACCGGTCCATACCTTATTGTCGGTGAATACGGTGTCCAGAATGTGGCAGGAATGAAAGACGTGAAACAGAACAATCTGGGACTGGATATCCAGGGCAACAAGGGAGCCCAGGCCCGCGCTGTCTTCGACGGCACTGTCTCTTCCATTTTCCAGCAAGGCAAAGGGCAGATAGGTGTCCTGATTCGTCACGGAGCATATATTTCAGTATATTGCAATCTCAGCGACACCCGTCTTCAGACTGGTGCCAAGGTGAAGACCGGCGATGCGATAGGGAATATCCAGACATCGGAGGACGGCAGTCCTGTCCTTCATTTCCAGCTTCACAAGGAGACCACCCGTTTGAATCCCTCCCTATGGCTTAAGAAATAGAATGTTGATTATTTACACTATCTTTGCAGAAATTTATTCCTATCAATGATAACCGCAGAACAACTCAAGGATGTGCTTGACCGTACCGAGGCCCTGAAACGCTATCTGAATATCGATTCCAAGCTGATACAGGTTGAGGAAGAGCAGTTGCGTACACAGGCTCCCGGTTTCTGGGATGACCCGAAAAAAGCAGAGGTACAGATGAAGAAGGTCAAGAGTCTTCAGGGATGGATTGAAGGCTACAAGGAGGTGAAGGCTCTTGCCGATGAACTCTCCCTTGCTATGGAATTCTACAAGGAGGAGCTGGTTACGGAACAGGAAGTCGATGAGAATTACCGAAAGGCTCTGTCAGCGGTTGAATCGCTGGAATTGAAAAACATGCTTCGTGAAGAGGCTGACCAGATGGACTGTGTACTCAAGATAAACTCGGGAGCCGGAGGCACCGAAAGCCAGGACTGGGCCCAGATGCTTATGCGGATGTATATGCGCTGGGGTGAGGATAACAAGTACAAGGTTACCGTAGCCAATATCCAGGACGGCGATGAAGCGGGTATCAAACAGGTCACTCTGGAAATAGAAGGGCCATACGCATACGGCTATCTCAAGGGAGAGAACGGGGTCCACAGACTTGTGAGGGTCTCTCCGTATAACGCCCAGGGAAAACGGATGACATCATTCGCAAGCGTTTTCGTGACACCCCTTATTGATGACTCCATCGAGGTTGACATAAATCCTGCCCTTATGAGTTGGGACACTTTCCGAAGCGGAGGAGCAGGAGGACAGAACGTGAACAAGGTTGAGTCCGGTGTACGTCTGCGCTATCAGTACAAGGATCCATATACCGGGGAGGAAGAGGAGATCCTGATTGAGAACACCGAAACCCGTGACCAGCCCAAGAACAAGGAGAGGGCGTTGCAGCATCTGCGTTCAATCCTTTATGACAAGGAGCTTCAGCATCGTCTCGCAGAGCAGGAGAAGATCGAAGCCGGAAAGAAGAAGATAGAATGGGGTTCACAGATAAGGTCATACGTCTTTGATGACCGCAGGGTAAAGGACCATCGTACCGGCTATCAGACTTCCGACGTAACCGGCGTGATGGACGGACACATCGACGGCTTCATCAAGTCGTACCTTATGTCATTCGCCGAATTCCAGGAACAGCAAAACTGATTTTCCAACATCAAATCTGTATATCATGGCTATAGAAATCGAACGTAAATTTCTTGTGAAAGGGACTTCGTACAGGAGCGAGGCATTCAGCTCCTATGAAATCCGCCAATGTTACATTGCCCATGAGAACGGCCGTTCCGTAAGGGTGAGGATTACCGATAAGGAGGCTATCCTTACCATAAAGGGACCTTCGGACAGCCGTGGCATGAGCCGTTTCGAATGGAACCACCAGATTCCCGTGAAGGATGCGCTTGAACTTTTCGGACTCCGGCAGAACGGTGCTGTCGAGAAACGCAGGTATCTTGTCCATTCAGGACCTCATGTCTTCGAGGTTGACGAATTCCACGGTGAAAACGAGGGTCTTGTAATCGCAGAGGTGGAACTTGGTTCTGAGGACGAGGTTTTTGAAAAACCTGCGTTCGTAGGAAACGAAGTGACAGGTGACCACCGCTATTACAATGCGTATCTGGCGGTTTGTCCCTTCTCCAAGTGGTAATAGTGCGACTCCTTCATCGCTTTTCCGACATTGCCTTATTCAACAGCCATCCTGCCAGTACGCCTGCAAGAGCTCCTGCACTGTCGGCAATGACATCCGCCCATTCGCAACTCCTGTAGTCTGTCAACGCGGACTGCGCCAGTTCCAGCGCCGCTCCGAGAATAACCGGGATGAAAAGCATGACAAGTATGGTCAGGATCCCAGGTTCAGGCTTTCCCTTCCTCAGGTATTCTATCCAGATAACCAGTTCCAGGCCACCATACATGCAGAAGTGGGCAATCTTGTCAATATTGTCAACCTTGTCCAGTTGAGTATGAGGAGGATTGAACAATGAAAGGAAGATGATGACAACTACGATGAGCGTAGAGAAAGGATAGGTCTTGATAAACTCTTTCATGTCCCAAAGATATATATAATACCAATCTGATATGCCGAAAGACATTTTTTATTTCAGCAAACCCGACAGGACAGCAACCGTGATACTGCTGGCTATCATTATCGGGACCACGGTCTTGAGATATAACATACCTGGCCGGATAACCGGACCGGAACAGGAATTGACGGGTGACACGGTCAACAGTGTCTCTCAGACGGTATCGGCCGATACCGTATTGCCACCATTGTCAGGAGATACAGTCAAACCTCCATCTACACGTCGTAACAGCGGAACACAGTACAGGTCTTCATTCACCACAGTCCAAAGAAGGAGTGACGTTCCTGTATCCGCCAACCCGGACGAAACTTCGGAAAATAGGGATACACCCGTGAAATATGTCCGGAAGAAAAGGCCTGACGCTCCCGTCGATCTCAACAGCATCGACTCGGTCTCACTTGTCAAGCTTCCCGGAATAGGTCCCTGGTTCGCCCTGCGCATAGTGGAGTACAGGGACAGATTGGGAGGATACTGTTCTGTAAGACAACTGGCCGAGATAGACGGGCTTCCGGATTCGGTGATGCAATGGTTTGTGGTGACAGATACGGTTCCGATAAGAAAGCTCCAGGTCAATCACAGTTCGCTGTCAGAATTGCGGCGACATCCGTATATCAATTTCTATCAGGCAAGAGTCATTGTGGAGCTTATACGACAGCATGGGCCGATAAAAGGTCCTGACCGTCTTTCTCTTTTCGATGAGTTCAACGGTCAGGACCTTGAGCGACTGGAGCCCTATCTGGGTTACGATTGAATCAATATCCCGCCAGTTTCTTGATCTTCATGGGGATTTCGATGTTGTCAATCTGGCCGGTAAACTGATCAGCACCGGCTCCGATAGCAAACACCGGGACATAACTGCCTGAGTGGCATCCGGCACCGAACTGTATCTGCGCTGCCTCGGTCAATATGCTGGCTGCTGCGTCAGTCAGCTTGTTGACCTTGAAATATTCTCCTTCCTTAAGTTCGCCCGGTCCCATTCCGAAAGTCTCCACGTAGGTGTTGCGCAGACGGTCTGTCTGTCTTTGGGACAGTCTCACCTTGTCCCAGAAACCGAAGTGCTGCTTGAGTTCAGCCTCCACCTCCTCCCAGGTAAGGATATCCCCTATCTCGCGACCTTTCTTTTCAAGCAGGGCCGTGAACGCATCCTTGCTCATGTCCTGATACTGCAGAACCTTCAGGTTGGTCCTGTAGTCACCTGCGGTCAGACCCAAAGCTCCGGTTTCATGATCGGCGGTAATCACGATCAGTGTCTCTTTCTTGTGCTTGAGATAGAAATCGTACGCCACCTTAATGGCTTTGTCAAAGTCAAGCATCTCCTGGATATATGTGCCGGGGTCATTCCCGTGGCAAGCATTATCGATACGTCCTCCCTCCATCATCATGAAGAATCCTTTCTTGGGGTCCTTCATCATGAAGTCAATGGCTGCCCCGGTGATATCCGCAAGTGACAATTCACCCTCTTTCCTGTCAATTGCGTATGAGAGGTAGTGGTTACTGTTGGGATTTTTCTCAATCAGCAGCATCTTGTCCGCACTACCGGCCTTAGCCTTGTAGTCATCATAACCACGGGCAATGGTGTAACCGGCCTTTTCCGCCTGTGCATAATTGCCTTCATCACTGTTGTCCGATGTAAACGGAGTGTGGAAATCGGCTCCTCCGAAGAAATCGAATCCGGACTCGCTCAGCTGCGTACCTATCTCATGATAGTCGTTCCGGCTGGGCCTGTGTCCGTAGAACGCTCCTGGAGTGGCATGATCTACACAGACCGTTGTACCGATGGCCACCCTGACACCTTTCTTATGAGCCATTTCGGCAATGGTCTCAACCGGTGTCTTCCTGTCCGGAAGAAGGCCGAGAACGTTATTGTCGGTCTTCTGTCCTGAAGCGAGGGCTGTGCCTGCTGCAGAACTGTCGGTAACATCGCTGCTGGCAGAGTAAGTAACGACCAGACCGGAGTAGGGGAATTCAGTAAAACAGAGTTTCCTGATTCCATAGAAACCTTCCAGATCGGCAAGATAGTATTGGGCTCCCATCACCTGGTTCGTACCCATACCGTCACCTATGAAATAAAAAACATATTTGGGGCCTTTTTTGGCACCTGCGGACAGCACCATGAAAAGTGCTGCCAAAATAAGAAGAACTCTTTTTTTCATAACGGTTTTCATATCGTTTATTTGATTATTTCCATTGAAAGGATCCTGACATCCCTGACAGGACGGTTATTCACGTCGGTCGAGACCTTTTCTATCTTGTCAATGACCTTCATCCCGTCAACGACCTCGCCGAATACGGTATATTGACCGTCGAGGAACGGTGCCCCCCCCTCCGATGTATATGCGGACAGCTGTTCGGGAGTGAACTCAAAGTCCCCTTTCTGCTTCATTATCTCCTCTGTCTTGGCTACCAGCTCGTTCTGAAGCTTAATCAGACCATCCGTGTCATCGGCTTTCTGGAGAGCGAAAATGGAATCGCGGTTCTGTGCGCAAAGGCGGTCGAATACGCTCTGAGCCTCATTCTCGCTCATTCTCTGTTCCAGATCCCTCAAATCGTTCATGGAGTAACGCTTGCCGGTAACCACATAGAACTGGGATCCTGACGATTCCCTCTCGGGGTTGACCTGGTCGGCCTGACGGGCGGCACTCAGGGCTCCGCGCTTGTGAAAATACCGTGGATATACGAATTCCGCCGGAAGAGTATAACCGGGACCACCTGTCCCCAGTTGCGAGAATCTGGGAGCATCCTTCGACTCCGGATCCCCAGCCTGAACCATGAAATCACGTATCACACGGTGGAACAGGATATTATCGTAATATTTCTCTTCCACTAACTTGATGAAGTTGTCCCTGTGGGCAGGAGTCTCGTTGTAGAGCTTGACGGTAAAGTCACCTGCCGTTGTCTTTACCAGCACTTTGGTTTCCGGATTCTGTGCAGAGATATCCTGCTGTCCGCTCCCGGCACAAAAGTTCAAGGTTGTAGCCATCAGTATTGCAATTAATCTAAGTTTCATGAGAGACAATGATTGATTTCCACTCAAAGTTCAAAGATAGCGATATTTGTTCAAAATAGTCTTATTTTGCATTGTCTAATCATCAAGTGGTTATGAAGATTGCAGCAGCTGGAACAGAAAAAAGGACAGGGTGCCCGGACCAGCCGGACACCCCATCCCGCTATCAAGTCTAATCAATATTACTGATTGGTAATCTCAACCTCAAGCAGGTTATCCCTTGAGTTCTTGAGACGTTCATATTCATCCTTGTCACCGACAATGATCTTGTCGAACTCGCGCATTCCGGTACCTGCAGGAATCAGATGACCGCAGATGACGTTCTCCTTCATGCCGAGCAGGCTGTCGCTCTTGCCGTTTATTGCAGCTTCATTAAGGACCTTTGTGGTCTCCTGGAATGACGCTGCCGACATAAAGCTCTGGGTAGCCAGTGCAGCACGGGTTATACCCTGAAGAACCTGGGTTGAAGTGGCAGGAATGGTGTCACGAACCTGGACGAGACGGAGATCCTTACGCTTAAGCATCGAGTTCTCGTCACGGAGCTTGCGGGCTGTCACGATCTGGCCTGCGAACATGTTCTGTGAATCGCCGGGATCGGTCACAACCTTCTTGCCCCAGATACGGTCGTTCTCCTCCATGAACTCCAGCTTGTCAACGCTCTGCTGTTCAAGGAAGCGGGTGTCACCCGGCTCGTCAATCTCAACCTTGCGCATCATCTGGCGTACGATAATCTCAAAATGCTTGTCGTTGATCTTCACACCCTGCAGGCGATATACATCCTGGACTTCATTCACGATATACTCCTGTACAGCTGTGGGACCCTTGATGGTGAGGATGTCACTCGGGGTTATGGCACCGTCCGACAACGGAGTGCCGGCACGTACATAATCACCCTCCTGGACAAGAATCTGCTTGGAGAGAGCCACAAGATACTTCTTCTCATCGCCAGTACGGGAGACAACGGATATTTCACGGTTACCTCTCTTGATCTTGCCCATGTGGACTGTACCGTCAATCTCCGAAACCACAGCAGGATTGGAAGGATTGCGGGCCTCGAACAACTCCGTGACACGAGGCAGACCGCCGGTGATGTCACCGGCCTTACCCTGGACGCGAGGAATCTTGACAATTATGTCACCGGCCCCAAGAATCTGACCGTCCTTCACCACGACATGTCCGCCCACAGGAAGGTTGTACGAACGAAGGACCTTGTCACCGGCACCGACAATGTCGGCCGTAGGAATCCTGGTCTTGTCCTTGGTCTCGATTATTATTATCTCCTCCAGACCTGTTGACTCGTCGGACTCTACCTTGTAGGTGACATTCTCCACGACATCCTTCAGCCTTACAGAACCGGCATCCTCCGTTATGATAAGGGCATTGAAAGGATCCCATTCGGCAATCAGGTCACCCTTCTTTACGGTACTGCCGTTCGTGATATAGAGCTTGGAGCCATAGGGCAGATTGTGGGTGGAGAGCGTTATTCCCGTATTCTGGTCAATGAACTTGGCTTCACCAAGACGACCCACTACAATACGGTATGAAGCTGTTGCCTGATTGTTGTCTGTATCCACATTGACGGTACGTACCTCCTCGAAATCGACACGGCAGTCATATTTCGCGGTAAGACGTGAGTTGGCTGCAATGTTGGAAGCGGTACCACCGGCATGGAATGTACGAAGTGTAAGCTGTGTACCCGGCTCACCGATGGATTGTGCGGCAATGACACCTACAGCCTCACCCTTCTCGACCAGACGTCCGGTAGCAAGGTTACGGCCATAGCACTTGGTGCAGACACCATGCTTGCTCTCGCAGGTGAGCACTGAACGGATTTCAACACTCTCAATGGGTGACTCGTCAATCTGCTTGGCTATCGCCTCGTTTATCTCCTCACCGGCTGCGACAATAAGCTCACCTGTGGTGGGATGTATGACATCGTGCACTGAGACACGACCCAGGATTCTCTCATAAAGGGATGCCACGACCTCCTCGTTCTCCTTAAGGGCGGTGCAGACCAGACCACGCAGAGTACCGCAGTCCTCTTCGGTGATGATCACATCGTGTGACACATCGACAAGACGACGGGTCAGATAACCTGCATCGGCTGTCTTAAGGGCGGTATCGGCCAGACCCTTACGGGCACCGTGCGTGGAGATGAAGTACTCCAGCACCGACAGACCCTCCTTGAAGTTCGACAGAATCGGGTTCTCAATGATCTGTGCGCCCTCGGCACCGGCTTTCTGAGGCTTGGCCATAAGACCACGCATACCGGAAAGCTGACGGATCTGTTCCTTGGATCCACGGGCACCGGAGTCAAGCATCATATAAACTGAGTTGAAGCCCTGATCGTCCGATGAAATGGTCTTCATCAGAACCTTTGACAGGTCCTCGTTGACATGTGTCCAGACATCGATAACCTTGTTGTAACGCTCGTTATCGGTGATAAGACCCATGTTGTACTCAGCCATGATTCCTTCCACCTCCTCATTACCCTTGGCAACCAGCTCCTCCTTTTCCTTGGGGATGATGATATCACCCAGATTGAATGACAGGCCGCCCTGGAAAGCCATCTTATATCCTAGGTTCTTGATTCCGTCCAGGAATTCGCATGCACGAGCCACACCTACCTTCTTGATGACTTCCGATATGAGATCGCGAAGAGTCTTCTTGGATATGATATAGTTGATGAAACCGACCTCATCGGGAACTATCTCGTTCACGATGACACGGCCCACGGAAGTCTCAACCAGATGAGTGAAGGACTTGCCCTGCTCATCGATATCATTGACCATAACCTTGACTATGGCGTGGATATCGACCTTACCCTCATTGTATGCAATCAGGGCTTCCTCAGGTCCGTAGAACACCAGCCCCTCACCCTTGGCACCTTTGCGAAGCTTGGTGATGTAGTACAGGCCGAGCACCATATCCTGTGAAGGAACTGTGATAGGCGCACCGTTGGCAGGGTTCAGTATATTGTGTGACTGGAGCATGAGCATCTGGGCCTCAAGGATAGCCTCGTTGCTGAGCGGAAGGTGTACAGCCATCTGGTCACCGTCGAAGTCGGCGTTGAAAGCGGTACAAGCCAGCGGGTGAAGCTGAATGGCCTTGCCCTCTATCATCTTGGGCTGGAAAGCCTGGATACCCAGACGGTGCAGTGTAGGAGCACGGTTCAGGAGAACGGGATGACCCTTCATCACATATTCCAGAATATCCCAGACGATAGGATCCTTGCGATCCACAATCTTCTTGGCGGACTTAACTGTCTTCACGATACCGCGCTCGATGAGCTTGCGGATGATGAACGGCTTGTAAAGCTCGGCAGCCATCAGTTTGGGAATACCGCACTCACCCATCTTGAGTTCAGGACCGACCACGATGACGGAACGGGCTGAATAGTCAACACGCTTACCGAGAAGGTTCTGACGGAAACGTCCCTGCTTACCCTTGAGAGAGTCGGACAGAGACTTGAGCGGACGGTTGGCCTCGCTCTTTACGGCACTGGCCTTGCGGCTGTTGTCGAACAGGCTGTCAACGGCCTCCTGCAACATGCGTTTCTCATTGCGGAGGATGACTTCAGGAGCCTTTATCTCTATGAGTCTCTTAAGACGGTTGTTACGGATTATAACCCTACGGTACAGGTCATTCAGGTCCGAAGTGGCGAAACGTCCGCCATCAAGAGGAACCAGAGGACGGAGTTCAGGAGGAGTAACCGGAATCACCTTGAGAATCATCCACTCGGGACGGTTCAGTTCACGGGAAGAACGGAAAGACTCCACCACCTGAAGACGCTTCAAGGCCTCTGTCTTGCGCTGCATGGAAGGATTGTCTCCACCTGCACGGGCACGAAGCTCGTAAGAGAGCTTGTCAAGGTCCAGATTGCAGAGAAGGTCATATATGGCCTCGGCACCCATCTTGGCCACGAACTTGTCAGGATCGTTGTCATCGAGAATCTGGTTCTCCCTGGGCAGCTTGTCAAGTATTTCGAGATACTCCTCCTCAGAGAGAAGATCCAGACGGTTGCTGCCCAAAGTGTTCTCCGATGCCCATACGCCAGGGTTGATCACAACGTAACGCTCGTAGTAAATGATGGAATCCAGCTGCTTGGTGGGAATACCCAGCAGATAACCTATCTTGTTGGGAAGTGAACGGAAGTACCAGATGTGCGCCACCGGAACGACGAGCTGGATATGTCCCATGCGCTCACGACGGACTTTCTTCTCGGTAACCTCCACACCGCAACGCTCGCACACGATACCCTTGTAACGGATTCTCTTGTACTTTCCGCAATGGCACTCGTAGTCCTTGACAGGACCGAAAATGCGCTCGCAGAACAGTCCGTCACGCTCGGGCTTGTATGTACGGTAGTTTATGGTCTCAGGTTTGAGTACCTCACCGCTTGAGTTTGTCAGAATCTCCTCCGGCGATGCCAGACTGATGGTTATCTTGGAGAAATTGTTCTTGATCTTTGTATCTTTTTTGAAAGGCATAGCTTCT
>JAGAEZ010000007.1 GCA_017612875.1 Bacteroidaceae bacterium | reverse complement strand
GGGATCACCGCCCAGAGCCTTGATGGTGTTGACGTAAGCATCACCGCCCAGAGGAGCACCATGAGTCTTGCAGTTACGCTCATAGCTGGTACCATCGGCTTTGAGAGCACCCTTACCCATGATGCACTTACCGATGATCAGGGTCGGTTTGCCATTGGCGTTCTGAGCCATGGTGAGGGCACCGCGGATCTGATCGACGCAGTTACCGTTGATCTCATATACGTTCCAACCCCATGCGCGGTACTTGGCAGCGGTGTCCTCGGCGGTCACCACCTTGCACTCGGTTGAGAGCTGGATGTCATTTGAATCGTAGAACATGATGAGGTTGTCAAGACCCAGAGTACCGGCAATACGGCCTGCGCCCTGTGAGATCTCCTCCTGGATACCGCCGTCAGATATGTAAGCATAAATCTTGTGGCTCATCACCTCCTCTCCCAGTACGGCGGCCAGATGCTTCTCGGCGATGGCTGCACCTACTGCAAACACGTGGCCCTGTCCGAGAGGACCGGAAGTGTTCTCGATACCGCGTGACACCTCAAGTTCGGGATGACCGGTCACGGGTGAACCCCACTGGCGCAGTGTGGCCAGCTCCTCCATCGAGAACTTGCCGGTAAGGGCAAGCTGAGAGTAAAGCATGGGAGCCATGTGGCCGGGATCCAGGAAGAAACGGTCACGTCCCTCATACTTCATGTTGCGGGGATCGTACTCCAGGAACTCGCTGAAAAGCACGTTAATGAAATCAGCGCCACCCATGGCACCTCCGGGATGACCGGACTTGGCCTTCTCGACCATCGATGCAGCCAGAATACGGATATTGTCGGCTGCCTTGTTCATCAATTCTTTACTGTTCATTGTCGTTATTGTTGTTTGATTGAATTTGCGATAGTCTGCAAATTTAGCAAAAAATATGGCATTGCACCGTAACGTACACCTTTTTTATTCAGAGACATCTTCCTTCCCGTAATCGTGACGGTTTGAACATTTTTTCCTACTTTTGCATACAAGCATAAAAACTACGACAAATATATCCCAAATGAAAAAAATCCTATTAGTCGCCGGCATAGCGGTAATGCTCCCGCTGGCCATCAGTTCACAAGTCATCAATAAAGAGGACATCAATGACCGGAATCTGTACAATTTCAGAGGAAGCATGACCCAGTACATTGACCCGGGTGTGAAGTATTCAAAGGCCCCGAAGGGATTCAAGCCTTTCTACATGAGCCACTACGGCCGTCACGGCTCACGCTACCTGCTCAACACCCCGCAGTACAACGACCCGTACAACATGCTGCATGAGGCTTACGAGCAGGGCAAGCTCACCCAGTTCGGCAAGAGCGTCATGGACCGCCTTGAAATCATGAAGGACGATGCCAACGGTCATCTCGGGGACCTGACGAAAGTGGGCCAGCAGCAGCACCGCGGAATAGCCCGCCGCATGGTCAGGAACTATCCGGAGATTTTCAACAGCAAGTCAACGATAGTGGCGCGTTCCACCACATCACACCGCGTAATGGCCAGCATGACATCGGCTCTGATGGAATTCTCCACCATCCTGCCCAAGATGAACATAGATTTCAACGACAGTGATTTCGACAGAGGCTACATGAACTACGAGGACAACGCCATCAGCCGCGCCAAGAACAGCCGCGAGAGGAACGCCGCAGTCAGCCAGTTCAATGCCCGCCACACCCATCCCGAACGTCTCATGACCGCCCTGTTCACTGACACCACATTCATAACAAGGTATGTAAGACAGTCAAGCCTGACCCGCACATCGACCGTCAACGGTGCGCAGGAATCCACCGTCACCGTCGTAAACACCCAGGACCGCTCGGCCAACCTCTATAACCTTATCTATGACATTGCAGCCAACATGGGCAGCCATGACCTGGGATTTGACCTGGATGACGTGTTCACATACGAGGAGTGGTATGACTGCTGGCTCCAGAACAACATGTACTGGTATTCGGTTTCCGGATACAGCCCCTTCACGGAGAACCTCGTCCCCTACGGACATTCCACTCTGCTCCAGGATATCGTAGAGAAAGCCGACCAGGCCATCGCCGCGGGTTTCCCCGCCGCCAACCTCCGCTACGGGCATGACACGGCACTCTTCCCGCTGCTGTGCCTGATGGAAGTCAATGACTGCGCATGGGCACCCGATGACCTTGAGCGTGTGGCCGACAAGTGGGTGGATTACAACATAGTCCACATGGGCAGCAACCTGCAGCTGATTTTCTTCAAGGACAAGAAGGGCACCGTGCTGGTCAGGGCACTGCTCGATGAGAAGGAGGCCACCCTGCCGGCAGAATGCTACAAGGATGCCAAAGGCAGGGAGTATCCCTATTTCTACGAATGGGACAAGGTGTCCAAGGTCTATCGCGAAAGGCTTGACTACTGGGCAGCCAAGAAAGAGGAACTGACAAACAACAGATAAACGGAAATGGAAAGACTTGCCATCGGTATTGACGTCGGAGGCCAGTCCTCCAAGTGCGGAGTGGTCGATGAGAGAGGCAATATCCTTAGCCAGCGTGTAGTCACATCACTGATTGACACCACGGAGGAGTATATAGAACTGCTGGCCGTCACGGTCAGGGAACTGATCAGGGAGACCGCCGGCACCGGCACTGTGGCGGGAATCGGCATAGGAGCCCCGAATGCGAACCGCTTAGACGGCACGATACGGTACGCGCCCAATCTGAGATGGGCCCGCGATGCTGAAGGAAAGCCCTGCGTAGTACCTTTCGCGAAACTGCTCGAAGCTGCGACCGGCCTTCATGTGCGAATCACCAATGACGCCAATGCCGCAGCCCGGGGAGAGCATACATACGGCGTGGCTCGCGGAATAGACGACTTCATAATGATAACCTTAGGCACAGGTGTCGGCAGCGGCATCATCACCCACGGGCGTCTGCTCTACGGGCATGACGGATTCGCCGGGGAGTTAGGGCATGTCTGCGTCGTGCAGGGAGGCCGCCAGTGCAACTGCGGCCTCAAGGGCTGCCTGGAAACTTACGCAAGTGCCATGGGAGTGGCCCGTACAGCCCGCGAGCTCCTGCAGGATGACAGGAGGGAGAGCCTGCTGCGCAAGCTCGACCCCGAAAGAATCTCTTCAAAGGACATTTACGACGCCGCCGTACAGGGTGACGCCCTTGCCAGGGAGATTTTCGTGTTTACCGGAAGAATCCTGGGACGTGCACTGGGTGATTTCGTCAAGTTCAGCTCACCCCAGGCCATAGTGCTTTTCGGCGGTCTGACCAAATCCCGCGAGTTCTTCCACGATGAGATGGTCAAGGCCATGAACGACAACCTGATGACTGTCTGGAAGGACCGGATACAGATTCTCTACTCCTCACTCAAGGAGTCCGATGCAGCCATTCTCGGAGCATCGTCGATGGTCTGGTAAGGGAATAATTTAGAAAAATTCACGGCGGCCATCTTTCGGGAAGGCCGCCGTGAATTTTTCTACCTGCGTTCGTCCTCTTTCCAGTTCTTGTCTATGAACTCCTCGCGGGACAATGCCGCCGCGATTATGTCACTGGCACTCTTGATGATCGTACTCTTGATTCGGGTAGTACTGACCCCCGGAGTATAAGGGAAATAGACCACCTCTTTCCCGGGTTGCTGTTTCATCCACTCCAGCCCCTCCAGATACTTGCCTTTCCAGTCATCACCGATGGTGACGATATCTATGTTCTCGCGCTGGAGCTGGGCAATCTCGGTCAGCTTGGTCTGCTTCACCACTTTAGTCACGCACTTTATGGAGGCCACAATGCGGGCACGCTGTTCGTAAGGGATTATGGGTTTCATACCCTTGTAGTGCTCTATCAGTTCATCGGTGCTCACGCCTACTATCAGTTCGTCACCGAGAGCGGCCGATTTTTCCAGAATATTCAGATGACCTATATGGAACAGGTCGAAACTGCCGGATGTAAAAACCCTCTTCATATCATTGTCTCTTTTTCCTTGCTATACTGTCCATCCCCTCGTAATGTGCCTTGAGCTCATTTATATCGGCTCCCGCATATCCGTTCTCCAGGTCACAGTAGTCGTGGAAATGGGAATCGCGCTTCTCCACAGGCGGCGGGGTCATGAAATCATCGCCGTACAGGACCGACAGGAATCCCTCGGGATGTTCGGGTGCACAGAATGTATGGCCCTCGAACACGCATGGCTGAGGCTCCCCGAACACGGACTTGGGATATGCCTTGAAACCGTCGTCATGGGTCATTACATAGTTGCAGTTCCTTTTTCCTTCAAATTCCGTGAGCACCCTGTGGGTCCTCCGGTGCAGCCTCTCCTTGGAAACCGTCTTCTGCAACAGGCGCAGCATGAGTGAACCGAACCCCTTCCCGTGCTTGTACGGGTCCCTATAGACCAGATAGAGCATACGGCGCTTCAGGTTGAAACGGTAGTAATGCCATGCCCTGAGAATCCTGTTGTCGGGTACTGAATCAAGCGGGAAAATATCCATGTAGATACCGCCCACATATCCTAAATAGAAACGCTCCACGAGCGTGGTGCTCCTGTCCTCCAGCTTGGCGAAATACTTGGGATATTTCAGGTCATTGTTCCAAGCCACTATGGAGTACGGCTCAGGAAACCATTCCGCGGCATGTTCAATCAGCAGGTCGTAATCCTTGCGCATAAGGGCTATATCCAGGTCATCGTCCCAGGGAATGAATCCCTTGTGCCGGACCGCGCCGAGCAACGTGCCGGCAATCACATAATACCTTATGTCATGCTCCCTGCACACCTTGTCGATGGCATCCAGCAGGCCCACGCACTTGAGCTGGAACTCTCTCAGGTCATAGTTGTATGGTTGGTCCGATATCATGTCCTCTCCTTTTTTATCTTTCCGAATGTCTTGATGCCGGTATATCTGCGCCAAAGGTTCAGCTTCCTTCTTGACGGCACTCCATGCCTCCGGATATAGTCCTCTGCCTCGGCAATCATACGGCGGCAGCATTCCCCGTCCGGATGCGGGTCATAGTTCTCCACTATCCAGCGTCTCTTTTCCTCGGCCTCCCGGTCATTGAGAGCCCTGTCAAATGCCTCAGCCAGTTCATCGGGATTGTCGATATTCTCCCAATAGATATCCTTGGCGATAGTCCTGAACGTCACTACGGGACGGTCCAGCAGGAGGAACTCATAGACCGATGACGAGGTGTCGCTTATCATCACGTCGCTCATCATCTGGTAGCGGGTCACGTTCTCCGAAGCCTCTATATATATGGTATCCTTACGGCCGGAAGCCCACTCCCTGTACTCATCGGTCCAGACAGCCGCAGTGAGCGGATGGAACTTGAGTATGAGCAGGATATCCCTCTCGGCGCAAAGTTTCTCAAGGGCAGGCTTGAGATACGGCAGCGATGTCAGTTTAGGCGAGAACGTGGGGGCGTAAAGCACCACTCTGCCCTTGCCGTACTGCTTGAGCAGGCGCTCCTTCTCATCATCATAGTCATGCAGGTGCCTGCATATCCAGTCCTGCTTGGTCCAGCCTGTCTCACGCACCTCAAAGTCCCCGTACTTGCGGGCCAACGCCTCGAAATGCGATGTGAAATATGGGCCCTGCGTGAAATATGTGTCGAAATAGCGGCGGATGATCCAATGGTCCTTCTTCTCGGCCGCATAGCCGTGGAACACCTGTATCTTGACCCCCGGCAGATAGTAAGGCACAATATTGCCGGGCACGAATATGGCCTCCGGACTGAAATCGTACAGTTCCTGGACAGACGATGTCCAGCGGGCGTTCCCGTCAAGCCTGAAATCCCTGATCTTAGGAGTATGGATGTACCAGAGCACATCGTGGCAATCCTGCGACACAGCCTCTTCATACAGGGGCTGGAGTATGTCAATCGCATACCGGTTCTCGCAGAATAACGCTATTCTCATCAGGGCCTGTTTTCTATTTCACTGATTATTTCAGCCAGTCCGTCCAGATCCTCCCTGGTATCGCTCCCCATGTGGGAGACGCGGAAGAAATGGGGCTTGCCGCTTGGCATTATGAATATCCCGTGTTTCTGGAGCTCGTCGCAAAGGATCCCGGCATTCCTGTGGACGAAGAAACCGGTAATCGCATTGGCGGGGTTACGGGCCGGGGTCTCCCAGCCGTATCTGGCACACAGTTCACGGAAATAGAGTGCCTTGGAACGGGTGGCGGCAATGATATTGTCTATACCCTTCTCCATATTGCGGCGCATACGCTCATGAACCTGCATGAATATGGTGGTTGCCGGGCTGAACGGTGTCTGTCCGCGTTCCAGATTCCTGAGATTGTCCTGGAAATCCAGATAATAGTTGTTGTGGCGGAAATCCACCTCAGTCGCCTTTCGCGACAGGAAGACGAGAGCAGCCCCGGGAGGCAGGTTCAACCCTTTCTGGGTACTGGTGACAGCCACATCAATCCCAAGCTCATCCATATCAAGTTTCTCGGCCAGGAACGAGCTTATCACATCCACGACCAGGCTGGTGCCTGTCCTGCGGCAGATATCCGAAATACGCTTGAGGTCAAAGAGCTGGCCCGAAGAGGTCTCGTGGTGCTGGCAGAGGAACACGGCCGGCTTGTATTGTTCCATGCGCTCCTCCAGCAGTCCATAGTCGATGTCCTCCGCAAAAGGTATCTGCATGGATTCATGTCCGATGCCATGGTAGCCGCAGAGTTCCACCCAGCGGTGTCCGAAAGTGCCTCCGTCAATAATGAAAGCCTTTCCGAGAGCTGCCACATAATTCTGCACGACAGCCTCCATGGCGGCCGTTCCCGAGGAGGTGAAGAACATCACCCTGCCGTCACGGCAGCCTATCGCGTCCAACAACATGCGCTCGTTCTCCTTCATCAGTCCGGAGAACCAGGCCGTACGCATATAGGGTATCTGCTGAGAAGCTATACTCAGGATATCGTCCTCAATTATACCGGGGAAAGCGAATGGTTTCATATCACGACAATCGGAACTGACAGAACAGATGCGGTCTATTTTAGCAAAAATCGGGAGACAATCTGACGGTTGTCTCCCTGACTATGCTTTCAGAAAGAATCACTCCCCGGTGGGAAGATCCTGTATCTCTATCGGTGAATCAAATGTTGTGGTGGAGGATTCGGGATTCTCCATCCTGGTCTCTATAGCCTCGTTCTCCAGCACGGAACCGGTGTTGACGGCCCTCGGCTTGGATACATAAGCGGTGACAATGCTGAGGAGGGCGATAAGGATTATCAGCGTCCATGTGGTCTTTTCAAGAATATCGGTGGTCTTGCGGACACCCATGATCTGGTTTGACGATGCAAAACCGGCAGCCAGGCCGCCTCCCTTGGAATTCTGGATCGTGACAATAAAGCAGAGGAATATTGCCAGAATCACGATAATGACAAGCAATGTAACAAACATTTTTCTATTCTGTTTTTTGATTTATCCTAACTAATTTTTCCAAATACCGGATTTGGTCCGCAAAGTAAATGCTTTTATTTGGAAAATTCAAATATAGAGAGCGAATTATTTCCAATGCCTTGTCATATCTGTGCTGTTTGAGATAAATCCGGGCAAGTGTCTCGGTATAGAAGGCATCGTCCACATTTTCCTGCTCCGGCTGCCCGGGGCTGTCCGCCTCGGCGGGACTTTCCCGGACAGGAGCCATTCTCGGGAACACCGGGCCTTCGGCAGAGGATCTGATGAATGCGTCCAGAAGGGATTCGGTCTTGGAACGGATGACACTCCCGACCGGTGTCTCCGGGATGTCCGGCAGGTTCTTCACATAGGCCTCCACATAGTCGGCCGGCAAGCCGGACAGTTCGCCGTCAGCGGCACCATCGGCCTCGGCATTCCCCTCCAGGAAGCCGTCGAGCAGGGACATCAGCCTCTCATCCTTATCCTGATCCATCACCAGTTGGCCACTGTGGCATTGAAAATCTGATCCACGATATCGTCTATCATCTGCTGGACAAGCTCCTCCTGGACCGATGAAAGCTGCTGGCTTGAATCATACTCCCTTGTGGCAGAGAAACTCTTCTCAAAATCATCCTTATGCTCCTTGGTATTGACGAACTTGACCTTGACGGTCATCCTGAGCTGAACCATGGATGAATAGCCGCTGGCGGATATGGACTTGTTGGTCTGGTCGTATGACGTTATCTCGCCGGAGACTGCAAGGTCACCGTCACGCTTGACCTGGCGCAGCTTGGTCTGGCGGTTATAGACATCACTGAGAGTGTTGTTGAACATGGGAGCCATGGGAGCCCACTGGTATGTCGCCCTGTTCTGGAAACTCTCGATGGAGATCGTCTTTATGGTATTGTAGTCAATCGACGCCCCTTTCAGCTGGTACGTAGGAAGGCATGACACTGCTGTCAGTACCATGAACAGGCAAGCCGCTGCTGTAAGTATCCTGCTTTTCATTCCAGATTGTACTCCCTTATTTTCCTGTATAAAGTGCGTTCCGATATGTTCAGGTCAGCGGCGGCATTGCGGCGTTTTCCGCCGTGCTTGGCCAATGCCCTGCGGATCATGTCCTTCTCCACCTCATCGAGCGAGAGGGTCTCCTCCACATAGACTTCCGTATCCTGTATGTCATCATCCGCCTCGTCATTGACATTCCTGCTCTGGACCGGCGCGATTGTCTCGTGCGGGGTGATTATCGAGACCGGCTGCGGCTGGACCTGGGTCGCGCTCTGGGAAAGCGAGTTCACCTGTGCCTTGAGGTCAGTCACGTCACGGCGCAGGTCGAACAGGACCTTGTACAGGATCTCGCGTTCGTCGCGGAACTGGTTCTCCGCCTGCCCTGTTCCGGCCAGCATGGGAAGCATGGGACCGGGTCCTTCCGGAAGATACCCTTGCAGCATATCGGCAGTTATCAGCCTCTGCTGGGCCATGATGGAGATCTGCTCGGTGATGTTCTTGAGCTGTCTCACATTTCCCGGCCATGTATAAGCGAGCAACTTCTGTCTGGCATCATCGGAGAGCTGTATGGCCGGCATGTGGTATTTCTCGGCACAGTCAGCGGCAAACTTCCTGAATAGCAGGAGTATGTCATTGCCTCTTTCCCTCAATGACGGCACCTTGACAGGTATGGTGCTCAGACGGTAGAACAGGTCTTCACGGAACCGGCCCTGCTCTATGGCTCTCTGCAGGTTGACGTTCGTGGCAGCCACAATCCTGACATCGGTCTTCTCCACATTCGAGGAGCCTACCCTTATGAATTCGCCGGTTTCCAGCACGCGCAGCAGACGGGCCTGGGTGGCGAGAGGCAGTTCGGCCACCTCGTCAAGGAATATAGTGCCCCCGTCGGCCTCGCCGAAATATCCCTTCCGGTCGTTGATGGCATTGGTGAAAGAGCCCTTGACGTGTCCGAAGAGTTCGGAATCAATGGTTCCCTCGGGTATGGCTCCGCAGTTCACGGCCAGGTATTTCCTGGATTTGCGTGCGCTGTTATCGTGTATGATCTTAGGAATGACATCCTTTCCCGAACCGCTCTCACCGGTTATGAGCACCGTGAGGTCAGTGGGTGCCACCTGCATGGCCACATCTATGGCGCGGTTCAGTTCCGGGGCGTTTCCGATGATACGGAAGCGCTGCTTCATTCTCTGTACCTCTTCTATATTCATGCTATCCTCATAAAGACTGACAAAAGTACATATTTTTGCCCGATTACGGAAATTTTGGCAGACCTTTTCTCTTTCTTATATTCTTCTTCAACGGACCATAAAGACTATCAGCCATAAAGGCCGATGGTCCATAAAGCCCATCAGCCATAACGGCCGATGGTCCATAATGCCCATCAACCATAAAGGCCGCCGGTCCATAAAGCCCATCAGCCATAACGGCCGCCGGTCCATAAAGCCCATCAGCCATAACGGCCGCCGGACCTTCAAGTTGGAGAGACAACACCGGAAGGCTACTCCGAACCCTGAAAGTCCCTGAACGGCAAACTCGGCATTTATAGCCACCTGCGGTGTCTAACATGCCTCAGACACGTGCCGTTCTTTACGGGACTTTCAGGGTTCTGCGCTTTACGCCTTCCGATGATGCTCTCCAACTTGAAGGTCCGGCTTTGTGCAAATGGAAAAGGATGACGGTCCGGATCCGTTTGTGACAATACTGATTTAGAATCTGTTTTGATTTGTTCCGTGAATTTTTTTGGTCTATTGGAAAAAAGAGGCTGTAAGAAAATCATGGAGACAAATTAAAACAGATTCTAAAAATAGCATTACCTTTGTTTACATCAAGCCTTCTGCAGGTTGATGTGGAAGTAGCTGTTTCAATGGATCTTTTATGAGAATCATGTTGAATTCAAGGAGTGACAAATGACTGTAAACCTGTACAGACAACTGATAACCGCCGCAAGACCTCTGTTCAGCGCAGAGGAGTGGAGGCGGCTCAAGAAACTGCTCCTCGGCGGCATCGATGAGGGGGCATACGCTCCTGACAGCCACGGCATATCCACTTTGGAGCGCTGCGTCAGAACCGGCATAGTCCTGCTTGAAAAGACGGGGCTGAAGAAGGCTTCGCTGCTGACAGCACTGTTTGACCCGATGGTACAGCAGGGGCTTATCACTCCTGAACAGTGCCGGAAGGAGTTCGGCGAGGATGCGGCCCGGCTCATAGAGGGTTTATGCCGCATCAAGGAGCTCTACTCCAAACACGACTCCATTGCCGATGAGAACTTCCGCAAGCTGCTTGTTTCGTTTGCCGAGGATGTGCGCGTGATTATCTGCCTCATTGCCGACCGCTACGTGCTGATGCAGATGCTGTCATACAATCCCGACACCGGATACCGTCTGCATGTGACCGAAGAGTGCCGCCTGCTCTACATCCCCATGGCACACCGGCTGGGCCTGTACGCCATCAAGAGCGAGATGGAGGACATGACTGTCAAGTACGAGCACCGTGATGTCTATGACAGCATAGCCCATCAGCTCAACGAGACCAAGAGCGCCCGTGAGGCATATATCAAGGCGTTCATCGGACCTGTCAGGCAACGTCTGGAGGAGGCCGGACTCAAGTTCACCATCAAGGGCCGCACCAAATCCATATCGAGCATCTGGAACAAGATGAAGGTCCAGAACACCACCCTGGACCATATCTATGACCTCTTCGCCATACGCATCATACTGGATTCTCCCGCCGACAAGGAGAAGGCGCAGTGCTGGCAGGTCTATAGCATCGTGACCGACATGTACCAGCCCAACCCCAAGCGGCTGCGTGACTGGCTGAGCGTCCCCAAGAGCAACGGCTACGAGTCACTGCACATAACCGTGAACGGCCCTGAAAACCGCTGGGTGGAGATACAGATACGCACCCGCCGCATGGATGACATTGCGGAACGCGGCCTGGCCGCCCACTGGTCATACAAGGGCATAAAGAGCGAGGGAGCAGCCGACAACGTGATGGCAAGCATACGTGAGATCCTGGAGCACAACACCAACCCTGACGAGATGCGCAAGGATTTTGCTCTGGACATGTATCAGGAGGAGATTTTCGTGTTCACCCCTACCGGCGAGGTCCGGCAACTGCCCAAGGGCGCGACAGTGCTCGACTTCGCCTTCTCCATTCACAGCCGGTTAGGCCTGACCTGCGTGGGAGCCCGTGTGGGAGGCCGCAACGTGCGTATCAGCCACAAGCTCCAGAGCGGCGATACGGTTGAAGTGCTCACATCGTCCACCCAGACACCCAAGCAGGACTGGCTGAACATAGCGGTGACATCGCGTGCCCGGATGCGCATACGCCAAGGCATAAATGAAATCCGTAACCGCGAGGCTCAGGCCGGCAAAGAGCTGCTGCAACGCCGTTTCAAGAACCGCAAGATTGACATTTCGGAGAGCGACATGTCACGGCTCATCGTGCGTATGGGCTACAAGGGCCAGACCCCGTTCTTCCATGCACTGATGGAGGACGAGATCAAGGTCGATGACGTGCTCAAGGTGTATGAGGAGATGCAGGCCTCGGCACAGGCCAGCCAGGAGGGCCACAGCGCGCAGGATTTTGACATTGGGAAGACATTTGTCGAGACGGAGAAGAAGACCGCTCAGGACAGCGATGTGCTGGTGATAGGCGACGGCCTGACCGGACTGGATTTCAAGATGGCCGGCTGCTGCCACCCTATCTACGGCGATGACGTGACGGGATTCGTGAGCATAAACGGCGGCATCAGGATTCACCGCAGTTCATGCCCCAACATACTCCGCATGAAGGAGCGCTATCCCTACCGCATTCTCAAGGCCCGCTGGTCCGGCAAGAGCGGCAGCCAGTACAGCATAACGCTCAATGTCGTAGGTCATGATGACATAGGTATTGTCTCGAACATATCATCGATTATAAACAAGGAACCCGATACACTGTTGCGTTCCATCAGCATTGACTCGAACGGCGGATTGTTCCAGGGGCGCCTGACGGTGCTGGTGAGCGACCTCTCCACGCTGGACAAGCTGGTCAAGAAGCTTAAACAGGTCAAGGGGGTCAGGGACATAGAAAGGATTAACTGACAATGAATTATATATGAAAAAAGGTATTTTGTTTGTGACATCGTTGCTCCTTGCAGTTGCAGCACGTCCGCAGGAGAACCGCAGACTGCTGACCATGGAGGAGGCGGTCCTGGGTATAGGCATTCAGGTGGAGAACATCAGCTGTTCATGGGATATGGGCGGTGCGGTCTATTCATATTACAAGGACGGTGAACGGCATCACGTCGATGCCCGCACCGGGAAGGAGATGGGAGAACCCTCCGTCAAGCTCACATCGGCCAAGAGGGACCACTTCCGGGCATTCACCAAAGACGGCGAGGTGTGGTATATTGACAAGGACAGCGTGGAGCATCAGGTGACCGCCTTCAATCAGAAAGGGATCGTGTGCGGAGAGAGCGTAAGCCGTAATGAGTTCGGCATAGACGGCGGCATTTTCGTATCGCCCGACCGCCGGAAGATTGCATTCTACAAGAAGGACGAGAGCCGCGTTACACTCTTCCCGCTATTGGACATAACCACCCGTACCGGCACGCTCAAGGAGATACGCTACCCTATGAACGGCATGACATCGGAGATAATCACTCTTGGAGTGTATGATATCGACAAGGGAACCACCGCATGGATGGACGTGACCGATTTTGACGAGGAGCGTTATCTGACAAACATCACATGGGGTCCGGCAAGCGACCGCATCTACATCCAGGTGCTGGACCGCGCCCAGAAGAACATGCACCTTAACGTCTATGACGCTTCAGACGGCAAGTACATAAGCACCCTCTTCACCGACCACGATGACCGGTATGTGGAACCGCTCTATCCGCTCACATTCCTGCCCGATGACCCGGAGCATTTCATCTACCAGACCAACGTGCGTGACGGATACTGGAACCTCTATCTTGGCAGTGTGAAGGGTGGAGAGCCCAAGCGTATAGTCAATACCGATGCTGACATAGAGCTGTTGGAAGTCAAGGGCAAGTATGTCTATTACTACTCGTTTGAGGTATCGCCGGCAGACAGGCATCTGTTCCGCGCCGACATGAAGAGCGGAAAGGCCCAGCGTCTGACCAAGGAGTCCGGATGGCATACCTGCCGGATCAGCCCTGACGGCAAATACTTCATCGACACCTGGTCGGAGCTGAACACTCCCCGTGTGGTAAGCGTCATCCAGACCGACGGCAGGAAACCGCATGAGATTTTCCGGGCCGATGATCCCACCGCTAAGCTCAACTACTGCCCCATAGAGTTAGGCTCTATCAAGAGTGCCGACGGCAAGTATGACAACCACTACCGCCTGATCCGCCCCATCGACTTTGACCCGGACAAGAAATATCCCGTAATACTGTATGTCTATGGCGGTCCCCACTCGCAGATGGTAAACAACTCGTTCCACGCCTATCTGCGCACATGGGAGATGTATATGGCCCAGCACGGGTACGTAGTGTTCGTGATGGACAACCGCGGCACCCAGCACCACGGAGCCGATTATGAGAAGGCTATCCACAAACAGTGCGGCAAGGCCGAGATGGAGGACCAGATGGAGGGAATGCGCTGGCTTATGAGCCATGACTGGGTGGATAAGGACCGCATTGGCGTCCACGGCTGGAGCTACGGCGGATTCATGACCATCTCGCTAATGGTGAACTACCCTGAGGTGTTCAAGGTGGGTGTGGCCGGAGGTCCCGTGATAGACTGGAAATGGTACGAGGTGATGTACGGCGAGCGCTATATGGAGACCGAGGCCACCAATGCTGAGGGACTTGAAAAGACCAGTCTGATTCCGCGTGCCAAGGACCTGAAAGGCAAGCTGCTGATATGCCAGGGAGCCATAGACAACACCGTGGTATGGGAGCACAGCCTGAGTTTTGTGGAGGCCTGCATCAAGGCCGGGGTCCAGTTAGACTATTTCCCCTATCCTACCCATGAGCACAATGTAAGCGGGCGTGACCGTATTCACCTCATGCAGAAAGTAACAGACTACTTCAACGATAAGCTGTAACATCTCTCTGTTTCCGCCATTCCGCAACAGGACCTCAATACAATAAACACACTGCCGCCAACTCCTCCGTGCAAGAGAAGTTGGCGGCAGGTGCTATCAGTCATAAATCCGACCGTTCAGTCTGATCTTCTCTCCATTGTTTATATACAATCCGGGAGAGGTGGGAATGCCGTTGATGGGTCGTCCGCTCATATCATACCATGTATCAATCGTGACATCACCGGTAGAAGTGTCAATGGAACCTACAGCTGTTACGTTACCTTCCGCGCTCACCAGTCTTACCGTAATGCGGGCAGGCAGTTCCCAGTCACGGCCTGCCTCGTCGCGGATAAATACGTTGTAAGGCATTTCTTCACCCTCCTTGTAAATCAAGTAACAGCGCATTGGAGGTACGCTTGCACCGTCCATAGCCTGGACAAACTCACCCGCCTCGACATTTTGCCCGTCATACGTCCTGCTCTTCGAAGCAAAACCGTAAATATAGCCGACCATAGGCTCGGTGCCGTAGGTAAGACGCGTGTAAGTACCTGTAAATTTCCAGTCACCGTCAGTGGCTGTGCCTGCGCTGATTTCAGAAGCGGCAGGACCGTGGAACAGCACAGGTACGATGCTGTCAGTGCCTGCAGGCATAAACAGATACGGTATGTTGGCCATAAGGGCACCATTCACCATATTATTACCCGCGCCGGTTTCCATCATCGTGGCCACCCATGTGTCATGGTCTTTCTCTATGCCGGCAAATGTGTAGAACCCGCCGACGCCGTCAGCTGGCGTATATTCAAACGGCAGGCATACGGTCGATGCACTGCTGCCCGTGAACATACGGCGGAAAACCACCTTACCGCTCAAGTCCGAAGGCACCGCTGAACTCTCACTCAGGACGGTAGCCGCCAAAGCGCCGTCGTCATCAGTGATGTCACCTGACGGATTGCCGCAACCCACACCGGCATCGTTTACCGTACCATTCACGGTCACGGTGCAGCCGCTGTAGTAATTATAGCTGAGGTTGCCGCTGTTACTGCCTACAACGGCGCCTGTATTATTCTCACCGCTGACGGCAGCACCGATGACAAGGCTGTTCATGACGGTTCCTCCATCTATGCAGCCAACTATACCACCTACATAATCAGAGCCTGAGATGCTGCTGTTGGCAAGGGTGACGTTCTTGACTGCGCCATTATTAATGTGACCGAAGAGACCCAGACAGGAGCCGTCGCTTTTGTCTATGCTGATGCCACTCACGGTATAGCCCTGTCCGTCGAAAGTGCCGCTGAACGGATTATCGCTATTACCGATAGAGGTAAAGGCGATACCGCTCATATCTATGTCAGCAACCTGTTTGAAGAACTTGCCGGAGAATCCGTTACCACTGTTCACACACAGGGCCAGCATACCGAGTTCCTCAGTCGTGGTGATGATGTAGGGATCGTTCTCCAAGCCGCAGCCTGTCCAATCATAATCAGCAGTTTTGAATGAAATTAATCCGCTTGGTTCGGCTTGTTCGTCACCGCAAACACCTTGTACTGTCACATAATAATTGGTTTCAGGGGTGAGTCCAGTGAAGGTATAAGGTGTGTTTTCAGCGGTAATAGGATCTTGCCGAATCAGGTTCTCATAATACATCTTAATGTTGTCGACTGCGAAGTGGTCGCCCTTACCATTCACAGAACTATCTTTCGAATATATCCATGTGAAGGTGTGTTCGCCTGCAGTGACAGCAAAGGAGTAATGATCCCATTGGATACCGTTTGCGCCTTTTGCAAGCTTAATATCATCATCTATCAAGAAACGGCAAACGTCCCAAGAGGTGCCTTCACCCATGCACTGGGCATCAAATTCGATGGTGCCATCATTGGGATAAGTCATCACGCAAGAAACTTCGGATGTTGAACTGGCCACGCCAGCATTGCCGCTTATCATGCAATAGCTGTTGTGGATGGTGTCGGTCACTACCGTCCAAACAAGCGTATCGGCAGTGGCAGTGTTGGTCCAGTTGGCAGGGATGGTCTGGTCTTCAAAGTTCACATTGATCAGGGGGTGGATTTCTCCATAGGCCCAATTCAAAATGTAGCTATCGCTAAAGCCAGTCCATGCCACGGTAGCACTATTGTATGTGACAGTGTCAACTTCCACATCGAAGGGAACTGGGCAAGCAATGAGCGTGGTGAAGGTGGCGGAGGCGCTCCATTCGCTGTAGCCCTCGCCATCGCAATTGGCACGGACACGCACGGTGTATTCGGTTTCGGGGTTTAAATCAGGCACGGTAAACGGATTCGTGTCGGCAATCCATGTGGTTACGACCGGTGGGGTTTGATCATCAGCCACTTCAATTTCCCAAGCATCGGCACTGGTTGTCCAGCTCAAGTCGGCGGAGGTGGGGGTGATGTTGGCAACAGAAAGTCCTGTAGGAGCCGGGCAAGCCACATCAGTGGTGATGGTGATGTGATCCGTCACATGGCTTGTTTCGCCTTCGCAAACGCTCTCAATATACACCTCATAGTCTGTTTCAGGGATGAGGCCGGTGAGGATGCAGGTAGCGGCGTCTGTAGTAGCAGTCATCCATTCGCCAGCGGGAATCGGGATACCGACAACCACATTGTCGATGTGCAAGTTGTTGTCGCCACCAGCCACAGTTGATTCACCATAGAAGGCGATGCGCACATTTTGGCCGACGTATGCACTCAGGTCGAAGCTCACATGCTCGCCGGTAGCGGAGCAGGTGATATTGTTATACACATACTCGGAGCCGGCATTATCCCACTGACGCAGAATGGTCCAGCTTTCCATGTTGTCTGTGGAAATCAGTACGACAAACCTGTCATCCTGTTGAAGGGTGTCGATTACAGGTTGCAGGGTTCCGCTGTACCTGGTCAGAGCGAGGTCGAAATCAAAGACATAGTTTGCAGCCACTTCAACGCTCGGGGAGACCAACCAGTTTCTGACACTGGTGCCATAGATGTTGATGCGGGTATGTGCGTCAAACACG